>DASUTO010000001.1:0-4909 GCA_036374555.1 Chitinophagaceae bacterium
TATTGAAGAGTGATAAATATTTTTGATAGTGAAGGGTTCAGTTTGTACGTACTGAACTTACTCATTACACTTAAAGGTTTTATACCGGCCATTTTGATAGCTGGATAAATACCCGCTAAGAATGTAAGCAATATGGCTAACCCGGCTCCAACGGCTACGAATTTCCAATTGAACAACTCGATAACCGGTATACTGATCTTAGTTAATTCATTAAAATAAGGAAGGGCTATAACTGCAATAACATATCCTGCGATCATTGCAATCATCACCATTGTAAAAGTTTCCATCAGGAACATATTTATAATATGTTTCCATCCGGCTCCTACAGTTTTGCGAACTCCGGCTTCCTGGCTTCTTGCCGATACCCGGCTTAATGAAAGTAAAATATAATTCAGGCAGGCAATGCCTAATGCGATCAAAGCAAGCAACGAAAGCTGGTATATACTTTTCAGATCTGTAAAATAAAACCAGGGGCTGCTTACATTATAATGCCCTTCGGAAAATGGGCGGATCGATAAATTGAATTTAGTGTCGCTTCTATTTGGATCATATTTCTTGAACATTTCGTCCAATGGCTTAAAATACTCTTCACCGAATACTGCCAGCTTTTTTTTGAATGCATCCACATCAGTTCCTTCTTTAAGCTGCACCAGGGTGAGAATAGACGAAGAATTCACTCCATCATTCCGCTTCCTTTCAAAATCATCTCTTGATTCCACAGGAAAAACCAGATCAAATTGCATGGAGCTGTTAGATGGAAAATTTTTGGCTACTGCCGAAACCGTATATAATTTATCTCCTCCGTCTTTGAAGTTTATCACTTTGCCAAGAGGATCCCCATTGCCAAAGTATTTTTTTGCTGCTCTCTCACTAATAACAACACTATTGTTACTTGTAAAGGCATTCGCCGTATTCGTATTAGTCAATGGGAGATCAAAAAATGAAAAGAAGTTTTTATCCACATAGACAACTTTCTCACTTTCCTCATCAAATTGCTGATCATTCGCCACTATCACTGGTTCCCATGACCGGTTAATGCGGCAAAAGGAGTTTACCTCGGGAAATTGGCGTTTAAGATCTTCGGCAAGGATAACTGGCATTGCCAGTTGGTATTTCTTTTCTCCGCTCTTCGCAAGCCAATCAAAGAATCCCTTTTTAGTCGTATCCGGTTTACTCCACCGGTCATTCGCTTCTATCCGATAAACATTTTTAAGGCTTGCCGAATATTTATCCATAATAACAGCATGCCTTACATATAGAGCAATAAGAAGAATAAAAGCCCCTGATACCCCTAAGCCGACAAGATTAATAAGACTGTATATCTTATTGCGCCGGAGATTTCTAAATGAGTGTTTCAGATTTAAAATATTCATAAAATGAGTATCTATTCTGTTCTTAATCTTCTAATAGGGTTTGCAACTGCAGCCGAAGCAGTTTTAATTACAACTGTTGCTAATGCGATAAAAAATATCAGGCAAAACAAGATCACCAACAATTTGAAATTGACCCCATTATTAAATGCAAACACATTAACAACTGAATCACTTACTAAATATCCTAACGGTATGCAAATAGCACCTGATATCATTATCAATTTCAAAAATCCAACTGATAGCTCTTTTACAATTGTTGATACAGAAGCTCCCATCACTTTACGAATGCCAATTTCTTTTAAACGTTTTTCTGTGTTATAAGTTACCATCCCGATCAATCCCATGATAGAAATAACAAACACAACAAAAGAGATCATCCCCATGAACTGCATGTCGGCGCCGGGATAATACCGGTTATACAATTCCTTTTCATAATCAGAAAAGGACAATTCATCATAAGGGTTATGTTTTTTCCATATCAGCTGCATATCGGCTTTAAGATCCTTTGCAGGCAATTCGTTCTTTGTTTTAATACTTAACACGTGGAATTGTGAAGGATTGTATTGCATCACGAGGGGTTGCGTTGCAAACTGGTAAATAGAATAACAGAAATTTTTAACCACCCCCTGGATAATTACCATTTTATCATTATTCAAAAAAATTGGTTTGCCAATTGCTTCTTGTGGTGTGCCTAATCCCATCATGGAGAGTGTTTGCTCATTTACAACAACAAAATTTGAAGCAGAATCACTTATACTTTCAGGTAAATTCTTACCAGCAACAAAGTGCAAATTCATGTTCGCAATAAAATCTGCATTGGCCGCATAATAATTGCCAATACTGTTTTCCCCCGTGTTTTCCTTTTTAATAAAGCAGGTTGCAGAAGTACCGCCAAATGGAGTTGAAACAAGGCCGATACGCTCCACATTTTTATTTAGTGTTATATCATTCTGTAATGGCTTGTAATTTCCGGCAACTGAAATATTGTAAATATTTTTTCGATTAAAATTTTCATTGTCGGTCGCCATATATTCAAACTGGCTGAACATACTGCCGATCAAAAAAACAAAACAACAGGTGGCCACCAGCTGAATTACCACCAGGCTTTTCCTGAATCCCATTTTACCAAAGGACACAGGGCTGATAGTACCTTTTAAAACTTTTACCGGCTGAAAACCTGATAATATTCTTGCCGGGAAAAAGCCAGCGATCACACCAGTAAAGATTGTAAACAATATAAAGACTATCCATAAAGCAATGTTATTATCCACTTCCCAGGTGATCCAGCGAAGATGAATGAATTGTTTCATCAGGTTCAGAACGATATAACCAACTATCAATGCCAGGAATGCAATAAGAACCGCCTCACAAACAAATTGACCAACTAACTGGTAACGCAAAGCACCGGTTACTTTGCGAATACCTACTTCTTTGGCACGGCTTAAAGAACGGGCAAGTGTAAGGTTGATATAATTAAAAGCAGCTAAGAGAATAATAGCTAATGCCATTCCCAGGTTTATTGCCATATCTCCAACTGATTCCACATAAGCATCGTTATCAAGTTTCTCAAATGCTGGTGAAATATCAGTGACAAGTTGTTTACGATAATGAAATGCTTGTTTTGATTGTACTATTTCTTTGTTTGTATTGGCTGCCAACATTGTTAAAGCTGCATCCAGGTCTTTTTTATCACTGGTTGGTTTCATCAATACATAAGTAGAAGCCGAGAGATCATTTTTTAATTTAGCAAAATCCTTAAAGGTCTTCATGGAAACCATCGCATCACTACGAAAATGGGTACCCCGCTTGTATGGTTTTAAAACACCGGTAACAGTAAACACTCCATAGTCATGATGCGTAAGCGTTTTCCCAACAGGGTTTTCTGTACCAAAAAAAGTTTCTGCCATTTCATGAGTAAGAACTAATGTATTGGGCAGCTCAGGCAAAGTTCCCTTTTCAAGGGGAAAAGAAAATATTTCAAAAAAAGAAGGCTCTACATAAATGGGATTAACGTTGATCTTTTTTAAGTTACTGGTAAGCCCCCACGTAGATCCTCTTACTACGGGGGTTGCTTTTTCAACAAAAGGATAGTTTGCTTTTAAAATATCGGCCAACGCAAAAGGAGATGTTGCATATTTTGTTGTAGATCCATTTGCATCTTTTACGTTTGTGATGATCCTGTAGGTCCTGTCGGTATAAGGATGAAAATTATCCGCCTCAAAAACGACAACCACTTGTATCAGGCATAATAAGGAAAATGGAATGGCAATCCCCAGGCCGGCAATATTGATAAAGGAAAACAACTTATGTTTCATCAAGTTTCTCCAGCCTATTATAAAATAATTCTTCAGCATATTTCTTATTGTTGCCCTGATTATCCAACACTTATGCCAATGGCAAAAGCCGCTGCTACACAAGGTTTCGTATTTCTTATCAGCTCATAGGTGTACGGAAACGAACAGTAGGTGTGCATATTCGTACGGGCTTCATTCTGTTCTTAAACTTTTTATTGGGTTCATAATGGCAGCCTTTATTGCCTGGTAACTGACCGTTACCAAAGCAATGACAATTGCCGAAACACCCGACAAAGCAAAGACCCACCATTCCACATTGATATGATAGGCATATTCCTGTAGCCATTTGTTTGTGGCCCACCATGCAATTGGAAAAGCGATCCCATTAGCTATTAAAACCAGTTTTAAAAAATCCTTTGATAGCAAAGATGCGAGATTGACCACACTGGCTCCTAATACCTTTCTAACTCCTATTTCTTTTACTCTTTGTTCAGCAGAATAGGTTGCCAAACCAAACAGGCCCAAACAAGCAATAAAAATAGTTGCCAATGCCACCCAGATCAAAAGTGTTTGGCGACGTTCATCTTCCACATAAAACAATGCTAATTGATCATCAAGGAAATGATATTCGAATGGATCATTTGCATCATTGTTGACCATCACCGTTTTTAGCTTATCCAAAGTTCCCTGGATATCTTTAGATTCAATTCTTGCAGAATAATAATCAATCACATGTATCGGGTTGTTATTATATGCAAGCACTAAAGGTTCAATTTTATCACGCAAAGATTGAAAATGAAAATCCTTTACGATACCGATCACCCGTGGCTTAAATGGAATATTTTCCCGGTTAAGCGGTACATAAGATCCGCCCCATGATGCAGCAGGAATCTCAACAATTTGATCTGAAGGTTCTGTTATACCCAACATCTTTGCTGCTGTTTCATTTACTATAATGCTGGCTGAATCATTGGGGCTATTGAAATTCCTGCCTTTTAATAAGGTAACCTCAAATGTTCTTGCAAAATCCTTGTCGGCGCCAAACATGTAGGCCACTTTTGGTTCATCGGTACTCCCCGTATTGTTTATTTTAATAGTGCGGTATGTCTTCCATTCACCGGGTACTCTTGACGTAACCGACACACTTTTTACGGTAGGAATTTTAGCGATCTCATTTTTTACTGCTTCGAAATTTGATCTTGCCTTCCCCGTATTTACATCAATCACCACTAACAGATCCTT
>DASUTO010000002.1:0-7037 GCA_036374555.1 Chitinophagaceae bacterium
AATTTGATATTGGGATATTTCTTTAAATAAGAAAACTGTTTGTTAGAGTCAAACAATTTTTTTTGTCGCTCAATTGTATAAACCTGGGCTCCCAGTTCGGCCAAAACGCAAGCCTGGTAAACACTGCCTGTGCCGATCTCCAAAACTTTTTCAAAAGGTTTTATTTGCAGCAATAGCGTTTGATAGGCTACAGTATAAGGTTGTGAAATAGTTTGTCCCTCTCCTATTGGAAAAGCTCTGTCTTCATAAGCCACATCATCAAATGCAGAGTCAAGAAAAAAATGGCGGGGGATTCTGTTAATTGCCTCCAATATCCTTTCATCAGTGATCCCTTTTTTGCGAATAACATCTGTTAACTTTTTCCTCAACCCTTTGTGCCGGTATGTATCTTCAGTTGGTCTCATAAAGATGTGAAGATAATGGCTTTGAAAATTTTTTCAACATCGCATTTCATTCGTACCTTTTTGGCCCATTTTTAAAACAACAAAATTGCTGCCAATACTGAGTGATTTTGTATTTCAGAATTAAAAACAAAACAAAAGAAATATGAAAAGGATCGCAATGCTTGGCTCAGGATTTATCGGCAGGTTTTATGCTGATGCGCTGCAGGGATATCGCAGCAAAGACAAAGTGGTAAGTGTTTATTCACGGCGTGAAGAATCGGCAAAAAAATTTGCACAGGATTATAACTGCGAACACTGGACATTGAAAATGGAAGAATCCATCGCTCATCCAAATGTTGATGTGGTTTGCATTTCATTACCAAACAATCTGCATGAAGCGGCCGTGATGCTTTGTTGTAAACATAAAAAACCGGTGATCACCACAAAGCCATTGGGAAGAAATGCGGAGGAAGCAAAGAGAATGCTGGAAGCCGTTGAGAAGGCCGGCATCTTCAATGGTTATTTAGAAGACCTTGTTTATACGCCTAAATTTTTAAAAGCACTTGAAAGTGTAAAGAACGGTGCGTTGGGAAGAATTCTTTGGGCAAAATCAAGAGAAACCCATCCCGGACCACATAGTGATTGGTTCTGGGATCTTGAACAAGCCGGTGGTGGTTGTATTCTCGATCTTGGTTGTCATTGTGTGGAAATTACAAGAAGCTATATTGGAAAAGATATAAAGCCTGTTGAAGTGATGTGCTGGGCCGATACACAAGTAAAGCCGATCGATGCTGAAGATCATGCAATTGGTTTGGTAAAATATGAGAATGGTGCTATTGGGCAGTTTGAAGTCAGCTGGACATTTAGAGGTGGTTTGGACTTGCGTGATGAAGTGATGGGGACGGAAGGAACGATCTGGATAAATAGTTTTTTAAGAACAGGTTTTGAAATGTTCACAACCGGTAAGGGTGCCGATTATGTTTCTGAAAAAGCCGAAAGCAATACAGGTTGGCTATTCCCGGTCGGGGATGAATTAAATGAACTTGGGTATAATCATATGTTCATGGATATGTTTAATGCGCTGGAAAAAAATAAACCGCCAAAAGAAACTTTTTATGATGGTTATGTTGTGAATTGTATTCTTGATGCTGCATATCGTTCAGCAAAAACAAAGCAATGGGAACCTGTAAAGCTTGATATCTGGAGAGGAAGAACGGGTGTAACTAAAGAAAGTCATTTAACCGAGTATGATAGCGAAAACTATTTAGTGAAAGAAGAGATGACACATTATGGAGCAAAGAAAGTTATTTTAAAAAATAAAAAAAGCGGGAAGATAACGGAAAAGGTTCTTGACTGATCAGATTGCCCCGGTCTTGAGGCCGGGGGATAAAAAATTTGATATTCATTTTTTAATCATGGAAAAAACAGCTGCGTTTGCAGGAAGCATACCTGCTAACTATGAAAAATATCTTGGCCCGTTCTTGTTTGAACCTTATGCTTTAGATCTTGTTTCAAGGCTACAGGAAAAAAAATATAATAATATATTAGAAATAGCATGTGGTACTGGTCGTGTTACAAAATACCTGGCGGCCTCTGTTAAGCATGATACGCTTACGGCAACCGATCTTAACCAGGATATGATCGAAATTGCAAAAGGAATTGTAAAAAACGAAAAGATCAGGTGGCAACAGGCCGATGCGTTACAACTGCCTTTTGATGACAACTCTTTTGATCTTGTAGTAATACAGTTTGGTGTAATGTTCTTTCCGGATAGACAAAAAGGGATAAATGAAGCTTATAGGGTTTTAAAACCCGGGGGTAAGTTGATCTTTAGTACCTGGGATAGAACAGAGAATGTTCCTGCGATCTATGAAGGGAGAAATGTAATTGAGAGCTATTTTGAAGGAAACCCGCCCAAGTTTTACAGCATTCCATTTTCAATGTATGATGAAAAAGAATTAAAAGATTTACCCACTAGTGCAGGCTTTAAGGATGTAAAAGTTTCATTGGTAAAAAAAGAAGGTTACAGTTCTTCTTCAGCAGGCCTGGCAATTGGAATTGTTGAGGGCAACCCGATCTATCTTGCTATAATTGAAAAAGATCCTTCATTGGTTGGTAAGATAACAGAACATGTAAAAAAAGTGTTGATCGATAAGTATGGAGAGTCTGTAAGGGTTCCTTTGAAGGCATGGGTGGTTGAAGGGTTTAAATAAATAAAATCAAGTAATGAAATTTATTGCTGTCACGCTATTCCTTTCTCTTATTATCTCCTGCACTTCCCCGGAAAAGAAATATAACACCTGGAATAACTACGGCGGCAGCAAAGAAAATATTCATTATTCTTCATTAACTCAAATTGATACCAATAATGTAAGTCGATTACAACCTGCATGGATATTTAATACCGGGGATGCAGATACAGCAAATAATTCACAGATCCAATGTAACCCCATTATTGTTGATTCCATAATGTATGTGACCTCTCCCACTCTCAGGCTTTTTGCATTGCATGCAGGCACAGGTGAAAAGTTATGGCAATTCGATCCTGATTCGATGGCCAGGAATAATCAGTTCATGCATTTTGTGTTGAACAATAGCCGCGGCGTCACTTATTGGACAGATGGAAAAAATGATAAAAGAATATTTTATGTGGCCAGCTCTTACCTCCATTGTATTGATGCAGCAAATGGTCAACTGGTGAAAAGTTTCGGAGATAGCGGCTTAGTTAACTTACACAACGATCTTGGTCGTGAAGTGCAGGACCTTTTTGTAACAGCTACCTCACCCGGTATTATTTACAAAGATCTTTATATACTTGGTTCAAGAGTGGACGAAGGCGCTGCTGCAGCACCCGGTCATATTCGTGCATTTGATGTAAGAACTGGAAAACTTCGCTGGATATTTCATACTATTCCACAACCAGGTGAACCGGGTTATGAAACATGGGAAGATCCGGAAGCATATAAACATATCGGTGGTGCTAATAGCTGGAGTGGGTTAACGCTTGATGAAGAGAGAGGAATTTTATTTGCACCAACAGGCTCTGCTTCTTATGATTTTTATGGTGGCAAAAGAAGAGGCCAGAATTTATTTGCCAATTGTTTACTTGCCTTGGATGCTGAAACAGGAGAACGCAAATGGCATTTTCAATTTATACATCATGATCTGTGGGACTGGGATCTGCCGGCGCCGCCTGTATTGGTTACTGTTGAAAAAGATGGAAAAAAGATCGATGCGGTGGCACAAACTTCTAAGCATGGAATGGTTTGGCTTTTTGAAAGAGAATCGGGGAACACCATCTATCCCATAAATGAAATGCCGGTTGACACAACTACGGAATTAATTGGTGAAAAAGTTTGGCCAACACAACCGATGCCAACTTTCAGCAAACCATTTGTCCGGCAAAGTTTTTCCATAAATGATATCAATCCCTATTTACCAGATTCTTCCATTGCCAAATTGAAAAAAGACCTGGAGGGTTATCGATATGGAAAAATGTTTTTGCCTCCGGGAAAAAGGACTGCAGTTGAGTTACCTGGTTTTGACGGCGGCGCAGAATGGGGTGGCCCTTCTTATGATCCGCAAACTGGTTTGCTTTATATAAATGCAAATGAAATGGGTTGGCTTGTGACGATGCGTGAAGTTCAACAAGTGCCAGCGATCGAAGAGAGTTATTATGAGGCAGGTTTAAGATTATATAATAAATATTGTATGAACTGTCATGGTGCGGATCGAAAAAGCACTGGCAATTTTCCAATACTTGATAATATTCAATCGAGATATAATTCCACGCAATTAAAAGAGTTGTTGTCAACGGGAAGAAGAAGGATGCCTTCGTTTAATTATATAACGGATGAAGAAAAGGAAGCTATTATTTCTTACCTATTTGATCTTGATAAAAAAGAAAGAAGATTTGTTCGACCACCTCAACCACAGGATGCTTATAGAAATGTTCCGTACGCTATGACTGGGTATAATAAATTTTTAAGCCCGGAAGGTTATCCTGCAATTGCACCGCCATGGGGAACGATCACCGCTATTAATTTAAATACCGGTGAACATGTTTGGAAAACAACGCTCGGTGAGTATCCTGAATTAAAAGAAAAAGGAATTCCACCAACAGGAACTGAAAACTACGGTGGCCCGGCAGTAACTGCCGGGGGTTTATTATTTATAGCAGCTTCAAGAGATGGATTGATAAGAGCCTATAATAAAAACAATGGGAAATTATTATGGGAATATGAATTGCCGGCACCAGGTTTTGCTACGCCTTCAGTTTATGAAGTGAATGGTAAGCAGTTTTTAGTTATTGCTTGCGGCGGTGGAAAATTAAAGACCAGATCGGGGGATGCCTATGTTGCATTTGCACTACCCGATACAAAATAAACTTATAAAAGAGGAGAGATATTTCTAGCTGCTTTTCTCTCTGCAATAAAAATAGCTGTGAGTATAGTGATCAGCACAATGCTATATTCAATCCCATTCAACGACCGGCCCACTACAAACCACCCATTCTCACTATGAACAGTTATGATCCCGGTGATAAGGATGATCATTTCACCAACGCAGAAAACTCTTACAAAAAAGCGGAGGAACATCATTATGCCACCTACTAATTCAAATAATGTGACAGCCCATGCCAAATAAAATCCAAATGGAAAACCTTTATCATGCAGAAAATCGCCAAACCCCGGAAGTGTATTGTTATAAACTCTTACCCCCGCATGAAGAATAAAAATAATTCCCATCATCATCCGCAACGCCGCAATGGAGTAAGTGGGTCTGAACAGGTTATTTAACGTCATCCTTAATTCAAATGCTTTTTGCCAAAAAAATATATTAAGGCAATATAAAGAACAATGGCAATGACCATAGAAATGACAACAGACGTAATGGTTATGCCCCTGTGGCTTCTGATCAGGAATTGGTCAACGAGATTATAAACTGCAACAACAATTATGACGGTTATAATTCTATCTTTTTCCTGCATGGCGATATTAAGGTTATAATGGTTCTAAAAAAATTGTGCATTTGGATGTTCAAAAATAAAAAACAATTTTAAAGATTCATATCATTAATGATCGCTTTTATTTTTTCATCTAATGCCGCATTTGTTTTATCAAACTCGCCGGCATTCTTAAGCTTTGTATATATACTAAAGTAGAATTTTATTTTAGGCTCGGTACCGCTTGGTCTTGCGCTAATTTTGCTGCCATCATCCAATACAAATTGTAATACGTTTGATTTTGGAAGTTTGATCTGCCACTCCTCTCCTGTTCTTAAATTCTTTCCCTTTTTTAATTCATAGTCCAACAACTGTACAACATCAGAACCAGCCAACGTTTTTGGGGGCTTGTTCCTGAAGCCTGCCATCATATCTGCGATCTGTTGTTGTCCATCCATTCCTTTTTTAGTAATTGAAATAAGGTGTTCTTTATAAAAACTGTATTGAACATAAAGGTCTATTAGTTTATCATACAAACTGCGGCCTTTATTTTTTTCATAAGCCGCCATTTCACACAGCAAGGCAACGGCGCTGATGGCATCTTTATCCCTCACTTTATCACCGATCATCAAACCATAGCTTTCTTCCCCACCAACAACATAATTCTCCTTTCCTTCTTTTTCTCTTATCAATTCAGCTATCCATTTAAAACCGGTAAGAACATTATAGCAGGTAATATCATTTCCCTTTGCGATCTCATCGATCAGCTCTGTGGTCACAATTGTCTTCACCACCATATCATTCGCCTTTGCAAGTCCTTTTGCTTTTCTTGCTTCTATCATATAATTAAAAGCGAGCACCGCAGTTTGATTACCATTTACCAGCACCCAATTCCCATTATGATCTTTTACCCCGATGCCAACACGATCACTATCAGGATCGGTGCCCAATAAAATATCAGCATCCATTTCTTTTGCTTTCTTCAGGCCGATACTCATTGCCTCACTTTCTTCAGGATTAGGATAAACGACAGTTGGAAACTCTCCACTGATATTACTTTGTTCTTCTACGATATGAACATTGGTGAATCCAAAACGTTTCAGCACCTGGGGTACCATTGTAATGCCTGTACCATGTATAGGTGTATAAACAATTTTAAGATCATGTTGCTTTTCTATCACTTCAGGATAGACACTTAAGCTCTTCACCATTTCAATGTACTCTTCATCCATTTCTTTGCCGATGATGGTAATGTTTGCTTCACCGCCGCTCCATTTTACATCATCAACCGATGCGATCTTCTCCACTTCTTTAATGACATTTTTATCATGTGGCGGCACTAATTGTCCGCCATCATTCCAATAAGCTTTATATCCATTATACTCTTTTGGATTATGTGAAGCAGTACAAACAACGCCTCCCTGGCAACCCAGGTGACGAATAGCAAAAGAAAGCTCCGGTGTGGGTCTCAGTTCTGAAAACAAAAAAACTTTTATTCCATTTGCCGCAAAAACATTCGCCGTTGTTTCTGCAAAGAAGCGGCTATTATTTCTGCAATCATGTGCAATAGCAACACGAACGGGCCCACCCGGGTAAGTTTGATTCAGATAATTTGCAAAACCCTGTGTTGCCATTCCCACGGTATACTTATTCATCCTGTTCGTGCCTACACCCATAATTCCCCGTAAACCACCAGTTCCAAATTCAAG
>DASUTO010000003.1:0-7876 GCA_036374555.1 Chitinophagaceae bacterium
AATTCTTGAACCATTATTAATATTGTTAGCACCGTACGCACCACATATTGCTGAAGAATTATATGCACAGCTACGCAAAGCTCCCTCTCCGTCAGGAGAGGGTTGGGGTGAGGCTTCAATTCTGGATGCTCCATTCCCGAAATGGAATGAAAAATATTTAAAAGAAACTTCAAAAGCATACCCGGTTGCCATTAATGGTAAAACAAGAACTGAATTGACGCTTGCTTTGGATGCCACTCAGCAACAAGTGGAAGAAATTGTAATGAAAGATGCCATCGTTACAAAATGGCTGGAAGGCAAACAGCCAAAGAAGATTATTTATGTGAAGAATAAAATGATCAATGTAGTGGTATGACTTATGTCTCCGTAGGAGACAAATATTTATAACCCCTATAGGGCAACATAATATTCAACTCCGATAGGAGTTGAATCTCTTTTTTTATTAACCTCTCTATAAACATTAAACTCCTACGGAGTTTGGGTGACGATTAAATGTATAAATGGCATTGTTGAAATAATTTAGTTTCGTAGTTTTCGCCACTAAAATTTTCCGCAATGAAACGACTTTCCCTATCATTAATACTAAGTTTTGCAACTATTTTATCATTTTCTCAAAACAATACTTATTTTCTTTCTAATCCCACCCTGACTCCGGATGGACAGACAGTCATCTTCGCTTATGAAGGCGATCTGTGGAAGGCAAATATGAATGATGGCAATGCAACCCGCCTTACCGCCATGCAGGGTTACGAGACTTCTCCCCGTGTTTCACCCGATGGGAAATGGATCGCATTTACCGGCAGACAATATGGTAATGGTGACATCTTTATTATGTCTGTAAATGGAGGTGATGTAAAACAGATCACTTATCACAGCAGTAATGATGAAGTAACGAGCTGGAGCTGGGATTCAAGATCAATTTATTTTAACAGCAATAGGATGGGACAAGTGGCAGGGTTTAAAGTAAGTGCAGATGGCGGCACGCCGCAACGTGTATTTGGAAATTATTTCTTTCAATATGATCATAACCTGATCGAGCATCCCACAACCGGCGAAATATTTTTTAATGATACATGGGAA
The DNA here is from genome assembly GCA_036374555.1 of Chitinophagaceae bacterium. Lineage (GTDB taxonomy): Bacteria > Bacteroidota > Bacteroidia > Chitinophagales > Chitinophagaceae > VBAS01. The sequence continues at coordinate 1,081 of DASUTO010000003.1, forward strand.
AGTATCAACCAGGCGCAGCGTAAAAGATATAAAGGTCCATTCAATCCCGATATTCAGTCTTATAGTTTCAAAACAAAACAACATAAGAAATACACCGATTGGGAAGGAAAAGATTTTGCCATAACGATCGATAAAGCTGGTAACATGTATTTTATTTCTGATGAAGCAAATGGCGAATACAACCTGTACACACTTGATAACGGGAAGAAAAAGGAATTGACAAAGTTTTCTTCATCAATTAAAACTCCCCAGGTAAATGCCACTGGCGGGAAAGTTGTTTTTGAGAAGGATTACCAGCTTTGGCTTTATGATGTAAAATCTGATAAGGAAAGTAAGCTAAATGTTTCTATCATTCGCAATAATGTTTTACCAAAGGAGAAGGATTTTGAAGTGCGGGGAAATATTTCTAATTACGGCGTGTCACCGGATGGAAAGAAATTGGCTTTTGTTTCGAGAGGTGAATTATTTGTGAGCGATGTAGAAGGGAAATTCATTCAGCAAATCAATCGAAGCTCTGTGGAGAGAGTTGGTGAAGTAAAATGGATGAGTGATAATAAAACGTTATTGTTTAATCAAACGACTGCTGATGGATACTACAATCTATTTACAGCAAGAGCCGATAGCAACAGCATACCAAAGCAACTTACGAATGACAAAAGAAATAACCGAAGCATTATATTAAATAAGAAAAGAACGCAGGCTGTGTACTTAAGTGGCCGTGATGAAGTGCGGTTACTCGATCTGAAAACGTTGCAAAGCAAAATGATCGTGAAAGATGAGATATGGGCTTTTCAAAACAGTGATCCTGGATTTTCTCCAAATGATGATTATGTTTTATTTACTGCCAAAAGGAATTTTGAGGAAGATATTTTTGTTTATAACATTAAACAGGGTAAAACAACCAATCTTACAAACACAGGTGTTACAGAAGCTGGCCCGATCTGGTCAGGTGATGGAAAATATATCTACTTCACTTCACAACGCTTAAGACCATCTTATCCTTTTGGGATGGCCAATGCAAGGGTTTATCGTTTGCCATTGGAAAAATTGGATGAACCTTACCGGATTGATAAATACAATGAGCTATTTAAAGAAGAGAAAAAAGATACCACCAAAAAAGCTGCACCCGTAGATTCGGCAAAAGCACTGGTGATAGATATGGATCTGATCATGGAACGATTGGAACAGATCAGTCCAGCGATTGGGGCACACTTCCTGCAAGCTGTTTATCAAAAAGGCGAAAAGACAACAGTTTTGTACACCAGTAATCATGGTGAAGGAAGAAATGCTCTATGGAAAACAGTGATCGAACCTTTTGAAGCCAACAAAACAGAGAAGATAACAAACACCGATAATAGTTTTGGATTTGATATTGTGGAGGTGACTGACAAATTATATGTATTGTTCAATGGAAATATCAACAAATTAAACCTCGATGCCAATAAAGTGGATCCAATCAGTATCAGTTACACATTCAGGAGAAATCTTTCAGAAGAGTTTACCCAAATGTTTTATGAAGCATGGGCACAAATGGAAGAAGGGTATTATGATGATCAATTTCATGGCCTTGACTGGAAGAAAACAAGGGATTATTACAAACAGTTTTTGCCTTATTTAAACACCCGGGCAGACCTGAGAACAATGCTTAATGATATGCTGGGCGAATTAAATTCATCGCACCAGGGCTTTGGCACATTTGGTACTGATGAAACGATCGCTTTGCAAAACCAAACAATGGAAACAGGGATCGTTTTTGAAAACGATGATCCGTATAAAGTAAAATATATAGCCCGCCGTTCTGTTGCTGATAGAAAATCGATCGATATAAAACCAGGTGATGTGCTGGTAAAAGTGAATGACGAAACTGTAGATAAGAAAATGGATAGGAATTATTATTTCACTGTACCATCAAGAGACAGGGAATTAAGATTAACATTTGATCGCAACGGTCAAATGGTGAATATTAAAATTCATCCACAGGCAACATTGTTTGCAAATTTATATGATGAATGGATCGACAATAATCAGAAACGGGTGGATGAGAAAGGAAGAGGCCGTATTGCTTATGGGTATATGAAGAATATGGGTCAATTCGAGCTTGACCAATTCATTATTGATATGACCCAGGAATTAAATAAAAAAGATGCATTGATATTTGACCTGCGCTATAATACCGGCGGTAATGTGCACGATGAAGTATTGAGGTTTTTAAGCCAGCGCAGTTATTTACAATGGAAATACCGCGAAGGTCAATTAACGCCTCAATCGAATTTTTCTCCGGCTGATAAGCCGATCGTTTTATTGATAAACGAACAATCTTTAAGTGATGCAGAAATGACCTCGCAGGGGTTTAAAGCATTAAAGCTTGGAAAGATCGTTGGCAATGAAACTTATCGCTGGATAATCTTCACCAGCGGAGTTGGTTTAGTGGATGGCTCAAATGTCCGGATGCCGGCATGGGGTTGTTATTCACTTGATGGAAAGGACCTGGAAAAAACAGGAGTGCAACCCGATATTTTGATCATCAATAGTTTTGATGATAAGTTAAGTGGCCGTGATCCGCAATTAGACAAAGCAATTGAAGAGATACTAAAGCAACTGAAATGAGTTTAAGGCCAGGGTAGTGATGTGGTCCCGCCTGATGCGGGATCGGGATGGGCCGTTAAGCTCTTTTCAATTTGCGCTGGCGATAATGAATTTTCCTTTTAATGAAATCACTCAGCTTATAACGCTTGAGTATTTCTTCAGGAATATGGGAAGCTCCATTGATAAAGCCAAGACAACCTGGCTGGTTGCAATAACATTGAAAAGGGCTTGCCATGTTCCATTCAGTGGATGGATAAAAGAAAGTGAACTCTTCGCCTTCGGCAATGTTACGCAAAGCAGTTACCTCCATTTTTGTCGTATCAAAGAAACAATTGGGATTACATCCATGATTGATGTATTGCAGGAAATAAGGATGCAACGCAATATGCGTTTTGTTTCCTGTTTGAACAGTTAAATAAGAAGGCTTGTCGGAAACAAAGGCGGCGCCCAATGGGCTGATCTTTTCTCCTTTTCTAAAACTTTTTAATGCAAATAAAACTTGTTGGCCTGTTTCGCGGTCCTTTCTTATTTCTGCAAATTGGTGATTGGCTACTATGTCGTAGTCATTACTGGTTGCTGGGTTTACTTTCATAAATGGTTAGTAAGTATTTAAATAATAGAAAATAATGGTACAATGAAATTATATATAATAAATAAAACAACAAACTATATTCGCTAAAATGTTAACTAAACGTGGATTAAACTTTTTTCCTTTGCTAACGATCATTTGAAATAACTAATCAATATGTATATGAAAAAGATCCTTATTGCTATCAGCTTTATAGCGTCAACGGGTATTCAATCACAGGAATTGAATGTAATGACGTTTAACATCAGGTACAATACAAAGAATGATAGCTTGAATGCATGGCCATACCGAAAGGATAACGCAGCTTCTCAAATAAAATTTCATAATGTACATATACTGGGTGTACAGGAAGCCTTACATGAACAGATAATGGACCTGGGCCAATCACTTACTAAATATAAATACACAGGTGTTGGTCGTGACGATGGTAAAACGAAAGGAGAGTATTCGGCAATATTTTATGATACGACACGACTAAAACTAATTGAGTCATCTACCTTCTGGTTATCACTTACACCCGAAGTTCCGGGTAGTAAAGGCTGGGATGCGAATATTACGAGGATCGCTACCTGGGCAAAATTCAGAGACCTCTCGAATAAAAAGACATTTTTTGTTTTCAATACTCATTTTGATCATATCGGCCAGGAGGCGAGACGTGAAAGCGCCAAACTAATTAAACAAAAAGTAAAAGATATTGCCGGTACTACTCCTGTTATCATTACCGGCGATTTCAATGCACATCCCTCGGATGAACCTATTAAAATTTTAGTGGATGAGAAAGACCCAAATAAATTTATTGATACAAAAGCAGTAACCGCCACACCACATTACGGTCCGCAAGGGACTTTTAATGGTTTTGGATCCAAAGAAAGAGATAACGAACCGATCGATTTCATTTTTATAAAAGGTAAATGGAAGGTGTTACAACATGCTACGCTATCGCAAACATGGGGCGGGCGGTTTTCATCCGATCATTTTCCTGTATTTGCAAAACTCAGTTTTTAACAGCATTTATCGTTTGGTCTTTTGGCTTTGTCAATTTGATAACTGCACTGCTATTTTCAGTACTTCTTAGCATCGCTTCGTAGCGTTTGTTATCTACAATAGCGAGCATATAAGATGTGTTAGGAGGAATAGATCCAAGATTCTCAGCAACCATTACCAGTTCATTGTTTTCATTGAGTTCATTAACCGGCAGTTTAATTGTATAAGCGGCGGCTGTAAGCCTGATATGTTGAAATATTAATTTATTATTTAAAAAAAGCGAAATTGAATCACCATCAATCTCTGCATTATCATAAAAACGAAGCTCAATAGAATCGCCTGTAATCGGTATATCTGTAGCAATTATTTTTTCTCTTATTTTAAATTCTTCTTCAATAGTTTTTTTAATCGTCAGCTGTTTTTCAACAGTCTTTGGAGCTGGTAATACTTTAACGGGTTCTGATTTTTCTATAGGCCGGTTATTTATTTTTACTGTTTCTGTATTTTCAACAGGAACGGTATTTCCCTTTTGTTGAATTGTTTTTTCCACAGGTACATTAACCGGTGTCGAAGCGATTGATGAAACGCTGTCAATATAATAAGGATCATTGGCGCCGGCAGTATAGTTTTCAATAATAAAATCCCATTCATCCGGAAATAAAGTTTCATTTGTTTTTTCAAGATGCACTGGTCCTTGTATTGACCTTGTTTTATTTTTTAAAGCTGCATCACCATCCAGGAACATTTTATCACTTCCGGGGCAATTAAAATCCGCCGATGACAGGTAAGGAATTTTTCCGGGTGTATTTAAATTGAATTTTCCTTTTTTTTCCTCTAATAACTGGTCATCCCACCAAACTGCTTCGTTGGTATTATGATCAAAATATCCTTTGATTGAATAACGACGATAAGTATCTTCAGATTCGTAGTAATAAGAAGTGCCAACAAGACTATCACCTTTCTGAATTATTTTAAGCTCTGTCTTTTTTTTATTGATCTTTCCTTTCCACACACCCGTTATCATTTGTGCGGAAGAATTTGTGAAAAAGCAAAGTAAAAACCCCGGGATAATAAACGTATAGAATGATCTTTTTATATGCTTCATTTTTCCAATGTCTCCGATATGTAAAACGGATAAAGAAACTGATTATTTTGTTGGCTTTTGAGCTTTAAGAATACTTTGTATACAAATGAGATAAATGAGGTTTACACGATAGAAAACACCCTTAGTTTTTTTCAGAGGTTTTGGTCGGATTATCAAAAAAACACTAACTTAGGTCGCTGTAACTAACGCTTACTTTATTTATACCAAAACAACTAACTGCCTATGTCAGTTTTATACTCGCCTACCTTAAGGACAGACTATACCCGCTCAAAACCAGGAAAGAATAATTCAGCGATCAAATTTGTTCTCTGCTATTTAATTGCAAGCATTTCATTTAATGGATTATTTGCGCAAGAAGTATCAAAAGAGGAACAAGCAAGGAAAGAGGCCGAATTGAAAAAGCAGGAAGCTGCAGCTTTGGAAGCAAAGTTGAAAGCTAATCCTAATATGTCTGGCAGATATGATGTACTACATGATAAGGTAACAACTGTAAAGTTGTCCGGTGAAGAAGAGAAGCAACTTATACTTCAAAAACAAGCGGCAGAGAGAACAAAAGTAATGGCGGATAAAAAAAACCCTTCATTGCCGGGAGTGGAGTATAAAGTAATAACTACAGGTAACGAGGTTGAATATGTGATTACCAATGCCCATAAAGAAATTTACAGGCAAACAATAAATTTACCTGGAAGTATTTATCAAAAACAAGTAATTGCTGAGAAGGAAGCTATATATGCATCGAATACTTTAAGAAGAAATCTGAATTATCCGGTAGATGCGTTAAAAGCAGAAATAAGAAGTCTTGTTAACCAGGCTTCGTCATCATCCCGTCAATCAAACAATTCTCGTATAACGGCAGATTATACATTCAATGGCGGCGGTGGCACTATTCCGGGTGGAGCACCCACAACAACTTCCGGACCAGCATCACCATATCCGGCAACGATTGCCGTTAGTGGCGTTCCGGCAGGTGCACTTGTAAAATCCGTTACGATAAGTGGAATGAATCATACATATTCTGATGATATAGATATTGTTTTACAATCTCCGACGGGAGTGAATGTAATTCTAATGTCCGATTGTGGTCTTAGCGATAACCTGGTGGGTCATAATTATACTTTTAGTGATGGAGCGGCACTTTCCCTGGATGATAATACAGCACTTGCATCCGGAACTTATAAACCAACTAATTTTGTTACAGGTGACAACTGGCCAGCACCAGGTCCTGGAACTACACCAACATCGACCACATTGTCTACATTTGGTGGAGTCAATCATAATGGAACATGGAATTTATTTATCTATGATGACGTAGGCGGTGATGTTGGAGATTGGGCAAGTTGGAGCATTACATTTACAGATCCTCCTGTACTTTGTTTTCCAATTAATTTAACCGGGCAGCCTTCTAACACAGCAATATGCGCCGGAGCAAACGGATCATTTACTGTAGTTGCAACTCCTCCGGGAGTAACTTATAACTGGCAGGTAAATACCGGTTCAGGATTTACATACTTAACCAACGGAGGTGTTTATTC
>DASUTO010000004.1:0-15898 GCA_036374555.1 Chitinophagaceae bacterium
CCCGCCACTTCTTTCTAATTGTTCTTTGGTAATGATAATAACCACTTTTCCTGTCAACGAAGTCTTGTTGGGATACTTGTTGGCTGTAATTACTACTTCATCCAATAATGATGTGTCCTGTTCCCGGGTGACCGGGACGAGTTGTGCCGATAGCTGACTGCCAATGAATGCAGCAGCCACGATCAAAAATTTCTTTTTCATAAAAAAGTTTTTGCGTGACTGCTTCCGGTAAATGTTATTGGTGGGGACACCAACAACGGCGATTTAGAAATATAAAAGCCTTGCGACGATTACATCTCTTGCCTTTCACCCGAAAGCAAAAAATTATTTATGATCTGGCAGGTCTTCTGGCTTACTCCGTTGTCGAAGCCTTCCCGTCTCGCGACAGTGGCATGAAGATTCACAACTTTAAAGGAGCTTACAGCTACGGGGATAGCGTCAGATTTTGACTGACTTCCCTTTTAATCTTGTTAAATATTATGTAGCCAACACCAGGAATTCTTTACATCGTCCCTCGCGTCGTCCCGATTTAATCGGGATACTGCAGAATTTCTATGCAGCAATAATTAACTCAAGAACCAAATCGGAAGCAAATGTAGGGACACAGGTTTTGAAACCAATAATAATTTTAAACACATTTTTATCAAAAGGGATTTACTTAAAATTAAAGTGCAGCGCAATGCCACCTGCGAAATTGAAAGTAGAAGCAGCATTATAATATCTACCCCCAAAAGCATTGATATCATTCCCCAAACTATACTTCACATCAAAAATATTATCGACGGCAATAAATAGCTCCATTAATGTTTTCGGGTGAAGATGTCTTTTCCAGCCTGTTCTTGCTCCCAATAAATTATAAGAAGAAGCAAAGTCTGTATTGGCATCATTCAATGGGATCGGATCGGCATAGTAATAATTTATATTCAAATACATGCCATGCTTTGTTGCAAGATCGATCCCGGCTGCGACTACCTGTGGTGGCACGCTTGGAAGTTTGTTGCCGGAATAGTCATTAACAACCTGTTTGAAATCTTTGTAGGAAAAATCATTCCATGTATGACTTAGCCAGATCTTAAAATCAGAGAAAGTATTTGCCGAATTTCTGAAAATTTGCCAGGATAAATAAGATTCCACTCCTAATTGTTTTGTACTCCCTGCATTCACAAAATAATCTCCACCACTTGCATCTCTTCTTTGCACAATTGTATTATTTAAGCCAAAACGGAATGCATTTATGTCAAAATAAATTCTTCCTCTATTAAAAGTGCCACGAATACCCGCTTCATAATTGATCCCTTCTTCAGCATTAAGATCTGTTGCAATGATGCCACTGGAGGGCAATAGCTCTGCAGTGGTCGGTGGTGAAAACCCTCTCGATACACTTCCATAAGCAGAAAGTGTTTTGGCAAATTGTTTCAAAATTGCAAGTCGCGGCGCTGCCTCATTATCATATTTCTTTCTTTGTTCAATAACAGGCGTAACGGAAAGACGGGTAATAGTTAAGTTTTGTGTATTAAGGCTGATCCCTGCAGTAATAAACCAACTCTTCGGAAGCTCCAGGGTTGCCTGTGCAAAAGCAAAAAATACCCGATTGTTAATTTCATCATCTGTTTGTAACGTATCCGGATCGCCATTTTTATTTGAATAGATCCTTACGGATGAAATCCCCTGTTGAAATTCTACACCCGTTACAATATTCAGTCTTGTTTGTTCACTGTATTTCTTTGTGAACTGAAAAAAGGAACGGCCGCCAGTATGTGGTTCATTTGTTCTTCCATAGTTGCGGGTAGTTGGATTCAGCAAACGGGTCGATGCTCCATAAAAAGAAGTTGTGTTTTGCCAGTGCTCAGAAAACTTTTGATTGAACGTAATACCAGCTAAAAATATTTTTTGATAAATGGCTGCCTTATTTTCAGATGCTCCCGGTGTTGTTCCCACTCTTGGTCTTGCAGCTCTTGGGTTAGTATTGTATTCACTAAGTGTTAATGCGCCGGGCGTTTGATAAAACAAGTCACCCCAAAGAAAATGTGTCGTGAGCCTTCCTTTATCAGATAGATTAGCATTCAGGTCCCAGGTAAAAACTTTTCGATCAAGTTTTGAATGATCGCGATAACCATCAGATGATATTTGCGAATAGTTTAAAGTGTTTTGTACGGCATCAGTACCAAGCCGCAAATTTGTATTCAGGTTATTCAACGCCCAATGCCCGGCACTGAAATCAAAAGAAAGCCCCGGTTGCCAATTAGCCTGGTTTGTCTTTAATAATAAAACGCCACCGGTGCCTGCACCATATAAGCTGCTACCCGGTCCTTTGATCACTTCGGCTGATTGAATATTATAAAAACTTAATTGGTTGAGATAAGTATTACCACCCGGATCAGTATATGGAATATCGTTGTAATAAGTTTTTACATTTCTTACGCCAAATGGTGAACGCAATGAACTGCCACGGATATTCAAACGATAGCTTCCCGGCGAACGTTCTTCCATTCTTATTCCAGGATTAGTATTCAATGCCGGCAGAATATTCGTATTATTAAAATGTAAGAGTTGTGTTTTATTTATAACAGCGATCGAAGCAGGCACCTGCATCAGCTTCCTGTTTTGCTCATAAGCTTTCACAGTTACTTCCTGCAGGGTTTGTGATGAATCCTGCTCAGGTTGTTGTGCTCTTAAAAAAATTACTAGTGATAAAACCAGTATGGTTATTAAAAAATGTTTCATAAATACAGGAGAGTAAAGTTAATCGCATTATTCTTTATCTTCCGCCCATGAAGTCAAATAAATTGAATCTTTTTTCGCTGACTATGATCGTTATCGGGCTTGTGATAGGGCTGGGAATTTTCAGAACATCATCTGATGCTGCCAAGGCGGCTCTTACTCCAAACGTCTTTTTTTTTGCCTGGGTTGCCGGCGGTTTGATCGCTTTATGCGGTGCGCTGACTTATGCTGAAATTGGTTCCCGGTTGCCGGTCACTGGCGGTTATTATAAAATTTTTGCCGAATGTTATCATCCTTCCATTGCTTTTGCCATCAATTGTATCATTCTTATATCAAACGCCGCATCACTTTCCGGGGTGGCGTTGATAGGCAGTGAGTATATTTCACAGATAATTTTTACAACTGAGCCATCATCATTTACAAAGGCATTGATCGCTATGTCTGCTATTGTTCTTTTTTATGGAGTAAACCTGATGGGGTTAAAAATGAGTTCACGAACACAAAATGTTCTGATGATCATAAAGATCGGGTTGGTTGTGTTGCTGATCAGTTCACTTTTTTTTCCTTCTAATTATGCTTCGCAAACGATAACAGCAATTGTACCCGATCCCTCCTGGAACGATTATGTCAAATCTTTCGGCATTGCGTTGATTGCCGTTTCATTTACTTATGGTGGTTACCAGCAAACGATCAACTTCGGTGGAGAAATAGAAAACCCACGCAAAACAATTCCGCGAGGCATTTTTATCGGCATCCTAATTATTATTGCCCTTTATCTTACTATTAGTTTTGCTTATTATAAGATCATCGGGTTTGAAGAATTGAAAACATCAAAAGGTATTGCTGCTATCGTTGCGGAAAAAATGTTTGGGGCACCGGGTAAATATGTGATATCAATTCTTCTGTTTCTTGCAGTGCTGGCTTATGTAAATGTTTTATTACTCAGTAACCCAAGAGTTATGTATGCAATGAGTATGGATGGGATCTTGCCAGCTGCTTTTAAAAAGAAAGAAGAGAAAAGAGATGTGCTGACGGTGAGCCTTACAGTATTTGCCGCAATGTGTGTTATTGTTCTGTTTTTTGCTGATACGTTTGATAAAATATTAAGCTTTACCATTTTTCTGGATTCATTTGGTATGGCATTTTCTGCTGCTACTATTTTCATTTTAAGAAAAAGAACAAAGCATTTGGATGGTACCGGCATTTATACCATGAAGCTTTTCCCGGTAATGCCGGTAATATTTATTGCTGCTTATATTTTTGTGGCTGCAAGCATTGCTATCAGCACGCCGAAGTATGCAATAATAGGTATCGGGTCAATACTGCTTTTTATGCTGATTTATTTTTTTACCCGCGGAATGAAAAAACAAAATACATAGATGGACCTTTCTTATATATTAAATGAATTAGGAGAAGAAAGAGAGAATTATTTCAATGCCATTTCTCCGCCAATAGCCCAAACAAGCAATTTTGCTTTTAAAACTGTAGCCGATCTGAGCAAGGCATTTGAAGATGAAATGGGAGGTTACTTATACAGCCGTGGTTTAAACCCTACGGTTGAAATTCTTAGAAAAAAATTAGCAGCATTAGATGGTGCAGAAGACTGTCTTGTTTTTAATAGTGGTGCAGCCGCTATTTTTGCCGGGGTGCTTGCCAATGTAAAAGCAGGCGACCATATTGTTTCTGTAAATGAGCCATATGCCTGGGCACAAAGAATGTTTGATGTAGTGCTCCCACGATTTGGAGTCACTACTACATATATTAATGGAACAAAAATTGGAAACTGGAAGGCGGCTACAAAACCAAATACAACTTTATATTATCTCGAATCCCCGAATAGCTGGGATTTTGCTTTGCAGCCAATAAAAGAAGTTGCAGCACTGGCAAGATCAAAAAACCTGCCTGGCCGGCAGGCAGGCATTACAACATTTATTGACAACAGTTATTGCTCACCGCTTTATCAAAAACCCATTGAAATGGGAATTGATATGGCCATGCAAACGGCTACGAAATATATTGGGGGGCATAGCGATACACTTGGTGGTGTATTGTGCGGAACCCATGCAATGATGAAAAAAATATTTGACAGCGAATATCTGAACATCGGTAGCGGTATACAACCCTTTAATGCATGGCTTTTAATAAGAGGTCTGCGAACTCTTCCTGCCCGTATCGATCGTATTACCAAAACTTCTCTTGAAGTATTGAAATTTTTAAAATCACATCCAAAAATAGAATCAGTCATCTTTCCGTTGGATGAATCATTTCCGCAATACGAACTGGCAAAGCAACAAATGAAAGGAGCTTGCGGGCTAATGACGATAGTTTTGAAAACAGGTAAACGGGAAGAGATCGTGAAATTCTGCGAAAGCCTGCAACATATTATGATGGCGGTTAGCTGGGGCGGGCATGAGAGTTTGGTGATCCCTAAATGTTCGGGTATCCCGGTTTCAGACTTTGATCCATCTAATGCTGAGCATAGATATGTACGTCTGTACGTCGGGTTGGAGGAGGCGGATTATCTTATAAAGGACCTTGATCAGTCTTTCAAAAAACTGTCCTAAATTCATCCCCCCGTTTGTCATTATTCAGTCATTGAGAAAACCAATTCTCTTATTTTTGCGCCATGTTTAAACGAAGTCTTTTTTTGCTGGCCATTATAGTTATGGCCTTTTCATCACAAGCACAGGAAAAATGGAATTTGTTGAAATGTGTTCAGTATGCAAAAGCCAATAATATTTCTGTAAAACAAGCAGACCTGCAGACCCGTTTTTCTGATGTAACTTATAAGCAAAGTAAAAGTGCGCAGTATCCGTCTTTGAATTTTCAAAACAGTACCGGGTATCGTTTTGGTCGTTCAGAAAACCCCGCAACCGGTGTACTTGAGGACAATAATTTTTTGAGCTCCAGCTTTAGTCTTCAATCGGGAGTCACCTTGTTCAATTGGTTTGTGAGAAGAAATACAGTTGAAAGTAACAAGCTGGCAAATGAAGCTGATAAAGCACAGGTGCTGAAAGTGCAGGATGATATTGCATTGAATGTTGCTGTTGCCTATTTGCAAATACTGCTTGCCAGGGAACAGGCAAACCTCACAAGAGTTCAGATCGGTACTACGATCGAGCAATTAAATAATACCAGGAAAAGAGTGGACGCAGGTGTATTGCCCGAATTAAATGCCGCTGAACTGGAAGCACAGCTTAGCCGGGACAGTTCAAACCTGATAACTGCAGAAGCAAACGTTCAGACATTTATTTTGCAAATGAAAGCATTGCTTAATCTTGATGCTGGTGCTGCCTTCGATATTGAATCGCCAACTATAGATAAAATTTATATTGAAAGCTTGGCGGATTTGCAACCAGAGGCTGTTTATGCGCTGGCATTACAAAATCTTCCGCAGAATAAGGTGATCGATCTTCGTCTCATGTCAGCAAAGAAAAGTGTTGATGTTGCGAAAGGACAAATGTATCCGCAGATAACCGCATTTGGAGGAATCGGCACCAGCTATGTAAATGTCAAAAGGCCGGAATTTGGACCAGGCCCGGATAAAGCCACAGATGCATATGTAACGATCGGGCCCAACGCTTATAATGTGTTCTCTCCGACTTTTATTCAAATTGGCGAAAGAGTTAGCCCTTTTGGCAGCCAGTTAAATACAAACCTCAGCCAGAATATTGGAATTGGTTTAAGCATTCCCATTTTTAATGGACATTCTGCCCGTGCGAACTGGGAAAGAACAAAGCTGCAGGTAAGACAGTGGGAACTGACCAAAGAACTGGATAACCAGACTTTGAAACAGAATATTTACAGGGCGTATAATGAGGCTACGTCATCCATGCAGTTATATAATGCGGACAGAAAAAGTGTTCAGACTTCAGGGAAATCGTATGAATATGCGCAAAAAAGATATGACCTGAACTTGTTATCAACTTTCGATCTGATCAATAGCCAGAACAACTATTTGAGAGCACAGATACAGGCATTGTATTCACAGTACGATTATATCTTTAAGATGAAGTTGCTTGAATTTTATAAAGGACAAGGGATCAAGTTGTGAGTTCGGAGTTCAGCGTCAGGAGTTCGGAGTCGCTAAAGCTGAATAGAATTTTAAAAGCTAAGTACATAAAATAAATTTCTATAAAATGAGTAAAACTGTTAAATGGATATTGTTTGGCTTGGTAGGAGTAATTGTTTTGTTGGTGGTGTTTAAAATGGTTTCAGGAAATAAAGAAATAGGTCTAAAAGTTTCAACTGAAAAAGTGAGCCGCCGGACAATTACTGAAACTGTAAATGCAAGCGGAAAAGTTTATCCTGAGGTTGAAGTAAAGATCAGCCCGGATATTTCTGGTGAAGTTGTTGACTTGTATGTAGAGGAAGGAGACAGTGTGCAACGGGGCCAGGTGCTTGCAAGAATTTTTGCTGATATCTATGCATTGCAAAGGGATGAAGCTGCTTCCCGTGTGAACCAGTCTGCTGCAGTTGTGGAAAATAGTAAAGCGGCTCTTGAAGCGTTGCAGGCATCGCTTGACCAGGCAAAGCAAAATTATGATCGTAACAAAAAATTATATGACGAAAAAGTGATCTCCCGTTCAGAGTTTGAGGGATTTGAAACAGCATACAGATCCGCACAGGCTAATTACAACGCAGCACAACAAAATATTAAAGGCTTGCAGGCAAGTGTGCAAGGTGCGCAAACAGGATTGAGCTCGGCAAATAAAAATCTGGGAAGAACAACATTGGTTGCGCCGATGAATGGAGTGATCTCTTCTTTGCTTATTAAAAAAGGAGAGAGGGTTGCAGGCAATAGTTTCAGCATTGGTACAGAAATGATGCGTGTTGCGGACATGAGTGTATTGGAAGTAAGAGTGGATGTGGGAGAGAATGACGTAGTGAAGGTTCACCTTGGCGATAGCGCCGATGTGGAAGTGGATGCTTATAATAACAGGAAGTTCAAAGGAATAGTAACCCAGATAGCAAGCAGTACAAAAAGCGGGACTGGTGCCGCTGCTTTGAGCAGTACGGATGTAACGCAATATGAAGTAAGGATAAGACTTGATAAAGACTCTTACATTGATCTTATAGATCCATCAAAGCCAAAAAGTTTTCCTTTTCGCCCGGGCATGAATGCAAGCGCCGATATAAAAACCAAACGGAGGGACAATGTGCTGGCGGTGCCAATTAATTCAGTTACTACGAGAGTGATCGGCAGTGATAAAACGATCGCAGATCAAAAAAAAGAAGAAGAAAAAAAGCAAAAAGTAGAAGGAAATGCGGATGAAACTGTTGCAGTAAATACCGATGAATTGGAGGAATTGGTGTTTGTAGTTCAAAAAGATGGTAAAGTAAAAAGAGTAAAAGTAAGAACCGATATACAGGATATCAATTATATCGAAATAAAAGAAGGATTGGCAGAAGGAGATGAAGTGGTGACTGGTCCATTTAATGCCATCAGTAAAACGCTGAAAGATGGCGCAGTGGTAAAAGTGGTTCCGAAGGATAAGCTGTTTGAGAGTAAATAGGGAGAACCACGATTTACATGATTTAAAAGGATTAATAGGAAATTTGGAAGAGTCCCGCTTAAACGGGACTCTTTTTAATTATTAGTTTATTTCAGAATAGAAAGGCACTTTCTTAATTTTATTTCAGCGTAATCATTTATAATCTTATTAATCCTGGTTCATGTTTGGTATCATCGGCAGTGGAAGTTGGGCTACAGCATTGGCAAAAATTCTTACAGACAATAATCAGCAAATAAACTGGCTGGTAAGAACAGATGCAATGGCTGATTTTATCAGCAAGCAAAAGCACAATCCTAATTACTTGACCACGGCTGTTTTTGAGCCAACCTTGCTTAACCTGGATACAAACGTTTCAAAGATTGTTGCAGCTTCAGACTATATTATTATAGCCACCCCATCTGCTTATGTGGCTGATGCCTTAAGAAGTTTATCAAAAAGAGACTTTGAAGGAAAGAAAGTTATTTCAGCAGTAAAAGGAATTATTCCCCAGGAAAATGTTCTATTGAATGATTATCTCGAAAAGGAATTTGATGTATCGCTGAGAGATTACTTTACCATCATGGGTCCATGCCATGCTGAAGAAGTGGCTGCGGAGAAATTGTCTTATCTCACATTTTCGGGGGCTGATGAAGAAATGGCCGCAGAAATTGCCACCTGTTTTAAAACCGAATACCTGAATACGGTGATCAATGATGATGTATATGGAGTACAGTTTGCGGCTATTCTAAAAAACATCTATGCACTTGGCGCCGGCATTGCTCATGGTCTACAGTATGGCGATAACTTTTTAAGTGTGTTGATCGCCAACAGCGCCGATGAAATGGCAGGCTTTCTTCGCAATGTAGGTATTCTTAATATTGAGGTAGGCAAGCATGAAGGTGAGGACCCGGTGACGCATAAAAGAAAAGCAAATTATGCTGCTTCCGTTTACCTGGGCGATCTATTGGTAACATGTTACTCCTTGTATAGCCGTAACAGAACTTTTGGAAACATGATCGGTAAAGGTTATTCCGTTAAAGCAGCGCAGCTGGAATTGAACATGGTTGCAGAAGGATACAATGCTTCGAGAAGTATTTACACAATTAATAATAATGTAAAAGCTGAAATGCCCATAGCGGAAACGGTTTATAAAATTTTATGGGAACAACTTTCGCCGGAAAAAGGGTTTAAACAGATAGAAGAGGCATTGGTTTAAATCGCATCAACAAAAAGTTCGGCTGCTATGCCATCTGCAAATAGTTTTCCTTCTTTCGTCAGTATTAATTTATTTTCTCTTAAGATCAATCTACCTGATCCAATGAATTTGTTACTCGCAGCCCGCAACTCGTGACTCACAGATCCAGGCAATTTATCTAAATCCAATCCTTCTTTTGTTCTCAAGGCAGTCATGATATATTCATTTGTCTTTTGAGAAGGTGTTAATGTTTCTTTTTCAAATGGAATTGTAATTTTTTCAAGTGATTCTATATAAGTATTATTATTGGAAATATTCCATTGCCTGCTCTCGCCATTAAAGGAATGGGCCGATGGGCCTAGGCCAAGATAATTTTTTCCCTGCCAGTATGATGAATTATGCCTGCTTCTAAAACCCGGCTTTGCAAAATTTGAAATTTCATAATGCTCATAACCCGCATCTTCCAGCCATTGCATCAGCAATAAAAACTGTTCGGCTTGTTTTTCCTGTTGAACACCTTCTCTCTTTTTTTCTTTGATCATCTTGCTCAACGGGGTTTTTGGCTCAACAGTAAGTGCATAGCAGGAAATATGCGGAATGTTCAGCGCAATTACTTTTACTACATTCTGTTTCCATTTTTCATTTGATAAAAGCGGGTGTCCGTAAATGAGGTCAATTGTTATATTGTCAAATTGTTTAATTGCTAACTGCAAATTGTCTATTGCCTGTTGTGCATTGTGGGCCCGGTTCATCCATAAAAGATCTTCCTCAAAAAAACTTTGTACGCCAATGCTCAGCCGGTTAATGCCGATTTCTTTCCAGCCAGCAAGCTTTTCTTCACTTATATCATCCGGATTTGCTTCAAGAGTTATTTCAGCATCATCTGAAACAGAGAAAATCTCCCTGATCTTCTCAGTCTGCAATCGTAAATCTGAAATCTGCAATATCGAAGGCGTTCCTCCGCCGAAATAAATTGTTTCTACCAATTCATTCCCTAAATAATCCATTTGCAATTCAGTTTCCTTCAATAAAGCTGCCAACAATTCGTTTTTATACCGCAGTGATGTGGAAAAATGAAAGTTGCAATAATGACAAGCCTGCCTGCAGAATGGTATATGAATGTAAATGCCTGCCATCAATTAAAAAGTTTGACTAATGACTTTCGGCAGGTAAACCTGCAGCAAAATGGAATATGTATGTAAATCCCGGCCAAATAAAATATTTTTGAATATCCTTTGAATGCCTAATCCCGCAAAAATACAAAGCCATCTGCCGGCAGCCCTGCTGTTTTTGATTATTATTTCATTTCAAAATATTTCATTTGGGCAAACGATCTATTCTTTAAATGCAAAATGCGTGGATAAGACCCCCGAATTTTTGAAAAATGAAATAGGTCTGCAAACTGAATTTCCTTCAAGGCCTGCCTGTATTGATTATGTAAACAAACTGCCTTCTTTGTTGCATGCAAAAGGATTTGTAACTGCCTCACTGGACAGTATTTTTTTTGATACTACGTCAGCAAACGTTGTGCTTTATATTGGTCAGCAATATAAATGGGCTCACATTAACATTGCTTCTGCCGATCCGCAGATCCTCGCGGTTTCAGGGTGGAATGGAAAGTTATTTTCCAATAAGCCGATCAATTTCGATCAACTTAAAGGTTTCCAGGAAAACATGCTTATTCATCTTGAAAACAATGGCTATCCTTTTGCAAAGGTTTTTCTTGATAGCATCAGTTTGATCGAAGACAGTGTGAATGCAAGTTTAATGATCGATAAAGGACCGTTTTACAAAATTGACAGCATACGGGTCTATGGAAATGCAAAGATTTCAAATACTTTTTTGCAACACTATCTTGACATACATAATGGAAGCGTTTATAACCGGGAAAAGTTATTGCGTATTTCAAAAAAGATAAGGGAGCTCAGTTTTGTAGAGGAAGAACAGCCCTCCAACATGAGTTTACTTGGGACGGGCTCTGTTTTAAATTTATATTTAAGACAACGACGCAGCAGCCAGGTTAATGCGATCATTGGTTTTTTACCCAACAATGACCAGCTTTCATCTAAAAAACTATTGATCACAGGTGAGGCAAATATTAACCTGCAGAATGCTTTTGGCGGTGGTGAGGCACTTGGTCTTAACTGGCAACAATTGCAGGTAAAATCGCCAAGACTGAATATTTTTTACCGCCATCCTTATTTATTCAATTCGCCGCTTGGGGTTGATTTTTCTTTTGACATGCTTCGCAAAGACAGCAGCTATTTAAATATTAATCTGAATCTTGGCGCCAGGTATGTGCTATCCGAATCGCAATCAGGAAAGATTTTTCTTCAGCACTTGCAAACTATCGTCAGCCAGGGAGGCATTAATGAGGCACAGGTGATCGCATCAAAAACATTACCTGATATTGCTGATGTTAGTTCATTAGGTCTCGGCGTGGAATTTGAAAAAAATAAAACCAATTACCGTTTTAATCCAAGAAGCGGTTATCTATTCAACGTTGGCGGATCAGGCGGCACAAAGAAGATCAAAAAAAATAACCAGATACTTGAGCTAGACGATCCATCTGATCCTTCCTTCGATTTTAATGGATTATATGATACGGTAAAGCTAAAATCATATCAATTGAGGTTACTGGGCGCATTGGCAAAATATTTTCCAATGGGAAAGCAGGGCACCTTTAAAACTGCATTTAGCGGTGGTACCATTTTAAGCGATAATATTTACCGGAATGAACTTTTCCAGGTCGGTGGGTATAAATTGCTCCGTGGTTTTGATGAAGAAAGCGAATATCTATCGCAGTATGTTGTTGGTACATTGGAGTACCGTTATTTGATAGGGCTAAATTCTTTTTTCTTTGGATTTGTTGATGGTGGTTGGGGAAGAAATAATAGTCATAGTGCAAAGTATACACATACTTACATAGGTACTGGACTTGGACTTGCGTTGGAAACGAAGGCTGGAGTTTTTAACCTGGCATGGGCCGTTGGCAAAAGAGATGATACGCAGTTCAATTTGCGTCAGTCAAAGATCCATTTTGGGTTTGTAAATTATTTTTAGAAGATCTTTCTTTTCATCTCCATAAAACACTTTAATACTTTTGCGATTCGAATGAAGACTTTCTATCCACTTTTACTTTTTATCTGCTTGTACCCTGCAGCCATTTTTGCACAGGTTGATTCTACCAATGATCAAACAGATAGTTTACGAAAAGATTCTTTAAGACCTAAACCGCGGACGATTAGAATTACAGATTCAACAAGGGTAATTAAACCCACAATCCTGCACATCGATAGTTTACAGTTAAAAGACTCGGTTCGGGTAAAAGATTCCTTACGATTAGTTCAGGAAGTCGCAGATTCACTTCAAAAAAAAGTAGCAGAAAAACAATTGCCGGTTCAAATTTTAAAAGATGGCGATAAGAAGATCTTCACGGGCAAAGAGTATCTTTTTTATTACCTCGTTATTTTATTCATTTTATTTGGCCTGCTAAGAAGGGCTTTTGCAAAATATTTTCATGACCTGTTCAGGGTTTTTTTCAAAACGACATTAAAGCAAAGGCAAACGCAAGAACAATTGCTTCAATCCTCTTTGGCTTCGGTGCTTTTGAATAGCTTTTTTGTTTTATCTGCAGGCCTTTATGTCAATTTTCTTCTTCAATACTTTCAACTTGTCATTGCTGATAACTTTTGGTTGCAATACCTTTATTGTGCAGGCGCATTGGCAGGCATCTATTTGGTAAAATATATTGGATTAAAAATCACCGGGTGGTTATTTAACGTGAGCAATGCGACGGACTCGTATACCTTTATTGTTTTTATCATTAATAAAATGCTGGGCATATTTCTGCTCCCTTTTTTGCTTTTATTGGCCTTTGCAAACGATCCTTTGTATAGTTCAGCCATAGTAATTTCATGGATTGGTATAGGTTTGCTTCTCATTTATAGGTTTATTTTATCATATGGAGCTTTGCGTAAAGAGGTAAAGCTCAACTCATTTCATTTCATTTTATATATTCTTGGTTTCGAGGTTATCCCCCTTTTGCTGATTTACAAGCTGTTATTGACAATTTTTTAAAAAGAACTTATTAACTTTGCAAACAATTTAGCCGAACCAGTATGGTAAAAAACGGGAAAGCTGATACGTCAGCTAAGCAAGTGAAAAAGATTTTGGTTACCCAACCCAGGCCGGAAAGCGATAAATCGCCGTACTATGAGCTTTCAAGAAAATACAGTCTTGAGCTCGATTTCCATCCTTTTATCCGCCTCGAAGCAATTCCTGGAAAAGAATTCCGCAAACAGAAAATTGAGATCCAGAATTACACCGGAGTGATCTTTACCAGTCGGAATGCGATCGATCATTTTTTCCGCACCTGTGAGGAGCTTAAAGTCAATGTTTCCCAGGACACCAAGTATTTCTGTATTACCGAAGCGGTAGCATTATATCTCCAAAAGTTTATTCTCTATAGGAAAAGAAAGGTTTTTTATGGCGCCGATGGTTCAAATAAAAGCCTGTTCGACGTTATCAACAAACATAAAAGCAATGAAAAGTTCCTTTATGTATGTTCAGAAAACCAACAGGATAACGAGATAGTCAATTGGCTAAAAAACAATAACTGTGAGTTTGTCTTAGGCTTTATGTATCGTACCCGCAGCAATGATGTAAAAGTGCTGCTTGAGCAAAAGGAATATGATGTGATCTGTTTCTTTACCCCGAGTGGCGTTAAAAGTCTTTTTGATAATCTTCCAAAGTACAGGCAAAATGGAACTGTAATAGGAGCATTTGGGAGCAATACAATGAGAGCAGTGGAAGAAGCAGGCTTAAAACTTGATATAAAAGCACCGCAACCGCAAACACCGAGCATGGTGGCCGCTTTGGAACAATTTATTTTGGCCAGTAAGAAAAAATAGAAATGAGTTTGGTAAAATAATTGAAGGCACTAATAAGTGCCTTTTTTATTTTCTAAACACGAACTTCATGTTTAATTAAATTCATGCCTCAATTCACAAATAAACTTATTGACGAAACAAGTCCTTATTTACTTCAGCATGCTCATAACCCGGTAAATTGGTTCCCCTGGGGTGATGAAGCTTTAACTCAGGCAAAAAAAGAAAACAAACCAATTCTTGTCAGCATAGGCTATTCAGCTTGTCATTGGTGTCATGTAATGGAAAGAGAAAGTTTTGAAGATCAGGAAACGGCCAGTCTTATGAATGAGCATTTCATAAATATTAAGATCGACAGGGAAGAAAGACCCGATCTCGACCATATTTATATGGATGCTGTGCAGGCTATGACCGGCAGCGGCGGCTGGCCTTTGAATGTTTTTCTTACGCCTGATGCCAGGCCTTTTTATGGAGGCACATATTTTCCCCCTAAGCGGGCATTTAATCGTCCTTCCTGGCAGGAAGTTCTGCATGGAGTTAAAGAAGCATTTACGCAAAGGCGAAATGAAATAGATGCTCAGGCTGAGAATCTAACTGAACACCTTGTGCAAGCTAATGCTTTTGGAATTTCCTCTTCCGGCGAAAATGATGTTTTTACTAAAGAGAAGGTCAATGAAGCATTTGAAAACATTATGAAAAACGCGGACAAGAAATGGGGTGGCTTTGGAAAGGCGCCAAAATTCCCCCAGTCATTTGTCATTCAATACTTGTTGCGGTTTTATCATATATCTGAAAATAAAGAAGCATTACAACAAGCGCTGTTAAGCATTGATAAGATGATCGATGGAGGCATTTATGACCAGGTCGGCGGTGGGTTTGCAAGATATTCGACCGATACAGAATGGTTGGCACCGCATTTTGAAAAAATGCTTTATGACAACGCTTTACTACTCTCTATCATTAGTGAAGCCTACCAGATAACGGCTGATAATCGGTACAAAGAAGTAATTGAAGAAACAATTCAATTTGTTCAAAGGGAATTGATGCATCCTGAAGGTGGGTTTTATGCTGCCTTAGATGCGGATAGTGAAGGAGAAGAGGGGAAATTTTATGTTTGGGACCATGAAGAAGTGATGGGCCTTCTGCAAAATGACGCTACACTCTTTTGTGATTTTTTTGATATTAAGCCAAATGGCAATTGGGAAGAAAAAAATATTTTATGGAGAAAGAAAAATGAAAAACTTTTTTCCGGGGAGAAAAATATTTCATTGGATGAATTGGAAAGTGTAATTCAAAAAGGAAAAAAAATATTACTTGAAAAGAGAAATGAAAGAATAAGGCCACAAACAGACGATAAGATCCTTTTAGGTTGGAACGCTTTGATGAATACAGCCCTTAGCAAAGCATTTGCTGCAACGGGAAATGAGTCTTTTAAACAAATAGCAGTTGACAACATGCAATTTTTGTTAAACAAATTTTTAAAAAAAAATACGGCTGAATATTTTCATAGTTGGAAAAATAATATAGCTAAACAACCAGCCTTTCTTGATGATTACGCCTTTTTGATCCAGGCCCTGATCAAGCTACAAGAGATAACA
>DASUTO010000005.1:0-2782 GCA_036374555.1 Chitinophagaceae bacterium
CAGCTGAACAAAGATGTGAAAGAAGACTTAAAAAAATATTTCTTTTCACTTCTTAAAAATATCAGCCGATACTAATCGTTAGAGAGCAACAAATTTACGGATTTGACCGATAAATGTGGGGACAAACCCGTTACTTTGCCAATCCTTAAAAACCAAATAAAGTACTCATGGTCAAAGCAGGAAGAGCTTCTATCAAACGCGGCAAACCGTCATATTTCATGTCTATTTTGGGTGTTACCCTTGTCTTATTCCTGATGGGAATTATCGGGTTGATCATTATAAATGGCAACAAGATCGTCATTAGTCTTAAAGAAAGTTTGGAGGTACAGGTGTTCCTGAAACAAAATATGAAGGACACAGCAAGAGAGCGGTTGCAAAATTATATTGCCTCAAAACCATATGTGAAAGAAATAAAATACACCGATAAGGAAACCGCCAAGAAAGAGTGGATAAAAACCGGTGGTGAAGATTTTACCGAGTTCATTGATAACAGCTTGTTGCCGCCAAGTATCGATTTTAAATTGAAGGCCGATTTCCTGGACTCGGCACGGCTTGTCGACATAAAAGCTGATATTTCTCAATTCACCATTGTTGATGAAGTAAAATATCCAACGGCTGTGGTCCAAAAAATGTCTTCCAATCTTAGAATGGTGAGCATTTATTTATTGATCGCAGCGATACTGATCTCGGCAGTGGTTATTATTCTGATCGATAATACGATTCGCCTGGCGATGTTCAGTAACCGTTTCCTGATAAAAACCATGCAAATGGTTGGCGCTACACGGTGGTATATTGCCAAACCGCTTGATATGCGGGCCGTGATCAATGGCGCTCTCAGCGGCATTATTGCTACAGCAATTGTTTACTTGCTGGTGATCGGCCTCGAAAGCTTTTTCGATGGTTTTAAAGCCCTGAGAGATACTCAATCACTTTTGCTCCTGGGTTTGATCTTGATAATACTCGGCATCTGTATTACTGTTTTCAGCACCCATCGCAGTGTACTGAAATATCTCCGCATGAAGCTGGATGAACTGTATTAAGCCCATCCCGGCCTTCCCAAAGGAGCTATAACTCACAAACCCAAAGTTTGCCTCCACAAAATTTTGTATTGCATCATCAAATATTTGGCGTCCTTCTAAAGTCTTCCGCCTAAGGTGGAGAGATTAAGAGGGGCTTTTTCCCTATATTGCAGCCCTAAAATTCCGGTATGAGTGAAAAGAAACAGGTAACAACAACAAGTTCCTCAAGTTTATTTGACAGGCAAAACATGTGGCTGATGTTGCTGGGTGTGGCGGTAATCGCGATCGGCATGCTGTTGATGGTGGGTGGCAAAAGCAAGGATCCCAGCACATTTAATTATGATGAGGTTTACAGCACCCTAAGGATCAGTGTGGCTCCTGTATTAATTATAATCGGTTTGTGTATAGAGATCTATGCAATTTTTAAAAAACCAAAAGCTTGATTTGCCAATGTGCCAAAGTGCCAATATGCAAATTGGCATTGATTATTCCAGACATTCTTCATTTGCATCCCGATTCTTATTGGGACACATTTTCAAATTTGCACATTAATCATGACTATTGTTGATGCTATCATTCTCGCCATCGTCGAGGGTCTGACCGAATTTCTGCCTATTTCTTCTACCGGGCATATGATCGTTACCAGTTATTTACTCGGAATCCACCAGGAAGAGTTCACTAAATTATATGAAGTATCTATCCAGTTCGGCGCTATTCTCGCTGTTGTTGTTTTATACTGGAGAAAATTCTTTGAATTCCGTCGCTGGCAGTTTTATGTAAAACTTGCTATCGGCGTTTTACCTGCATTGATACTTGGCTTTTTATTTTCAGACAAAATAGACGATCTGATGGAAAGCCCAACCACTGTTGCGATCACTATGCTGGCAGGTGGCATTATCCTTTTATTTATTGATAATTTATTTAAGGTTCATACAATTGAATCTGATGACCAGATAACTTTCCCAAAAGCATTCCTGGTTGGTTGCTGGCAGGTGCTTGCAATGGTACCGGGTGTAAGCCGCAGCGCCGCTTCCATTATCGGCGGCATGCAACAAAAATTTACACGACATCTCGCAGCAGAGTTTTCTTTTTTCCTGGCTGTGCCAACCATGCTGGCTGCAAGCTGTTATACTATTTTTTTTAAAAAATGGAGCGGCGGACTAAAAGGTTATGAGATCATCAGGCAAAGCAATGAGAATATGGCTTCATTTATTGTTGGTAATATTGTTGCGTTTGTGGTGGCGATGATCGCGATTAAATTCTTCATCAATTATTTAAAGATCTATGGCTTCAGGGCTTTTGGATATTACAGGATCATTGCCGGTATCATCTTGCTTGCCATCATTCTCAGCGGCATGATGGAAGTAGATTAATCTTTTCTCATTATCTTCCCTTCACCAAAACTTTAACTGCATGCAGACGGCTTCAAAAAAAGTTGTGAATGGCTGGGCGATGTATGATTGGGCGAGCTCCTCGTACAACCTTGTGATCACTTCAACAATTTTCCCGACATACTTCGAAGCTATAGCTGTTGATGACGCAAATGTATCAAAGACAACCGTTACATTTCTTGGACGGCAATTTGAGAACTCGGCACTTTATAATTATGCAATTGCTATTGCAATGTTCATTGTGGCTATAATGTCGCCCATACTTTCGTCGATCGCCGATTATAAGGGCAATAAGAAAAAATTTCTCAGCTTTTATTTTACGTTGGGAAGTATTGCGTGTGCCGCCATGTACTTTTTTCAAAAGGATACTTT
>DASUTO010000006.1:0-4557 GCA_036374555.1 Chitinophagaceae bacterium
CCACGGTACATATCCGGTTGTATTCCGCGGGTAAAGGGAAATTCTCCAGCCCCCTCACCCCCCGAGGGGGGGATCGGGGAAACATCACTATCTGAATAAATTTCTTTTATTTCAATCCCGCTGTCTGTGAATTTTTTAAAAGGCTCTTTCATTCTTAGGAGTTTTAAGCCCTCCCTTCGGGAGGGTTTGGGTGGGCTTATTTCATCAGCTTCCTTGCTTCATAATTCAATGCTTCCAGTACAATATTGTGTAATGCTTTTTTATCCTGTGCAATAATTACTTCCATTATTCTTTTGCCAAGATCATAACCTCTGGCATCAGCAGGCAAGGTTTGTGCAATCTGATTTATGATGAGCATGTTTTGTTCTTTTAAATTATTTACAGCTTGCCATGCTACAGGGCTTACATATATTTGTTGTGAACTATTGTATTCAAATTCCTGTTTGATACTTTCCAGCATCAATAATTGCATCTCTTTTGAGGTAAGCCCGGGTTGGTTGGCACGGCTTACAATATTGGGTAAAGCAACTCGTTCGGTAAGAATGACGAGCCGTTCATAGGCTTGTAATTGCAAGGGCCGGGTGGTAAAAGCCGGATCTGCATTTTTTCTTGTATCCTGCTTCGAGTACAATAAATAAAAGGTCAACATTGAGAGTAAAACAGCAAAAGTTGAAAGAATGAGGGTCAGTGTTTGGGTATCCATAGTTTTAGTTTAGACTTGGCAAAAATACAGGCAAATGCCTTTCTTTTCGGAATTAGAAAATGGGCTTCATTTTTGTTTTTTATTTTTGTAAATAAATAAAAATTAAAATGGTAGTAACGGAGAGCAAACCAGTGACGATGACGCAAGGAGCTATCAGGCAAATAAGAAAGCTGATGGAGCAGGAAGGCTTTGATCCAACTCAAAAACTAAGGGTTGGAGTGAAAGGCGGTGGCTGCTCAGGCATGTCTTATATTCTCGGATTCGATCAACCTACTGAAAAAGACAAAACATTTGAGATAGAAGGTATCAGTTGCATTATGAATTCTGCTCATGAAATGTATGTGTATGGGATGGAGATCGATTGGCAGGATGGATTGAACAACCGTGGGTTTACTTACAAAAACCCAAATGCAGCTACCACTTGTGGCTGCGGTACCAGCTTTGGAGTCTAAAACCCCTGTCCCCTAAAGGGGAACTTAGATCGTAGTATCCTTATATATAAAAAGCGATCGCAAATGAGAATGTTTTACAATTTCTAACAGACAGAAATATTTTACTTTAAATAAGAAAAGCCTCCACAGCGGAGGCTTTTCTTATTTATAAAAAAGTAATTAGCTTTTTGCTGTGGCAGGTTTTACCGCAGGTTTTTGAGCAGATGTTGTAGCGACTTCAGTTTTACCTAATGCCTTACCTCTGGCAAGGTCAACAAGTACAGGCGCTGCCACGAATACTGATGAATAAATACCGGTGATAACCCCAATCAACATGGCAAATGCAAATCCCCTTGTAACCTCACCTCCAAATATGAAAAGAATAAGAAGGGTAAGGAACACTGTTAAGGAAGTCATGATGGTCCTGCTCATTGTGTCATTAATTGCTTTATTGATAATGACTTCTTTTGGTTCTCCTTTCATTGTACCGCTGTATTCACGGATCCTGTCAAATACTACAACCGTATCGTTCATGGAAAAGCCAATAACAGTGAGGATGGCAGCAATAAAATGCTGATCAAGTTCAAGAGGGAAAGGAACCACATTTTTCAAAAATGAGAATGCAATAATTGTAACCAACACGTCGTGGAGCAAGGCAATGATAGTACCAAGTGAATATCTCCAATCCCGGAAACGGATAAAAATATAGAAGGCGATCAATATCACGGCAATGACCGTTGCATTTTTTGCACCTTTCTTCAGGTCATCAGAAATGGTTGGCAAAACTGTTTTTGACCCAAGTTTATTTTTTGTATCAAATTGCTCATAACTGATCCCGCCAAGATGATTTTTTAAACCGTTGTACAATTGTCTTTCTACCATTGAATCCACACCGGCGCGGGGATCGTCAATCAGGTAAGATGTGGTGATATCAAGTTGGTTATTCAATCCTACGGTCTTAATGGTAGGATTTTCGCCGGCAAATGCAACTTTAAGGTCATTACGTATTGCTTCTACATCTAATGGCTTTGACTCGTCAAACTGTATATTATAGCTGCGACCACCTTTAAATTCAACACCCTGGTGAAATCCGTTGAAGATCGCTGCTACACCCAGCGCCAGTACAACGATCGAGATCATATAAGCCACTCTCCGGTATTGAATGAATTTGAAATTAGCATTTTTGAAAACTTTACGGCTAATGCCGGTAAAGTATTCAAGGTGTTTCTTTTTATTGGTAAACCAATCACTTACCCAACGGCTTACAAGAATACCGCAAAACAAAGAAAGAAGAATACCGATGATCTGTGTCGTTGCAAATCCTTTTACCGGGCCTAATCCAAAAATGAAAAGAATAATGGCGGTAAGTAAGGTAGTTACGTGACCATCAAGTACAGGTGGTAATGAACGACGATAGCCATCAGCGATCGCCATCTGGTAACTTTTACCCCGCGTTAGTTCTTCTTTTATACGTTCATAAATAATAACGTTTGTATCAACCGCCATACCGATTGTAAGTACAAGACCGGCGATACCTGGTGCTGTAAGCGTGGCACCAAAAGAGGTTAATACTCCAACTGTAAAAAGCAGGTTTAGGATAAGTGCAATGTTGGCGATCCACCCGCTGGTATTATAATAAACCAGCATCAGTAGAAAGATAACGACAAATGAAATGATGAATGCCATAGATCCACCACGAATAGCTTCAGCTCCGAGGGTAGGACCTACCACTTGTTCCTGTACGATCTTTGCAGGAGCAGGAAGTTTACCAACTTTTAAAATGCTGGCAAGATCCTGTGCTTCCTGCACAGTAAAGCTTCCTGTTATACGTGAATCCCCACCTGCAATTTTTTCTTCTGCCACCGGTGCTGAATAAACAGTGTTATCAAGAACAATGGCAATTGGAATTCTATTCTTAGCGCTTTTTTCTGTAAGCACAGCCCAGTCGCTCGCACCTTTCTGGTTCATGCTCATCGTTACAATTGGATTACCGCTTAACGGGTCATAATCCTGTCTTGCTTCAGTTACAACATCACCCTCGATAGGTGCTTTATCAAGGCCATAAGTCTTAATGACATATAAACTTACATAATCATTTTTCTTTTCGGTTTCCGGATTAGTTTCCACTATGCCGTAATGAAGTCTTGCATCCCCGGGAAAATTAGCTACCATGTTCAGATATCTGCGGACCGTACCCGTATCTCTTAATTTAACTTGTGCGATAGCTGCCGGGTAAGAAATTTTACCAGTTGTTGGATCCTGGGACGGAGGTATGAACTGCATGTATTCCCCCAGCGTTTTTCTTTTATCTGCTGATGTTTGTGCCGCGGCCCCGGTACTTGTAGGAGTCGATTGTGTTTGACCACTTAGTATTTCTGAAAGATCCTGATTTTTTTTGGCAGTATCAATTACTTTCCCTGTAGAATCTTTCGTTCCAGTTGTATCTTTTGGTTTCAGCGCATTTAAAGAGGTATCAGTTGGTCCTCCCATCATCTCATTAAATGCTTTTTCAGCTGCTGTTAATTCATTTTGCAACTCCCCAATATTATAGACCTCCCAAAACTGAAGATTAGCTGTTGACTGTAAATATTTTCGTACCCGCTCTTTATCATCAACGCCTGGCAGATCGACTGTAATAATTCCTTTTGACTGGTCAAGATTAATGTAGGGTTGGGCAACACCAAACTGATCTATCCTGCTTTTTATTCTTTGGTAAGTTCTGTTAACCGCATCCCCTGCTTCCTTGCGAATTACTTCGAGCACTTTATTATCGGAAGCATTGCTGGGAATTTGATCAGCATTAGCAGCTGAAAAAATTCCGGCCATTTTCCCCTCACCTGCGATGCTTTTAAATTCCTCGGAAAATATAGAGATGAAATCTTTGTCACTATTTGCTTTTTGCTTGTTAGCTTCATCAAGAGCTCTTAAGAACTGCGGGTCTCTTGATTTATTACTCATGGTGCGAAGCAACTCTGTAAGTTCTACTTCCATCGTTACACTCATGCCACCCTGCAAATCGAGACCTAGATTCAATTCTTTTGCTCTTGCATACTCGTAGGTATTTCCAAACCATGTGATCTTGTCTTCCCTGGTACTGTCAAGAATTTGATTAAGACGGTTCCTGTAAATTCTTTTAAGGGAATCAGTGTAATCAGCAGTCTTTGCAAACTTTGCTGCTTCAGGATAGGTTGCATTCATATAAGCCTGGGCACGATCGGCCATATTACTTTCATGTTTGTTCACAAACCAGGTGAAAGAAAGAAGCCAAACAGAATAAATAATAAGCAGGATTGCAAACACCGCTACTAAACCTCTTAATTGCATACGGGATAGATTTACTTTTATTGCCTCATTGCCAATTCCCACAGTGGTTTGGGCAAGCGGCTGGGATTTTTTTTAGGAGGGCAAAGATAGGGGTTTCGG
>DASUTO010000007.1:0-4161 GCA_036374555.1 Chitinophagaceae bacterium
TGTTATGCAGCTGTACTGATCAATTTTATGCCATTCGTTGTACTGGAAGCCATCTGGACAATTGTTTCAGTATATGGATTGATGAAGCTGTCTTATGCGAAGCGTTAATGGGTTATAATTTCAAACTTGCCTACATATGCATAACCTAATGCTCCTTTTTTAACCGTTATCAGCAAACTATCTTCATTTTTGATTTTTTCAAATTGATACTTCGGTAACTCAAACCGGGTCTTTTTATTATTGATAGTAAGGAAGAGGTATTTATTTCCATGCCTATGATTTCCACCGCGGTCGCTGATAGCCATTCTTTCTTTTTTAATAACAGGCGATGGGCTTAAATGATTATACCAGGCAGTGGCATGAAAGATCATTAAAAGAGGAACGAAAAACATCCACAATACCACATAGTAACCCCTTTCTTTGTTACTAAAAATAACCTGGAATCTTTTGTAATAGATCCATGCTATAAAAAAAGAGATAAGGCCACCGTAGATCAGCAGGTCAAAAATATACGGCTTCCATTCAATATAATTTTCAATCAATCTTCCAGTAAGCTCAAAAGGGATAAAAAGAGCAACAAAAAGGCACGTCATCAGATAGTAGATAATATCCTGTTTGCGCTTTGGTGAAGGTTGTTTGGAAGGATAAAAACTAGTTTCTTCCTCTTCCTTTGCTGCTTTCTCTTGTATCTGCCTGTCGGCAAGGTTGCTAATGCCATTGAAATGGTAAAGAATAACCAGGGCAGCGATAAGGACAACCGTTAATGAAAGCCACCTTACAGGCAGGTTCATTCCTGCTACGAGAATGATGACCGCGATCCCAATAAATAGAAACCGTCTTAAATATGCCTTTTTATAATCGGTCATCGGGCAAGCTCTTTTTTATGCCGAACATTTCTCATGATAGTTCGGCAATTCG
Source organism: Chitinophagaceae bacterium (assembly GCA_036374555.1). Classification (GTDB taxonomy): domain Bacteria; phylum Bacteroidota; class Bacteroidia; order Chitinophagales; family Chitinophagaceae; genus VBAS01. Next base: position 919 of record DASUTO010000007.1, read on the forward strand.
ATCACAGTTCTTTCAAATTCATAACCTGCGTAGCTATTTATTATTTCATTCAGCACTTCATCGATCTCTTCAACTAGCCTGAGTGTAACTAATTTATTCCTGTATTCTTTTATGTTGGGCATGCCTTTTAAATAGTTCGCATAATGACGACGCATTTCATTTATACCAACGATCGGATTTTTCCATTCTATAGAACGATATAAATGTTTACGGATCACTTCAATTCTTTGTTGAATAGTGGGCGCCGGTAAATGTTCACCGGTCTTAAAAAAATGTTTTATTTCGTTGAAGATCCAGGGATATCCAATGGCAGCCCGTCCGATCATAATGCCATCCACGCCGTAACGGTTTTTATATTCCAATGCTTTTTCAGGGGAATCAATATCGCCATTCCCAAAAACAGGGATTTGAATCCGAGGATTCTCTTTCACTTTAGCAATTAATGTCCAGTCGGCCTCACCTTTATAAAGCTGTGCCCTTGTTCGTCCATGAATTGAAATAGCTTTTATACCCACATCCTGCAATCGTTCAGCAACTTCTTCAATATTCTTACTATTATCATCCCAGCCCAATCTTGTTTTAATTGTGACAGGTAATGAGGTTGATCTTACGACCGCTTCAGTTAGCCTGACCATCAGGTCAACATCTCTTAAGACCCCAGCGCCGGCTCCTTTGCTCACTACTTTTTTTACAGGACATCCAAAATTGATATCAACAAGGTCGGGATTCACCGTTTCGCAGATCTTCGCACTCAAAGCCATAGCCTCTTCATCCCCACCAAATATCTGGATACCGAATGGTCTTTCTTCTTCACTAAAATCGAGTTTCATTTTACTCTTCATCGCATCCCGTATCAAACCTTCGCTTGATATGAATTCACTAAACATCAGGTCAGCACCATTATCCTTACATACCGCCCGGAATGGGGGATCGCTTACATCCTCCATAGGAGCAAGAAGAAGTGGGAAATCCGGTAATTCAATATTGCCAATCCTGATCATCGCCCTTAAATTGAATTTTTAATTATTATTAATTGCTGGTTACTTTTGTCTGCCTTGACTGCCATTCGGCGACAAACGGCAAATTTACTCCCGATAGGTCATCGGGACAAACCTGGAATAATAATTATGGCTTATTTTAAAAAAGTTCACCCATTCTTACAACTATTGATCTTTATTGGGATGGCGATGGGTTGTTTTATGATAGTTGGATTTATTGGAACAATGATACTTGGGAAAATCACCGGTGTTGATGTACTGACAATAAGCGACCCCGATAAATGGGATTACTCAAATCCATCTTTACTTACATTTTTGAGAGGAATGCTGGTAATTCAGTTTTTTGCATTGTACGTTATTCCTGTATTTCTTTTTGCAAGATTCTGTGATCCAAAGCCAACACAATATCTGGGTTTAACTTCTGCAAAACCGATTTATTTTATTTTGGGCATTACAGTGTTGTTAGTGGCTCTTCCTTTTGTTGACTGGACAGGTACAATTAATCATAAGTTAATTCCTGAGACAACAGCGATCGGGAAATGGATGAAGGCAAGCGAGGAGGCAACGGCAAAGCAGATCGGGTTTATGCTCAAAAGAAATACGGTGCAGGACCTGTTTCTTAATCTTGTTTTAATTGCGGTATTCGCCGGGGTGGGGGAAGAACTATTTTTCCGTGGGGTTTTGCAAAGATTATTTATCAAAATATTTAGAAACCCCTGGGCCGGTATTCTGGTTACTGCATTTATTTTTTCCGCTATTCACTTACAGTTTTATGGGTTTATACCGAGGTTCATTCTCGGAATATTGTTGGGCCTGCTTTATTGGTACAGTGGCAGTTTATGGCCGTCGATCATTGCGCATTTTGTATACGATGCTTTTGCAGTTGTGATGATCTGGTTCAATCCTGCCTTGGCCGAGCAAGACAGTGTTACCGTTCCACTCGGTAATCAAACCTTACTGGCAGCTATTAGCCTTGCATTGATAATAATCATGGTGATACTGATGAAGAAAAGATCAACCAATAGTTATGAAGCTGTTTATGCAAGAGATAAAATTGATGATTCAAATCCTTTTGCATAAACGCTGGGCTATCATCTTTTAAAACCATCATCTTCTTTCATGGCCTTTAACTGGAAAACATTTCAAACAAGAACACTGACGGCAATTGTTTTTGCAGCAGTAATGCTGACAGGATTGTTATGGAACCAATGGAGTTTCCTGGTTTTGTTTTCGATCATTCATTTTGGTTGCTGGTGGGAATATTTTAATCTCATCGAGAAAATCTATAAAACGAAAATCGATATTGTTGTGAAATGGTTGTTTGTTATTTGTGGATATACATTAATGATCATTCTTTTCCTTAAATACATAACATATAATTTTTGGATAGGACAAGGCGATTTCCAACTTAATTTAAAATGGACATTCTGGGTGGGACTACTCGGTTTGCTATCTGTTTTCCTCTTTCAAAACAAAACAATACCTTATAAGGCCAAGTGGATGTGTCTTGCCGGACTTGTATATATCTCTTTAAGTTGGGGGCTAATGCTGAACTTAAGAAATCTCTGGATAGATTTTGAGGGCTTTAAGGGCATAAAAGATTTCGGGTATACAATTCCGATATTAATAATTGCCTCTATCTGGATTAACGACACAATGGCTTACATAGTTGGCTCATTGATCGGTAAAACACAACTTTCAAAGTACTCACCAAAAAAAACCTGGGAAGGAACGATTGGCGGTATCATACTATCTGTCGTTTTAGTCGGGTTTTTATTTAGACAGCTTGCTGAAAATGATCTTGTTTATCCTTTTGTCCAACAAAAAACATGGTTCATAATCCCGGCTATTGCATCTGCTGTTGGAACTATTGGAGATCTCTTTGAATCAAGATTAAAACGAATGGCAGGAGTAAAAGATAGTGGCAACATCATGCCTGGTCACGGTGGTTTTTTAGATCGATTTGATTCTTTATTACTTGCCATACCAGCTGTTTGGTTATATGTTCATTTTTTCATTTAATTCAATATTCACTACTCACAATTCACCTCTCATCATTTTCCTATATTTGCCGCATGACAATCCATAAGGAAGGCTATAGTAGCATTGCATGGGCAACCATCTTATTTGGCGTGATCAATATTGTTTCATTTTATTTTATCAGTTATTCTTCCCCGGCATTAAGCTGGATCATTTTTATCGGAACCTTAGGGCTGTTAATTTTCCTTATCTCTTTTTTCCGCAT
>DASUTO010000008.1:0-14037 GCA_036374555.1 Chitinophagaceae bacterium
TTGATCTATGATCAAAGCGATAATACGATTATCATATCTGGCAGAACACAGGGAGTTGTGAAATTGGACCAGGATAATAAAGTAGTATGGATACTTGGTTGTCATAAAGGCTGGGGTGTTGCAGGCAATGGCGTCAATCTCAAAAATTTTTTACTTCAACCATTGGATGCAGGTAACCAGCCAATCATTAACCAGGATATTCTTGATGGTAATATCAATCATGCTGATTTTGAATGGAACTGGTACCAGCATGCTCCGTTATTAAAACCCAATGGCAACCTGATGCTTTTTGATAATGGTGGCAACAACAGGAACTTTAGCGGCTCGGGGCAATATAGCCGTGCCGTAGAATATGAGATCAATGCAATGAATAAAACAGTGAAGCAAGTTTGGGAATATGGAAAAAACCGGGGAGCTTCAACATTTTCTCCTATCGTTTCTGATGTTGACTTTTTAACAACATCGAATCATGTTATCTTCTCGCCTGGTGCTGTTAATAATTCAATGAATTATGGAAAAGTGATCGAAATTGATCACGCTACAAAGAATATCGTGTTTGAAGCTACTCTTATTCCACCACGTGCCCCTTTTGGTGTTACTCTCCACAGAACCGAGCGACTTAACTTATATCATTAAAAACTTTGGGGTCGTGACTTCAACCCGCTAAAAGACTTGGCACAATTTTTCTATAGAGATTGAAAAATCAACTATGAACAATTTCTGGAGATCATTGATCGCAGGCTATGCCGGGTGGAAATGGGGAGGTGGTTGCCTTGGAGGAATTATTGTGTTCTTTATTGTGTTTTGGTTACTTGGCTATGTGAATTGCTGATGAGGAATGACAAACCCTAAAACTGTTGATATTTTTTCTCACTATTAATAAATAATTTGAGATCGCGGCGGGCACGGTAGTGACAGGATCTTTGCCCGCTGCGGTTTATTTTTTACATCACTAAAACACAAGGGCACAGCTTTGCACGGTACTTGTTCTGCTATTTATTATTAATACATCACGAATGCCTGGAAAAATTTCCGCACTTGGAAAGAGCACATTAAAGAAACTGGCGCAAGATCCTGTTGCAACTGCAGAAGCAATACAATTGGTATATGTAAGCAGTAAAGATGAAGGGATCGAAAGAGTGCCGGCAGGAAAAGGTTTTAAATATGTATTTCGAAACAAACCAGTAAAAGAGAAATCAACTCTCCAACGCATTCGTTCGTTAGTCATTCCTCCAGCCTGGAAAAATGTCTGGATCTGTCGTATTGCCGAAGGTCACTTGCAGGCAACCGGTCTTGATATAAAGAATATAAAACAATACCGTTATCACCCAAAGTGGAATGAGCTGCGTAATAAAACAAAGTTTTATCGCTTGCCGGAATTAGGAAAATTGTTACCCACTATCCGGAAGCAAGTCGATGCAGATCTTTCTTTGCCCGGCTTGCCAAAGGAAAAAGTGTTGGCTGCTGTGGTGAGCCTGATGGAAAAAACAGGAATCCGCATTGGCAATGAATTTTATGAAAAACTCTATGGTTCATTTGGTCTTACTACACTCAAAGACAAACATGCGGAGATAAAAGGAAACCGGTTGAAATTTTGTTTCCGTGGTAAAAAGGGTGTTGAACATACGGTATCATTAAAGAGTCGGAAGCTGGCGAAGATCGTTCAGAACTGTCGTGATATACCAGGTAAAGAACTATTTCAATATATAGATGAAGAAGGGAATCGCCAGTCGATTGACTCAGGAATGGTGAATGAATATATCCGTAAACTTACCGGAGAAGATTTTACTGCAAAGGATCTGCGTACCTGGTGCGGTACGTTAGCAGCTTTAACGGCAATTACAGAAAATGGTATTATGACAGATGGTGATTCAAAGAAAAAAGTAATCGCTGTATTAGATAAGGTGTCGGAACAATTGGGCAATACAAGAACCGTATGCAAAAAATATTATGTGCACCCCTCACTACTTGAATTATACGAAGATGGTAAGCTGGATAAATGGTTATCCCAAAAAGATAGTGCAGTCAAAAACGAAAATGGTTTGTCCCCCGTTGAAAAAACATTAGTGAATATTTTGGAAAGCCTGTGATCAGGCCTGGCCGAACTTTTACTACCTGATATTACTCCTTCTGGCACGTTTGCTGTATAGTTTATAGACAGCGCTCAGCAAATACTGAACTTATGAAAATTCTTTTGATCTTTTGTGCCCTTTGTTATTCACTTATTTCTATTTCACAGCAATCCCCTGATTCGCTAAAGATCAATAACGAGATCCCGTTGTCACCGGACAGTCTAAAAATTTTATACGACACAATAGACAAAAGATCCCGTAATACTTATGGCGATCTTCTGAATGATGATCCGAATTATAATCGCAGGTATTCTATTGGTCTTGTGCTGGCAAGAGTGACAAGTTCCAACGTTTTTGGTTGGGCTTATAGTCGCTATGTTATGAAAGAAGAATGGGCGGAAATAAGTATTAACACATGGAAAAATAGTTTTAAGTATGGATGGGAGTGGGACAATGATGGTTTTAATACGAATTTCTTAATTCATCCCCGTGCAGGCAGCGATTACTTTAGCGTAGCTCGCAGCAATGGTTATAATTTCTGGCAGTCTTATCCTTTCGCGTTTATCGGCAGTGCTCAATGGGAGTGGCTTGGTGAGAACACAAAACCATCTAAAAACGACCTGATCAATACACCGATCAGCGGTGCATTTTTAGGAGAAGTCTTATATCGGATCAGTTCAAATATTCTTGATGACAGAAGACGCGGAGGTAGCAGGGTGTGGCGTGAAGTTTTTGCAGGTGTTATTAATCCTACAAGAGCATTGAATCGTTTAACACAGGGTAAATTGACGAGAATAACACCTTACGATGTTTACCAGCAGGAACCATTGAATGTTACATTAAGTGTAGGTGCACATAGGGTAAATGTAAATAACGAATTTGGAACGGGCGGTACAAACGCCATTGTCAACCTGCAATTAGATTATGGAGATCCATTTGAGATCAGGAGACGAAAACCGTTTGACGTTTTTCGGTTGAGATTGGAGGGTCGCTACGGAGATGACAAAAGAATTATCGATAATGTGCTTGGATATGGGTTATTGTTTGGAAAGAACATCATAAACGGAAATAATGGAATGCTTGCCGGCATCTTTCAGCATTTTGATTACTGGAATAATAAAGTATTTGAATTGGGAAGCCTTGGTTTTGGACCAGGCATTATTTCAAAAATAAAATTCAGAAAGAATTCAAATTTATATTCAGGACTGCATTTTGCAGCTGTGCCATTAGCAGGTCATAAGACAAGGTTTGGCGTTGATACTTCTGAATTCCGTAATTATCCTTTTGGGGGCGGCTGGGAAGCAAGGATCGAAGAAAGATTGAATATTGGTAAATGGCTGAGCCTTGGATTCAATGGCTATTATTACTGGATACATGATTATGAAGGTTCTAATGGAAAAAGCCAGGTTGGCATTTTAAAACCAATGATAACGCTTCGTCTTATTAATAATGTAAGCCTTGGATTCGAACATCACATTTATTACGATAATCGTTTTATTGATAAAGAGAACGAGTTCCATTCGAAAACCACAGAACAAAAGATCTTTTTACAATTCTTTTTTGAGGATAGAAGAAGATATGGAAGATATCATTGATGAGGATCAAATGACCTTTGTTTCAAGAACATCTCCTACTTGCGATTGCAAATGGATCATTTCCTTTAGCGCTTCTAATTTTTGTTTTAATAATTTTTTTGCCATATCATCTATCAGATTCCCATCCTTATCGAATTTTTTTTCAGCTTGCGCTACCAACACTTCCGGTTTGTACACAGGTTTCATATCTAAAAAAAGAAATACGTTTTGGAAAGCCACTTGCATTCTGGCTGTACCCCATAATCCGGTTGTAGCCCCAATTACAGCTATGGGTTTACGCAACAATGGGGAATCTTCGCCCCGCGATGCCCAGTCGATCGCATTTTTCAATCCACCGGGAATTGAATAATTGTATTCAGGTGAAGAAATAAGTATTCCATCCGCGTCTGTTAGCATTTTTCGGAAATGTTCTACTGATTCCGGTCGTTGTTTAGCTGCCGGCAGATCAAGATCAGCATTGTATAATGGAATATCTTCTATTGAAACAATATCCATTGACACATCGGTTGGTAATAATTCTGCAGCAGCTTTTAACAGCAGGGTATTGTATGATCCTTTTCTAAGGCTGCCAGACACACCAACGAGTTGAATAAAGTCACTCATAAAATGTTTCTAAACCCAGTACAAAAACTATTCCTGTAAAATCCGGCGGCATAAACCTTGTGCTGATGAATTATAAAATAAGAAGTTATGATCAGGAAATTAAAATCAGGAGAATACAGGCTTTACTCAGGAAAGAAAAATCCAAAAACAAATAAGCGAAGAAATCTTGGTACTTTCAATTCGTTGGCAGCCGCACAAAAGCATGAACGGGAAGTGCAATATTTCAAACGTCATTAATAACCGCATCATTTCAATTGGCTTTGGATTGAGTTTTGCAATTTGCAGACCTGATGGGTGCCTGGGAAATTACCACGTTAATAATCGGAGAAGTGTTGATTACACTTGCTGCCTTCTCTGCTATTATTTCCTTGATCGTTTTTTCAATCCGCAAACCAATACGAAAGCATAAGCCTATTGATATGCTCATCTTCGATAAGATCAAGCCCCGGGTGAATACGATCAATAACAAGCTCATGTCGTTTATTACTTTTTTGGGTAAACACCAGTTTCTTATTCCAGCCAACCTTATTCTTATTTTTTATTTCTTGCTTGTAAAAAAACAAACATGGTTTTCAATCAGAGTGATCACAATTGCGATAAGCAGTTTGGTGTTGATGTTATTACTGAAACAATTATTTCAACGCAAACGACCTTTGTCACCCTTATTAAAAGCAGCAAAGGGACTGAGTTTCCCAAGCGGGCATGCGATCATGGCTGTTACATTTTATGGATTGTTGATCTATATTTTACAACACAGCATTACTATTGATTGGTTGAAATGGTTTCTGACTTTCCTTGTGGTTGTGCTGATTATCCTGATAGGATTTAGTCGTATATATCTGCGTGTGCATTATGCAAGTGATGTAGCTGCCGGGTTTATTATCGGGTTGCTTTGGTTGTTATTATCACTCGCAGTTTTAAAATGGCTGGAAGGTTATGTTACTGCACTGTAGATCTCATTTTTCTATGTCATGAAAAACACTGCCCGCTTCAGTGCCGGTAAACCAATTGAATTGTTCATGTAATTTTACCACATCACCAATGATAACTAGTGAAGGCGAGCTGAAAGTTTTACCGGCAAAATCTTTTGCGCAATTGATCAAAGTAGTTGTATGAACCTGCTGATGGATAGTAGTTGCCTGTTCGATGACTGCAAGCTTAACAGCAGGCTTTTTAGAATACCGCAAAAGTATTTCTGCAAGATCACAAATATTTTTTGCTGCCATGTAAAACACTAAGGTATCAGCTGAATTAGCAAGGTGTTTCCAAGTTTCGGGGTTATAATAGCTGTTAGGGTTATAAGTAAGGATCTGCACACCTTGTGAATGTGCTCTTGCCGTCAATGGTATGCCTGCATACGCGGAGGCACCGGAAGCTGCCGTGATCCCGGGAATGATCTCAAACGAAATATTGGTATCTGTTAATGCCTGCAATTCATCCAGTACATTGCTGAAGAAAGCGACATCACCACCTTTTAACCGTAACACCTTTTTCCCTTGCTGTGCATGTTCAACTATCAGGGTAGTTACTTCTTCTTGTGAAAAAGAACTATCGTTGTATCCTTGCTTACCTGCAAATAAGATCAACGCATCCTTTCTTGCATGCGCTGAAATAATATCAGGATTTACCAAACGATCTGTAATGATCACATCAGCTTCTGCTAATCGCTTTTGTAATTTCAACGTGATCAGCTCTGCATCTCCCGGACCTGCGCCCGCCAGGGTAACAAACCCATCGTTATTTGTGTTTTGTTCTTTCATTTTAACTTGTTTTCATAAGTGACCAATTGTGAATTATCAATAAACCTACGTGGAATATTTACTTTTGATCATTCACGATTTAATAAGAACTGCCGCTACTGTACTGTTACTGGTTTCATCAATCAGGACCGCACTGCCATTTTCACTCAATGTTTCATAACTATCGTATACTAACGGCGAAGCAGTCTTTATAGTTGCTTTCACCACTTCGTTCAACTTTACATTTCCTTCAACAGGTTGACGCTGCAAACTATTTACATCCAATTTGTATTCCACATTTCTTACGATAGCTCTTACCTGGCGGCTATTATGTTGTAATAAATATTTATTCCCCGGGATCAGTGGTTTGTCATCCAACCAGCAAAGTAATACGTCCAATTCATTATTTACATGGGGAAGATTATCAGCTTTTACTATCGAATCGCCACGGCTGATGTCTATATCATCGGCTAATTGTATCACGGCGCTTTGTGGTGAAAAAACTTCTTCTACTTCTTTTCCGGCGATCTCAACAGAAGAAATAGTTGTTTCAATATCCTGTGGCAGCACCTTTACTTTATCACCTTTTCTATAAACGCCACTGATAATTTTACCCGCATAGCCACGGTAATCATGGAGGTCTTCTGTTTGCGGACGAATAACAAATTGAACCTGGAATCTCGGATCAGTTAAATTTATATCACTATCCAATTGTACATCTTCCAAGAATTCAAGCAAGGGTTTTCCGTTGTACCACGTTATTTGCGTTGATCTGTCAACGATATTATCACCATCTAATGCGCTGATCGGAATGTAGGTCACATCATTTAGTCCCAATTGCTTTGCTACTTCGCTATAATCGATCACGATATTATTAAACACATCCTGTGAATATTCCACCAGGTCCATTTTATTTACGGCAACAACAATATGAGGAATCTTCAATAACGACGCAATAATAGAATGACGCCGTGTTTGTTCAACCACTCCCTGTCTTGCGTCGATCAAAATAATGATCAGGCTTGCATTCGATGCGCCCGTGATCATGTTGCGGGTATATTGCACATGGCCTGGTGCATCTGCAATAATGAATTTGCGTTTGGGGGTTGAGAAATACCGATACGCAACATCGATCGTGATCCCTTGTTCTCTTTCTGCACGTAAACCATCAGTTAACAATGCGAGATCAACTTCTCCATTCTCCTTGTTCTTTGTTGATTTTTCCAAAGCTTCCAATTGATCGATCAAAATATTCTTGCTGTCGTACAATAAACGACCGATCAATGTGCTCTTGCCATCGTCAACGCTTCCTGCGGTTATAAAACGTAGTAGATCCATAAACCCCCTGTCTCCGCCGCGGCGGAGGAACTTAGTTTGTATCGGTCCTCCCACTTACGAAAGACCAATCGTTAGAAAATTTTTTTTCATTAAGAACTTTCCCGAAAGCCCCTTTAGGGGTTTGGGGTTTTTAAAAATACCCGTTCTTCTTCCTGTCTTCCATCGCCGCTTCGGTTACCTTATCATCGATCCTTGTTTCTCCTCTTTCACTTATTCTTGCTGAAATGATCTCATTGATCACGTCATCCAGTGTTGCTGCATTCGATTCTACTGCTGCTGTACAGGTCATATCCCCAACAGTCCGATAGCGAACTTTCTTTGTAAGCACGATATCATCATCTGCGGGTTGAACAAATTCACTGATCGCTACCAACTGTCCTTCATGTTCGATCACTTTTCTTTCATGAGCAAAATAAATGGAGGGCAGATCAATTTTTTCATGTCGTATATAATTCCAGATATCCAGCTCTGTCCAGTTGCTGATGGGAAATACTCTTACATTTTCTCCTTTATGAATTCTTCCATTATAAATATTCCACAACTCAGGACGTTGAAGTTTCGGATTCCATTGACCAAACTCATCCCTTACAGAAAAAATTCTTTCTTTAGCCCTTGCTTTTTCCTCATCACGCCTTGCACCACCTATGCAACAATCAAATTTGAATTCTTCAATTGTATCCAGTAATGTATAAGTCTGTAACCAATTGCGGCTTGGAAACTTCCCTTTGGGTTCAGTAAGACTTCTTTGTTTTATTGTATCCTCAACTTTTCTTACAACCAATGTTGCGCCCACTTCATTCACCAGTTTATCACGAAAGTCCAACGCTTCAGGAAAATTATGGCCGGTATCAATATGCACTAAAAGAAAAGGGATCTTACCCGGAGCAAATGCTTTTCTCGCTAAATGAACAAGGGTAATTGAATCTTTACCACCACTAAATAACAACGCAGGTTTTTCAAACTGCGCTGCTACTTCACGAAAAATGTGAATGCTTTCCGATTCTAATTGCTCTAAATAATTGAGATGATACTGACTCATGATCTATTTATTAGTCTACCAACTTAGTGGGTTTATGTTTATAAAAAAAAGCTTTTAGCTTTTATTATGGTCGTCTTTATTTATCTACGTGGGTTGCTGATTCCGTTTCGGCATGAATATGTAAGCCACATTCTTTCTTACTATTATCCTCCCACCACCAGCGGCCGGCACGGAAATCTTCACCGGGTTTGATAGCCCTTGTACAAGGCGCACAGCCAATGCTTACAAATCCTTTATCGTGCAAAGGATTGTAAGGAACATCATTCCTGCTTACATATTGTTTCACTTGTCCCCATGTCCAGTTCAGCAATGGATGAAATTTTATGATCTGGTTTACTTCATCCCATTCAATCATTGGCATATCATTCCTATTATTGCTTTGTTCCGAACGAATTCCGGTGATCCAGATCTTATTTCCTCTTAATGCTCTTTGCAACGGTTCTACTTTTCTTATATGACAACATTGCTTCCGATTCTCCACCGATTCATAAAAACTATTTGGCCCCTTTTCACTTACAAACTCCTGCAATGAATTTGCCTCGGGATAATAAGCTGAAATAGTCAGGCCATATTTTTCAACAGTTCTGCTCCATGTTGAATATGTTTCGGGAAAAATTCTTCCTGTGTCAAGTGTAAAAACTTTAACCGGGAGTTTATTAGACGCAATAAAATAAGTGATCGCCTGGTCTTCCAAACCAAAACTGGTGGAAAACACAACCTCACCGGGAAAGCGATTGGCAAGAATTCGTAATTGCTCTGCAATCTCTTTTCCGTTTAACTCATTCAATAAATCACTTACCAAAACAGTCATAATTATTAACTCTTTATTCTAATATGGCAGAGCTATTTTAGAGACAGAATCGAGCAACGAAGATAGGCCAATTGCTCTACCCTACCAACCGGGTAGACTGGCTTTGACAAAATTATATCAAGGCATGGAAGCGAGGTCTACAAGTGTTCGTTTCTCGAGTATATTTAAAGTAGCATCCCTTACTTCGATCATAATATCATGCAGGGCACATTTTTTTTCATCACAATTTTTACAACGTTCGTAAAAATAAAGACTTACACAAGGGAGCATAGCAATGGGTCCGTTTACCTTTCGTATTATATCGGCCACCCTTACTTTAGCCGGGTTTTTTACTAAAAAATATCCTCCCCCTTTTCCTTTTTTACTATCCAGCACGCCGATCAATTTTAATTCAAGCAAAATATTTTCAAGAAACTTAAGGGGTATCTTTTTCTTCCGTGCAATTTCGGAGATCAGAACTGGTCCTTCCTGGTATTTTTCAGTCAGGTAGGACAATGCTTTTAATGCGTATTGAGATCTTTTAGATAACACTATTATATAATTTCAAGCGTATAATGAATGGGTGAATTTTTTTGTAACATGGCCGAAACGCCGCAATATTTTTCTAATGAAAGATCAATTGCCTTTTTAACTTTTTCCTCATTCACTTTTTTGGTTTTCATTTTATAGGCAATATAAATGTCTTTGTAGACCTTGGGAAAGTCTTCGGTTTGGGCCGCTTTTACCTCGATGGAAAATTCAGAGAATTCAACCCGCATTTTTTTTAGAACGTCTACAATATCGATCCCCGAACAACCCGCAAGACCTGCTAATAAAAGAGCTTTTGGACCAAAGCCGTTTTTGCGGCTCCCGTCAATTTTAATGGTATTATGGTCAAGACTGCTTGTGAACTCATGATCCTTATGCCATACTGTATTCGTTATCGTCATAACCTGTGTTTTTGATCCTGTAAAACGTTTTGCAATGTCCAGTCAATTCGCTTTTCAAAGTTATGTTTTCGTACGTTACAATTTTGTTTATTACACACTTTGCATGAAAATGGCAGGCAACCATCTACATGAACAAACAACTCCACTGATTCACCGAATTCCTGCCGGACAAGCGATGACAACGCATCAACTTCAGCATGGGCCTCATTTACATTTAAATACCAGGGAACTGTAAGATGACAATCGATATGAAGGATCGAACCATATTTGATCACACGGAGATTATGCAGATCGACCCAATTCTCTCTTTTGTTTTTATTTAGCAGGTCGACGATCTTTTTCAGTAATTCAACATCTGCTTCATCCATTATACCTGCAATAGATCTACGTAAGATTTTATACCCCGTATAAATAATAATGGTTCCGAATATGATAGCGACTGCCGGATCTATCCACTTAAGTCCTGTAAAATAAATTAATATCAATCCAACAATTATTCCGAATGTGGAATAGCTATCGCTTTTTAAATGCTTACCACTTGCGATCAATGCCAATGAATTACTATTCTTTCCTTTTCTTTCGGTGATCACTCCAATGATGAAATTGACAATGGCTGCAGCAGCAACCAGGTAAATACCGTAGTCAAGTTTTTGTAATTCTACTGGCTTAATAAAACTTCTGATGGCTTTATAAATAATGATGGCTCCGGCTGAAGTGATCAATGTTCCTTCAATAGCTGCTGAAAGAAATTCAGCTTTGCCATGTCCGTAAGGATGATCTATATCCCGCGGCTTTGCAGCAATATATAAACTATAGAGCCCAATAAAACCAGCGGCAACGTTTACAATGCTCTCCAGCGCATCCGTGAGAATGGAAACAGAGTTGGTAAGATAATAAGCAATGAACTTCACGACAAGCAGCAAAACTGAAATACCTGCTACCCACTTTTGTAGTTGTAAATTTTGTGTTTGTACTTTCAAAGCCTATTGAATTAAACCAATGCAATATTATCCTGTTCTTTTGAAAAAGGCTTTGATTTTTCTCCAGCTTCTGAAATAGAACTCCTTATTCATGATGTTTGAATCATGCATGGCTTTATATGTAAGAAAGATACCAATAGGTAGCAGAAAAAGAGTAGCCATCCACATTCCTCCGAAAGCGGTCATCACATTCTCTTTTGCATATTTTTCGCCGGAAGTATTAAAAAAGAAAAAGAACATAAAAAGTAATATGGCAATAACCAGTGGTGTTCCAAGACCCCCCTTTCTTATGATAGAGCCTAATGGCGCACCGATTAAAAATAATACAAGGCAGGCCAATGATAAAGTGATCTTTTTATGCCATTCGATCTTATGCAGGCGAAGATCTTTTCGCTTTACCCTGAATTCTGTGTTGGCGATCTCGGCATTTAAAGTAATTGAACCAACTAATGAAGCCGCCTTTTGGTTAACGGCATATAGATTACTATCAGGGATCAATTGCTCAAATTTTTTTTCTTTGACTTTTGGCAATGCTGGTTTTGTATAACCACTATCCAGGTAATTTGAAAAGGTAAAAACAGAAAAAATATCCCGTTTTACTTTTTTTGAGTACTGATTTACGCCAATTTGAATTGAATCAATTGCTCTTGATAGCTGCCGCATGCTTTGCATCCGGTGATTTGCCCTGTTTACGGTATCTGAAGTTCTTTTTTGCAATCCAAGAGAACTCAGGTCAAATTGCTTACTATATTCTTTAAACCCAATCCGGATAAATTCCGTGTTCCTGGCATAGCGGTCTCCTTTTTCCTGGTAACGCCAGCCATCTTTTAAATTAAACTCCAAATATCTTTTGTTACCGGTTGTACGCATAATGCCACTATTAGCAATTATGAAATTATCCTGCAGGTTATTTGGACCTTTCTCATAAATGATAACATCATGCACAATACTGTCCCCCTCCTTTTTACCAATCTTAATTGAAAATCCTTCGATCTTATCATAAAAAACTCCTTCCTGTATATCAAAAGATGGTTTTGACCAAACAATATCTGCCAGCAGCGTTTGAGATCTTAAAACAGCGACCGGGATAATATAATTTGAGAACATAAATGCAACCCCGCATATTAAAAGACTCACTGCAAAAAGAGGTCGCATAAACCGGAGTAATGAGATCCCGGAAGATTTTACCGCTACCAATTCGAGGCTTTCGCCCAAGTTACCAAAAGTCATTAATGATGAAAGTAAAACTGCTAATGGTAATGCAAGTGGAACCAATGCCGCACTTTGATACCATACAAATTCGAAAATAATTCCCATGGAAAGTCCCTTACCTACAAAGTCGTCGATCCATAACCAGAAAAATTGCAGGAGTAAAACCAGCAGTGTGACAAAAAATACGGCAATAAATGGCCCGATGAATGCTTTGATAACAAGTTTATCAAGTTTCTTGAACATAAATTATACTCTTCTGTATGAAGCCAGTTTGCAGTGCCTATTTTTGATCTATGATACAGCAAACAAAAATACAGTTTTTGCCCGCTGAGATGGAATTAGTATCAAGTCCGGGTATTATTTTAACAAAGAATGCCATTCTGCAAAAAATAAAATCATTTCTTGAAGAGTTACAACTAAAACAACATGATGTTTTACAAAAATACTCATCGCAACTTCCCGGAGAGGTACTGAAGATCTCACCAAAGATCTCAAGAGGAGAAAATTACAAAGGCTTACCCTGGCTCGTATTGGATAATCCAAGATATTTTCAACACAACAACATTTTCGCTATTCGTACAATGTTCTGGTGGGGAAATTTTTTCAGCATCACACTTCATTTATCAGGAAATAATAAGACCCATCTTTTGAAAAAGATCGCTGACCATTATTCATTATTGGGCAAAAGCGATTTTTATATATATACCGGTCAAAAAGAATGGGAGCATGATATGAATCCCAATTCATATATAAGAATATCCTCTCTCAATAATGATGAATTAGAAAAAGTAGTTACTGAAAATGGTTTTTTGAAACTGGCAGTAAAATTTCCGATCGATTCCCTGGAAGCTATTGAAGATAAACTGTTGAGGAATTTTGAACTATTGGTAAAATGCTGCTGTTAGTTACTGCCGAGACGATGAAAAAGTTCTTTCACCTGGTAATCCCAAAGCCTGCTTTGGTCTTTGATCTCTTTCTTCTCTGCAAAATCTTTTATAACAAGAATTGTTTGATTGGTTACTTCTGATTTTTCAATTTTGAATTCAAAGAATTCTTCTTTTGGTGCATGAAGCCAATGAAATCTGATGAACTTGTCTTGTTCTTTTTCCAATACTTCTGCCTTCTCAATTGTACCATTCCATGTAAAACTGAAAATATTATCTCTATCATCAACTCTATCCGCAAACCATTCCTGTAATCCTGCCGGTGAAGCCAGGAACTCATATAAAATAACAGGCGAACATCTTACGGGGAATTCTAAAGTGTATAACTGTTTTGCCATTCTGTTTATTCATTAATAAGGTATTCAACTCGTGCAATAATAAAAAATTAATCAGTCCCTCAAAGTATTTTCCCTATTATTTTTCCCAGAAACCGTGATTATTAAGATGTGGGGAAAATAAACCTACTGATACATCGTTAATAACTTACCAAAGAATATTTTGGACGTATCACTAATTTGCTTAAATTGCTTTGACGTTCAATACGTTCTGAGGATAACGAAAAACTGTGAGGATTTTTTGGGTAATAATATACCAAAACTAAACCAATATTCTTTTTACCCTGAAAAACCCAAATACCCAATATACCTATGAGCATGAGGCAACTCAAGATCACGAAGTCGATTACGAATCGTGAATCGCAAAGTCTGGAAAAATACCTGCAGGAGATCGGCAAGGTAGAATTAGTTTCCCCCGAAGATGAAGTCAAACTGGCTCG
>DASUTO010000009.1:0-6899 GCA_036374555.1 Chitinophagaceae bacterium
TAAACAAACCCTGAATGGCTTGTTTTTATACCCCCAACCCCTAAAGGGAAGTTGAGAGAGTTAAATATCAGAGCTCTTTTCTCCTCCATATTTCTATAGAGAGTTGAGAGATGATTAAAATTTATTTTATAAGAACTATTCAACCTAAGTTTCTCCGCCGCGGCGGTGGACAGGGGTTGTTACTACGCTTTGATCTCAACCTCTACCCCACTTGGCAGATCCAGCTTACTCAATGCATCAACCGTACGGCTTGAAGAAGTGTAAATATCCAACAGACGCTTATGCGTTGCTAATTGGAATTGTTCACGACTTTTTTTGTTTACGTGTGGCGAACGCAACACTGTAAATATTTTTTTGCGTGTAGGTAAAGGAATAGGTCCTGTTACTACAGCCCCGGTGCTACGCACGGTCTTAACGATCTTTTCGGCAGATTTGTCTACCAGGTTATGATCGTAAGACTGTAATTTGATTCTGATTCTCTGCGACATGAGTAAAAATCCCCATTTGAATTTGGGAGCGCAAAGATAGGGGGATGATGCTTATCAGGCAAAGTTTTGGAAAAGAATTTTTTATTCAGATCACTTATAAAGTAATCCCCACAAAAAACTGCCATGCCTGGCTCTTCCATTGGTCCTGGTTATCGATGCCATTGATATTGGTCAAGCCGATTTCATATCGTGTGCCGAGATGAATTAGAGGTAGTTGCAACATAATTCCACCCAAAACTGAAAACTCACTTTTCTTAAATACATCTTGCGGTGCCTTAAGACTATCCACAGCTTCGTCTAAGAGCACGCCCCATTGAGGTCCAAGTTGAAGTTTCACTCTTTGCGATGGGCCAATGTCAATGTTCAATAGCCCGGCAAATTTTAGATAATCGAGCTTCGCTTTTTTCTGATCACCTCCAAGAAATAAGTCATCATAAATATCGGTTATGTCGTCAGATTGTTCTGCTGATGTCTGAACAAAATTTATTTCCGGTTGTATGCCAAGCTTACGGGAGAAGTTTATTTGCATGAACCCACCTAAGGCGTAGTTATAGCTAAACTCGTTATTAAATGATTGGCCCTGTATCTTGTTTAGATTAAGTCCCCCTTTAAATCCCCAGCGAAACAATGATTCTTTTTCAGCGGGGTCTTTCTTTTTTTGAGAATATGCATTTAAGCAAAGAGCAGATAATAGTAATGGAAGGATCAGATTTTTCATAATTAAATTGATTATGGTAATAACGAATTCATGGTTCTTTCTGGTATTTGCCTGGCAGATTTATGGTATTAATGCTAATTGCATTCACATCGATTAACATTATTCTCTTAAGTTTCTTAACATCTCAGCAATCCTGAGGTTATTCTTTCAAAAAATCATGCCGATGTGTACTCACTACATCATTGAATTTTACCATTGGTTTTGTTCAGTTACCACTCGTGTATACTGAGTACCCATTTGTGGTATGTGTTAACGATAATTAACCACTAACACTTGTTTTTCACATGGTTATGCTATGAAACACTGTAACTTTTCTTAGCATATTTGCGTCATACATTCCATGTTAACGATTAAACCAAACCAGAAACCATGAAACAGGAACAGCGATACAACATCTTTAAAAGGACCCACAAGGGGTTGCGCAGTATGTTGTTTGATGCAGGGGCAAAAATCCAGCAAACTGATTTTACCAAAAACAAACAGGCAAATGCGGCCATTGATGCCATTAAACAATCAACCCGTTCTTTCTTGTATCATTTAAGCAAAGAAGATAACATTGTTTATCATTCCGTGGTCTTGCATGCCCCTTATATAGTTGCCATGATCGAACAAACCAATATAAAAGATGAAGCATTGGCAAGATCAATTGACAAAACAATCGATCAATACAAAGGGTTGAATACAAAAAAAGAAATGATCGCCTTTGGTCACCAGTTACAAGCTGCATTCTTTGAATTTACGGCTGCTGTATTGCAACACATGAATAAGGAAGAAACAGTGATCAATGAATTATTATGGTCAAATTATACTGACAGAGAGTTGATCGGTATGGAAGTGAAAATGATGAAACAAGCTACCTCATCAGACTGTACCTGGTATACAGGCAAAATATTGAAAGAACTTAGCAACCGTGAAATTTTGGTTTGGGTTGATTCAATAAAAGATCATGCTACTCCTTTTATGCTTAAAAAGCTGATCTCGACGGCAAGGATCGTTTTGCCGATCGATCGATGGCAGATGATCAGGGGAAAATTCCTTTCGCCTGCAGACCAAGGCAATAAAGCTGCAGCATAACATTTATATAAAAATCAAAGCCGTCCCGCCTTAGGCGGGATGGCTTCTTTGTTTTGTGAATAGATGAAAATCAAACAAGACCTTCATTAATTGCTTTCAGCACAGCTTCTGTTTTAGAATTGACATGCAGTTTTTCATATATGCGACGGATATGAGATCGAACCGTATCAATGCTAATGAATAATTCTGATGCAATCGCTTTATAGCTATAGCCGCTCACTAAACCTTTTACAATTTGAAGTTCCCTGTCTGATAAATTATAATCTGCTTTATGTGCTTTTGGTTGTGATTGGAAATATTGTAACACTTTCCTGGCAACGTTGGCTGTCATTGGGGAGCCCCCTTTATTCACATCAAATATTGATTCGATAATTTCTGATGGCGGTGTATGCTTTAGTAAATATCCACTGGCACCGTTCCGGATGGCATTGAATATTTTTTCTTCATTATCAAAAACAGTAAGCATGATCACCTGTGTTTTGGGAGAAACAGCTTTCACAATAGCAACCGCATCTATTCCATTCGTACCCGGCATATCGATATCCATTAATATCACGTCCGGCTTTAATTCTTCGGTATCTGTTTTCACCGTGTCAGCATTCCCGAAAGTTGCCAGCAGATCTAACTGTGGTGTTGATTGTATAAGAAAGGAGATACCTTCTCTCAGGTTGCTGTTGTCTTCGTAATAAATTACTTTAATTTTTTCTTGCATATCCTAAAATTAGCCTGTAGGAATTGTTGATTGTATAACATAATCATGCTAATTATTTATCAATAAGCAGGCTTTTCTTCAAAATTACCATCAGGTTTATACATGTTCCTTTTCCTGGCGCTGATTTAATGGTAATTTGACCGCCTATTTCTTTTGCTCTTTTCTCCAGGTTATTTAACCCATTCCCTCTTTTTATTTTTTCCATGTCAAATCCCTTTCCATGATCATTTAATTCCATTTTCAAAAAACGACTTTTCAGGTTTAGTATAAGATCAATTTGCGAACTCTCTGCATACTTTACAGCATTATTCAAGGCCTCTTTGAAAATGAGATAAAGATTTCTTCTTTGTTCAAGGCTGAGCTTCGAAGCTTTGAAACTTTGTGATACAGTAATGTTAAACCTGATATGCTTTGCATCACAAACACGAAGACCAAACTCTCTCATTCTTGAAACAAGATCCTCCAATGTATCATTATCACTACGAATGGTCCAGATAATATCCTGCATGTTTTCAGAAAGTGATGTCGCATTGTTACTGATTCTATCAAGCAACTGGACTGTTTCAGGCTTTTCTTCTATTTGTTTTTTTGCAACATCGCTAAAGATCCTGATACTGCTAAGTGTTGAGCCCATGTCATCATGCAGGTCAGTTGCGATCCTGTTCCTGATCTTTTCCAATCTTTTTCGTTGTTGCTTGCGATGATACAAGATCATAAGAAAGATCAAGCCGGCAAGGAACACTACCAATAATTTAAACCATATCGTATGCTGGAAATAAGGAATTACTTTGATCGTATAAACTGTTTCAACACTCCAAACTCCATCATTATTACTGGCCTTCACATGCAATTTATGTGTACCAGCTTCCAGGTTCATCAAGGACAGCACTCTTTCGCTGGTATACCGCCAGGTGGAATCATATCCTTCTAACCAAAATCCAAATCTGTTTTTCTTTGACTGGCTAAAATTCATTGCGGAGAATTCGATCACTATGCTTCTCTCCCCGGGACGAATCGTAATTTTATTGTTGCTATCAAAATTTCGTAGCTGGCCTTTTACATTTAATTGCGATACAAAAACAACCGGTGGTTTTTTATTAAAAGCAATTTTATCTGTTTGAATACTGTTTATTGCTCCATTAAAACCCAGGAACAATTCACCATCATTGCTCAGGTAAAATCCGTCAGCGATCTTATTATTGAATAACCCATCACTTTTATCAAAGTAATCAAAACGACCTGATGCAGGATCTAAGCGATGAAGCTTATTATCTGTGGCCATCCACAAAAAACCTTTTGGATCTTCTGTCATATTAAATACACCGGTAGCCTGGTAACCTGATTTATTTGTATAAACATTCATTACTTCACCATTCTTATCAAGCTCCGCTACATAATTTACACCTGATACCCAAATATGTTGTTTCTTATCTATTAATAATGAGCCCAACTCATCCTCGGGTAACTTTTTATTTTTTCGAGTTGCATTAGTGATCATGGTAAGTTCATTTTTTACAGGATCAATTCTGCCTAGTCCCTTTCCTGATGAAAACCAGATATACCCGTCAGCACTTTCCCTGATATTTAATGGATATATCTCTACCATCGAAGGGATGCGCTTCCACCAATTAATGATCGAATCCCCTCTGCGGTCATAGGAAAATAATCCCTGGTAGGTTGAGAACCACATGTTGGATTTTGAATCCTCTGAAATAAACGTAACAGATCGTCTCTTTTTCTGATCAGGGAAAAAATCAATATAGTGTCCAACAAATTTATTTTGCCTCGGATCCAATACCTGTACACCTAATCCATGACCGATCCATATCATTCCATCTTTTGCCTGCAGCATGGAGAATATTCCCGGCTCTTTTATTCCTGCTGCCTGCACATAATCTTCATCGATCTTTAATGAATTACGATTCCATTTATACAAGCCTCCTATCCATACACTCACCCACCAGGTATTACCTGTGAAATCTGTTTTATCCTGTACAAAACCGCTTGTGAAAAAATATTGAGAATTGCTAAATTCATTTTTGTCCTGCCAAATGCGATAACGTTGAAAGCGAATTGCATTCGGATCATATTTTTCCAACCCATTTTCCGTACCGATCCAAACTATCCCTGAAACAGTATCCTTGACTATATGTCCACTTTGTCCAAGATTATGAGTGTATTTATCCCGCGGATCATTTCTAAAATGAAAAAACTTTTTTTCTGAAGTGTCATAAACCATCAAACCGTAAGCTCCCCCACCACACCATATAAAAGGTCTGCCTTGTTCGTCTTTATCAAATTCAAAATTTGTGATGGATTCAGGAGCTGTCCCGAACTTATCAAAATCGTTTTTGTCTTCATTCCATATGTAGAACCCATGTGCCCATGTTGACATCCATAGTTTACCTTTCTCATCTTCTTTTAACCATCCACAGATAATATCAGTATCACGATGTGACCAGTCAAAACCCATCAGGTACCTGAATTTTTCTGTTTTTGGATCAAATAAATATCTTGCCCTTCCCAGGGCTAACCAGATTCGGTTCTTACTATCAACCTGTGTAGAATTCCCATGAAAACGGGAAACAGGCAAAGTATACCGTTTCCATTTCAATGTTTCCTGGTTAATGGCATATAAAAAATCGTTGACCATATACCAGCCTGTTCCACTTGAATCAAACTCGCCCCACATCACTTCGTATCTGGCATATTTATCTTCCTGTGATCTGAGATCTACTCTTTCAATTTTCATTGTTCGTGTATCAATACGGCATAGTCCATTATTGGTAGCTACCCACAAAAAACCTTTCTTGTCACAAGTAGTGCCGGCAATATAATTACCCGGAATAGTTTGCGGCTTATCCGGGTCATTTCTAAATATCTTGAAGGATAACCCATCAAACCTGTTAAGCCCGTTTGCCGTTCCTAGCCATAGAAAGCCATCCTTGTCCTTTGTAATGTTAACCACATTATCATGGGAAAGACCGTCATCAGAAGTAAATTGTTCAAATGAGAAATTGAAACGTTGTGCCGTTCCTTTTTGTAAAAGGAAGAAAATCATCACAACCACGAGAGAGATATTGCGAATGAATTTTATCATGAAGCAGTTACAATCTACTAAACTTTTGCAAATGAATTTTACATGTAATATTTTGAAAGTAATTGTTTATCGAGCCCCCTTTTTATTGCAACTTTATAAAGCCAGTTAAGCATTGGTTGTAACCATGAAAGTACGCCCGGAACATTTGAACCTGCCGCGACAGATAAATAACCACGGATCAGCCAGTTTCCCGGTAAACCATTTTTCTTCACTCTGCCATCTCTTGCGAGACCATTTAAAACTGAAACCAATAGTTGGTAACCGATATTGCCTGGTTGTATCACCACTTTAAATTTTACATCACTGGCACTTTCATTAAAATACCGGTGAACCGTTTTGACCGGGATAAGCAGGTAATCTCCTTTATACAAGGTTTTAATTTCTTTTCCAACCTGCATTTTCAATTCACCTTCCAGCACTTCATAATATTCTGAAAACTCGAAATGATAATGAAGTGGGGTCTTGCCTCCACTTTTTAATGTTATCTCTGCTACGGTTCTTGTTCCACTGGTTTCTTCGCACAGTTCTTTGAACTCAATCCTGTTTTGAAGTACAGGGTTTTCGTGTATTCTATTTTTCATGTAAAAAACTTAATACAAAGTTCCCTACACGGCCGCTTTTTTCATTAGCATAACAATGTGAAAAATGCCTCGTGGACCGGCACATCAGATCCTGCAAACGATTGATTACGTATTAGCGATAGCGATAAGAATTAAAATCGGTCTTCTCATTTTAGCAGGTTTATCGGTTAATGATCATTGATAGAGGTAGCTGGCAAAAAATATATGATCCGGAAAAACTTCTTTT
>DASUTO010000010.1:0-2100 GCA_036374555.1 Chitinophagaceae bacterium
TTGCACCTTCGATCTCTGCATTTGCTGGTGAAGCAAAGTTTGATCCCAAAGTTTATGGTGACCCGGAAGAAATGTTTAAAAAGATCAATGGTAAACACAGGGTTGTTTTTGATTCCCCGCATCCTCATGAAATTTATCCCTTTGCCTGGCCAAGAGTTTTTTTGCTTACTAATGAGGCCACCGGTACTGCAAATAAAGATTGCAGTGTAGTGGTTGTATTAAGACATTCATCAATCGGGTATGCGATGGAAGATAAGGTTTGGGCAAAATATGAACTGGGTAAATTGTTTGAAGCAAACGATCCGGAAACAGGTAAACCTGCAACCCGTAATCCTTTCTGGAAACCTAGGCCGGGAGCATATAAAGTTCCGGGTGTAGGTGAATTATTGATCGGTGTAAATCAGCTGCAGGAAAATGGAGTTCAGTTTTGTGTTTGCGCCGCGGCCATAAATGTTTATAGTGCAATAACCGCACAAGCAATGAATTTAAAACATGAAGATGTAAAAAATGATTTTACGAATGCTATCCTTCCGGGTATTCAACCAGTACCTTCAGGAGTGTGGGCATTGGGCAGGGCGCAGGAAAAACAATGCGCTTATATTTTTGCAGGCTAAAACTCCATGTAAAGATTTTTAATGCCCCGATTGAATCGGGGCATTTCTTTTATCTGAATTCATATCCTACTCCCGCTACCTGTGTGAGCAGGTCGTGAGGTGCATCTGTAACAATACAACGACCCTCCAGTTTTGGTGCAATAGGAGAAAATTCCTTTAAATATTCTTCAATGACAGCATGAAGTGTAGCACCCATTTTTGTTGGTTCTTTTACCCCTTCCATTCTGCAAAGCGTGGTATCGGGATCGCCTTCCCTTTCACAGGCTACAAATGAATATTGCTTCAGCAGGTCAATTGGTTCTTTATTTACTTTTATCGAATTCACTCTTTTACCCGCCGGCTTTTGAATAGTAAAATCTACTTCCATTCCTTTGAAACGAATTACCCATCCACCGAATCTCTTTTCAGGATCTTTTGCAAAAGCATTTTCCAATTCATGTTCCATCCAATCCCAAATTTGACGCCCGGTTGCCATTCCCAATTTTGCTTCGCTGTCCACCGGTAACATGCTCCATAAAAAATCTTTAGTAATATCTGCTACTCCGGTTTTTGGATCAGGCACAAGCGGTGGGCAAAAGCGAAAGCCATTACTTAATGCAATGTCCGGTTTGAATTTCCACATGATCGCATCCGTAATGAAATTATCCATTGGCGTTTCTACAACATAATACCTAACAAGCGGGGTCTTTGTTTTACCAATTACAGTATTTAATTTCTTGTCAAAAGGCTCTTTTGTTTTTTTAACCAAAGCTTTCATTTCTTCATCTTCTTTATATCGAAAGGGATCCACATCCAGCAATTGGTAATTATGCTCTTTTACTTTTCCATTCTCAATTATTATGTCAAGTTTTGAAACAAATGAACCGAATGCTCCTGGCTCAGTGACTTTTGCGTAGGCGCCTTCAACTGGTTTTCGGATCCGTTCATGTGTATCGGCGCCAAGTATATAATCGACACCTTTTACTTCGGGCATATTAGCTAACCCAACTTGCTGGGCCATACCCATGTGAGTGAGTAAAAAGATCATATCACATTTTTCATACTCTTTTAAAAGATGAATGTACCTGGCTATATTTTTTTTCGGGAATGTAAATTCAATTCCATAGCTATAAGCCGGCGATTGTCTCTTAGGAGTTAACGGATCATTATAACCAATAAAACCTATCTTAATCCCCGCAATATGTTTTATAAAATAAGGCGGAAAGATCAGTTCGCCTTTCTGCTCATCTTTTGTATCATGAAACATATTGGCGCAAACTTTTACACCACTATAGGCAAACATATCTTTCATCATCATTTCTTTTCCATACACCACTTCCCAATTGCCGGGCAGCATAATATCATAACCAATATTATTCATTAATGGAATGATGGCTTTGCCTTCAGTAAGAGCAGCAATGCCACTTCCCTGGAAACAGTCGCCGCCATCAATTACAAGAGTGTTCTGTGGATTTTGATTTCTTAATGCATTGATCATTGTTTTCAG
>DASUTO010000011.1:0-4664 GCA_036374555.1 Chitinophagaceae bacterium
GATAACCGGCCAATAGGTGTGAGGGGAATTTGTTGTCTTACATCTGCACTAAGTAAAATATCTGAAGCTGGAGATCCAAAAGTCGGGACAATGTTTAATCTTTCAATATCCGGGTCAGAGGAACCCTCCGCATAACGATACTGATCATACACTACCGCGTGCCCCATCATAAATACAAACTTCGGCAAGACCGAAAAGTTGGCTCTTGCCCACCGTAAAAAGTTTCTGATGGAGTTCGGATGCTTTTTTATACCAAATGCGAACTGATCAACCAGTTCATCAATTTCAAAAATTTTGGCATTATATGCACCGCCGGCTGACGAACT
This sequence comes from Chitinophagaceae bacterium, assembly GCA_036374555.1. Lineage (GTDB taxonomy): Bacteria > Bacteroidota > Bacteroidia > Chitinophagales > Chitinophagaceae > VBAS01. The sequence continues at coordinate 327 of DASUTO010000011.1, forward strand.
GCGGTAAGCCCTGTAATTCTCAACGGGGTTTGAGCCACCGGGACCAACGTACAATGTGGAATGAGTAATAATAAGGTAATCTCCCTGGTTTGCAGCAATGCTATAATTAATAAAATTCTTTTGATGCATGGCGCCAATCGATGCAATATTGGATGGCTCAAGGCTAATGAGGATAAGCTCCCTGGCAACCATTGATGGCTCTAATGCAAACTTTAATAACGCAGGATTTGAAATATCGCCTATATATCTTTTGCCATTTGTGAGATCATATAAAACAGGAGCTGTTGATCCGTAATTGAAATTTGTTATTTCAAGATAATTACCGCCGGGGTTGGCAGGTAATTTAAATTGAAAATTCACTGCATCATCAAAATTAAAGATCCTGGGATAGGTTAGTTCATATTGCGCTACAACCAATCTATCATAGGCGCCGGTACTTAGGTTTGTAATTTCAATTGTGTTAAGACCATTTAATAATGTAGCCAAAGGAACACTTACGGTAGATTTTGATTGGTTCAAATAATCCATTTGCGCTCCAAAAATGCTGTCTGAATTCAGTTTAACCCTGAATCTTCGTTGATTGACACCATTACCAAAAGCATTGATGCTGAAACTTGCAGCAGGTCCGGAAGGATATGGATATAATTTATGTTGTCCGGAAGTAGATTGACCTGCATAAATATCCCAGCAAACCCAACCCTCCCCTTTGTCGTATGAGGAAGAGTGAACATATTCCCCCGCGTCAATATAATAACCGGGATTCAGGTAATCTTTATAATATTTTCCCTCAGTAAACATAAAATATGGTTCCGGTGGCAGAACATTACCAGTAACATTATTAACTGTGTTCTGCATTCTCAAATTCCCCCCTGCCGGATTTACTGTAAGGAAAAAGGCTGCGGTATCGGTTTGAAAACTATGTTTATTAGATAAAATAAAACTTGTATCACGGTAAAGTGTGCTGTCCGGACGGCCGTCATTCCGCTCACCCCAAAATTCAATGAAATCACTTCCGCTTAAAGGGCCTGAAGGAACTGAAGTATAAAGGGGGACTTCGCGGCCGTTTCTCCAAAGTTGAAATTGTTCGGCAGGTGTACCGCCAATTCCAACAGAAGCAAGTGTTGTTTGCGAAATCCTGTAAAGGCCGGTTTTGCCAACATAAAATTTATAATAGGTTTTACTATGATCGATCCACTCATTATTATAAGGGTAAGTCTGCGCTGTTGCAGACAATCCGGAAATAGCGATCAGGAGTATTAGTAAAATTCGTTTCATCAAAATATTTTTATCAGGGGTTCGGACTATTTTTTCTTTTTGTTTTTATCATTTATCATATCCAACTTTAATGAAAACACATGCGTAAATAAAGGGTTCGATTGATTGGCAAGGTTTGTAAATGCATAATCAATCGTGATATTAGAAATTTTAAACCCGGCGCCTGCACTTGGCTGGTATATCCACACTTTCTTTTGATTCAATGTATCGCCGTCTGCCAATGCCTTTTGGAAATTATTAATACCGGCTCTCACATAAAATATGTTATTGATATTACATTCAAGTCCAAGTTTTGGATCCGCACTTACGGGATCTGCGCTGATAACTGTGTTTCGTTTACCATCAAACGTGAGATCAAGATTTGCTTCGGCAAGCAAACCAACTTTTTTACTGATACGAAAATCACGGGCCACACCCAATACGAGTCTTGGTGCGGTTAGCTCAGAAGATTTTACGGGTATCTCATTATTGGTTAGGTAAAGAATTTCTTTTTCTTTTTCAGTAAATGTAAATGACCATGTATTGAAAGTGGTAGTGATATCTCTTCCTGCGATACCAAATTTCCATTTACCCTGGAAGATCTGCACGCCGGCATCTAATCCAAAACCCCATGCTTTTGCAAACTTGCCCACACTCCGATGAATGACTTTTGCATTAACACCAAACTGGATATTTTTTTTGTCGCTTTCTTTTAATTTTTGTGCCAATGAAAAAATAAAGGCATAATCAGCTGAAGAAAATGCCTGGATGTTGTTATAGTTGATAGAACCGTCAGGCTCTACAAGAAATAAAGTATTCATGATATCATCCACTGCAAAGCGGAGACCCGTAATAGCAAATGTTCTTTTATTATTTGTAGTAGGAAAAGCAACGCTTGCAAAATCATATTTACCGATACCTGCAAAATACTCTGCGTGCATTAAGTTTAGTTCAGGATTATTTTTAATTCCAACAAGACCTGCAGGATTCCAATAACCAGATGTCCCATCCTGGACAGATGCAACCTGTGCACCACCCATTGACAGACCTCTGGCGCCTGCGCCAATGTTTAAGAATTCGTTTGAATATTTTCTGAATTGCGAATAGCTTGAAAGGCTTGCAAATAGAATTAATAGGGTGAGGTAGCTGTGTGGTCGTTTCATGGTTCCAATTTTCGGATAAGCACTCTTTTGTATTAGTTTTTCATAAGGTCGGGCGGTTTGTAAAATTAGATTTTAAGTGCTGAAATACATAGAAATCAACAAAAAATCCAGACTCTGAAAACGAATTAGTTAGAAAAATATTGCCACTTTCCCTGAGGTTTCTTTTTAGTTTACATTTGCGCCAAATCTTTTAAGATGAAACTCTTAGATGAGCTTAAATGGAAGGGTATGATCCAGGATATTATGCCGGGCACTGAGGAACAACTGAATAAGGAGATGACGTCAGGCTATGTGGGCTTTGACCCAACCGCAGATTCGCTTCATATTGGAAGTCTTGTACCCATCTTGTTACTGGTTCATTTGCAAAGAGCGGGTCACAAACCTTATGCATTAGTTGGGGGTGCTACGGGTATGGTTGGCGACCCAAGCGGTAAAAGCGAAGAAAGAAATTTATTGAGCGAAGAAATACTAAGCCATAACCAGGAAGGTGTAAAAAAACAACTGATGCAGTTTCTCGATTTTGACCCATCAAAACCCAACTGCGCTGAAATGGTGAACAACTATGACTGGTTCAAAGAAATGAGTTTCCTGACTTTTATCCGCGATATTGGCAAGCATATCACGGTGAATTATATGACAAGTAAAGACAGTGTGAAAAAAAGACTGGAAGGAGAAACCGGGATGAGCTTTACCGAGTTCACTTATCAATTGGTACAGGGTTATGATTTTTATTGGTTATATAAAAATAAAAACGTAAAACTGCAAATGGGTGGAAGTGATCAATGGGGGAATATTGTTACAGGAACAGAATTGATCCGAAGAAAAGGGATCGGCGAAGCGTTTGCATTTACTTGCCCGTTGATCACAAAAGCAGATGGTGGCAAGTTCGGTAAAACTGAAAAAGGAAACATCTGGCTTGACCCGGTTAAAACGTCTCCTTACCAATTTTATCAATTTTGGTTAAATGCAAGTGATGATGATGCGGAAAAATGGATAAAGATCTTTACGTTCCTTGATAAAGCAATTGTTGACTCATTGATAGCTGAACATAAGAACGATGCAGCAAAAAGATCGTTACAGAAAAAGCTTGCCGAAGAAGTCACGAAATTTGTTCATGGTGAAGAGGAGTTGAAAAAAGCGATTGAAACAACAGAAAAATTATTTTCCAATCAACATGCTGCCGCAGAAGACCTGACCATAGACGAACTTGAAGGAATGGATGGAATAATTAAAATTGATTTTGAAAAAGATAAAATTGCCGCCGGTATTGATGTTGTTACGTTCTTAGCAGAAACAAAAATTTTTCCAAGCAAAGGGGAAGCAAGAAAAACTGTACAAGGAGGCGGCGTAAGCATTAACAGGAAAAAGATCGACAATTTTCAACTATCTATTGAAAATAATTTGTTGTTGCACGATAGGTACATCCTTGTTCAAAAAGGAAAAAAGAATTACTACCTCGTAAACTGCAACTAATTTTAACATCCTTCTTTATCGGTGATTTTTGTTTTGTTGATACTTTTGTATTTGTCGTTAAAGTATGCGAGTTATAACTACCCTGGTCACATTTTTTATTTTTTCGTCTTGCCTTGCAAGCGACTCAACGTATACAATTAAGATCAATTTTTTGTATGGGTCAAAACCGGCTAAAGGTTATCATCAAAAAGAAGAAAAGCTTTTTGGTGGAATAAAAGGCGGCCATGTAAATATTGAAGCCGGCGGAAGAGTACTTGATTTTACACCGGGCAATAACCCCCTTTTTCCTCATAATAAAAATCCAAGTGGCGGTTTTAGTATCAACCATTCGGTTTCCTGGGATGGTGATGATAAATGGAAAACTATAATTGTTCCTGTTTCCGAAGAGCAATATATAGAATTGCAAAAATTGTTTGATTCTGTTGCGTCAAAAACTCCATATGACTAT
>DASUTO010000012.1:0-3210 GCA_036374555.1 Chitinophagaceae bacterium
AAAATCAGATCATTGTTCTGCAAAAGCTGTGTTGCTTTCTCTGCGATCATAATTACATGCCAGGGTGTTGCAAAAGGTGTCGTTAATTCAACCTTATCATACATTGAACATGCAATAGTATTAGGCTTTGCAGGATGCAAAACAAATTTTGTTCTGCAATAATCTTCTACCTGTGCTTCTGCTAGTGTGACATATAAACCATTGCTTAATTGCAATGTTAATGGTCGTTCTGCCTCAACTGGCCATTTATTCAGATCCAATAATTGATAAAAACCCTGGGCATGATCTGTAAACCATGCTTTGGTATTTTCAGGCAAGGAGTATGCCGTCAGATCTTTATTGATGAGAATATCTGAACCTCCGCCAGCAAATTCGGTGAAATAGTAACGAAATGCAATGCCTTCATCATAAGCCCTCACTTCTATTTGAACTGCTTGTCTTTCATTTTTATTTTTCCAAAATGTAAAAACCTTTGCGTTGTAGTGATCACGAATTAAATTTCTTTCTCCATATACCGGCTTCCACGAAGTATCTTTTTTGAATGAAGTAACAGCACGGAGCATTAAATTATTCTGCCAACCATCAACACCTAATACGGATGGTTTAATGATTTCTTGCTGTTTATAAGAGACGGCATAATTTACCTCTCCGCGAGCAATAATTGATAACTGAAAATGAATATTTCCATTGGGAGATCGCAAACGCAAGGAATCTTGCGCAACTATTGAAAGTGCAAGCAAGGCAAAACAACAAGCAATAATTATTTTCTTTTTCAAAATTGTAGTCTCCATTGATTTTAAACTTTACTCTTCAGTAATCAACCTTATAATCTTTTTTAAACGGTTCACTCCTCCATGCTTTCTTTTGTGTCCAGTTGGTTGGAGCACCTGCCCAGAATTCATGATCTGCTGGAAGTCCCAATGACAAAAAGCCCAGTGTTGCTAAATAAAGACTACCAGTAGAAGTATAATAATCCGCTACCGCCGGTTGAGAACCACAAAAACCCAAAACCAGCCAGCCATCTGCATCAAAGTTGTTGCAAGCTTCGTACATACGCTTCATCATTGCCGTCATTGCACACCGAATTTGTGCAGCAGGAATTTGTTCCGGGTTGCGATTCAGTAAAGCGGTTTGTGCCAACACCTGGAATGCACCTGTACGATAAGTAATCGATCGCCCGAAGGGAGGAAAGCTTCCATCAGCACCGATCAGGCGTTCCTGGAATTCAGCATGGCGAACCAAACGCTTCACTACTTTTTCATAATCCGCTTCGCTTACTTTCTTAAAACGAAGCAATACTGAATACAAATCAACCAGCATTGGCTGAATCACAAAACTGTTATAATAGTCCATGTTAAAATGCGGACCATCATTGTACCATCCATCTCCTGCATACCATTCTTCCATTTTCTTTATTGCAAAATCAATTCTTGCAGGATCGGCCTGCTCTCCAACACTCATCAGGAATGCCTCACTGATCGCGGCAAACAACAACCAGTTATTATAAGCGGCACTTCGTGTACGCAGACTTTTAAATTCTTCGATCACCCTTTTTTTTGTTTCAGCATCCAGCGGTTCCCATAAGGCTTTGGGTGCACGGAGAAAACCCTGCGCCATAAATGCTGCATCAACCAATGGTTGTTGTTCGGTTCTGAAATTGAGATAGTCTGCATGTGCAGGATTTACGGCATTGGTAATTCCTTTCAGCATTGCGAGTCGTAATTTTTTTCTTTGCTGACCTTCTGCAGTTTCATCATCAGGTAATTCAAGCCATGGTGCAATGCCAGCCATTGTTCTAGCTACGGCTTCGAGATATGTTACTTTCTCCGCCATTAATCCATAACCCGGGCCTTTCTCTACGGGCATATTTTTTTTAAGCGTTCCTTCTGCCAAATTAAATACAACTGGTGATACTATTTTATATAAGGTATTACTCCAATAACTTCTATCCTGCATTCCGTTTACTGCTGCAGTTTCTTTTACAACAGGTTGCTTCGGTTTTGCTTTTTGAGATCTACTCTGCAAAAAAAACATTGTAGTCAACAAAAAAAGCAAACTGTATTTTAAACTTCTTTGCATTGAATTTTTGATTAATTGGTTTTATTCAGCACCCATTGCTGATAACGTTGCAAGGCTTCAAGAAAATAGTAATCTGCATAAGTTAACGGAGTATCTATTTCTGACTGAAAAGGTAAATTACCTACACAATGCATCAGCAAATAACCACCATTTTCTCCTTGTTTCGCTCTATATTTTTCAGAAGATAATGAGCGGATGATCTTTTCGGCTTTATCAATATAATTTTTAGCGTCTTGTTTACTTACATATTGTGCCAACTCTAATAAGGCCGAAGCGTTAATAGCAGCAGCAGAAGCATCCCGCCAGGTATCAGGAATACCCGGAGCATTGAAATCCCAATAAGGCACCAGGTCTGAAGGCATGTTGGGATGATTAAAAATAAACCCTGCGATCTTTTGTGCTTGTCTCAAATAGCGTTCATCCTTTGTAAAACGATACATCATGGTAAAACCGTAGAACCCCCATGATTGGCCACGGCTCCAGGCTGATTCATCTGCGGCTCCCTGCCATGTTTGTTTACGAATAATTTTGCCGGTAGATAAGTCATAATCCAATACATGATAAGAACTGCCATCAGGTCTGAAATGTCTATCCAGTGTGCTGTTTGCATGAGTTATTGCGATCTCTCTTAATTTTTGATCACCGCCCTGCCGAGTAACCCACATGAGCAATTCAAGATTCATCATGTTATCAATGATCACCGGGCATTTTAATTTATCATTGCTATCCCACGATTGAATGGATTGAATAGCCGGCCTGTAACGTGTGATGAGAGATGCCGCAGAAGTATCGATCGTTGGTTTATAAGTTTTATTGCCCGTGATGCGGTATGCATTACCAAAGCTGCAATACATCATAAATCCAAGATCATGGTTTTCGGTGTAATGCTTTTCTTTTTCTAAAATGGAAAGTCTTTTCTCTGCTTCCCTGCGAATGGCTTTATCTTTTGTGTATTCATATATCAGCCAAAGCGAACCGGGAAAGAAACCACTGCACCACCATTTCGTATCGCTATTAACCCACTTTTGCAATCGTGGATCGTAGTGGCGGGGCATACTGTCGGCAGGGGTTCTTGAGGCCAGGAGTTTATATTGTTGAGCAGCCAACTGCATATTTTCTGTAATCAAGTCT
>DASUTO010000013.1:0-2660 GCA_036374555.1 Chitinophagaceae bacterium
CGTTGTATTCTTTTTCCACCAGCATCTTGAATCCTTTTCCTTCTTTAGCCGCTTTCCAAACTGCTTCCATTCCACAGACAGCTAATCCAGCGCCGATCTTTTCTTTAAATTCATCAACCAATTTCAATTTTTGTTGTTCTGTGAAAGATTTTATTTGGTGCCAGGCTAATTCTTCCAGCTCATGTACGCCGTCACGCTGATTATTATCACTGATTACGGCCACTATAATTTCCAGATGATCTGTCACCGACTTAAAAAGTGATATATCCCTTTTGGGGCCGCAAAGCAGAAGCGGTGTTTCTTTTGGAGTAAGATATTTTACCAGGCATTTATCTGTTTCACGAAATATTTTTTCTAATCGCAGATGCTGAACTTCAGATTTATCTTTTTCAAACCCTTTTACATGTGTATAACCGGCATTGGAACTGCTTTGGCTTGGTTTGGTATATTCATAATCGTCAGTAATTTCTTTTGGAAAATTCTCATCCTTTATTTCCTCCAGGTGATCCATTATGCCACGAAACAATCGAATTTCCTTGCCTGAAATCTCAACCAGGTAATAAGGAGTACTGTAGTTCTCGAGATAAAGCATATCGTGTAAATGAAACAGTCTATTAACAATTATTTTTTTTGTAACAGGGAATGGAAACTTTACAAGCTTTTTAATATGAGTCGAAACAAAAATGCCGATACCGTCTTTATTCCTGGTAAAGTCGATCTGATCAAACAAGTCGTCAATTCCAGATAAAATTTTTTTCTCCTCCTTTAAACCTGATTGCTTAGCTACAAGAATGGCTCGTTGCATTTCTTTGAAATCTGACTGCCTGTCCTGTCCAAGTCGGTGTGTCGGCACTATTATCGATACGCATGTGCTTCCTTTCTCTTTTACCATATCTTTTATTCCGGATGATACCTCGTTATCGGTATCCAGGTGACTATGTAACCATGTTGTGTGTGACATATTTGTTGCTTTTACCAAAAGAACACTTATTTCCAGGATTCAGCAATGACCTCAGTCAAACTGTAAGATAACTATCATCATTAAGTGAACATTCCGCGTTGTCATATTTTCTCATGACGCATATCATTCTTGCAAAAGAAAGGTCTGCATAATTTTAGCCAAACAACCTATTATGACAATTGAAATACATGCTCCGAATTTGCAGGTGAATGAAAGAACTATTGACACCATCAGTAAGAAAGTTCTGAATCTTTCCCATTTAGGAGAAAAAATCTCAAGGGCTGAGATTTTTTTAACAGAAGACGCTGCATTACCAAAAGCGAATAAGACGTGCAAAATAAGACTAAGCATTTTTGGGGACGATCTTTTTGTAAGTAAAAATGCAGACAATTTTGAAAAAGCCGCCTCGGATGCAATAAGAGTTCTTAAAAAAGGCTTAAAGAAAAAACAGGAACAACGCAATGAACCTCCGGAGGAAGTAACATCCACTGTTAATATCTGACTTAAGAATTAGTCATTGGCAAAGGTTTTGTGAAGGTTGCAATAAACTTTTAAAATAAATCTTATTATGGATCATTCCTCATTTCCGTCCTGGCATGAAAAAGCAATTAGCTACAAAAAAATCGATGTTAGCTCTGACGCTTTTAAGGAGAATGGTTTCATACCCCGGCAATACACCTGTGATGGTAAAGACGTAAACCCGGCACTGAACTTCGAACATATTCCGAAAGAAGCACAAAGTCTTGCCATCATTGTTGATGATCCTGATGCTCCCGCGGGCACATGGGTGCATTGGGTAATATGGAATATCCCTGTTACACACCATTTAAAGGAGGGTCATGCCACCGGGATGCAAGGCATAAATGATTTTAAAAAACAAATTTATCGGGGCCCTTGTCCTCCAAAAGGAACACATCGTTATTTTTTCAAAGTGTATGCATTGGATTGTAAGCTGGAAATCCCCGCAACGTCAAACAAAGCAGATCTTGAGAAAGCAATGGCTGGCCATATTCTCGGCTTTGGAGAATTAATCGGGTTATATAAAAAGGGGTAATAGTCCATTATTAAAAAACCACCTAAGCATTGATGGATTAAAAAATACAAGGCAGGTTTTTCACCTGCCTTGTCAATGGCAATGGTTTTTAAAACCCGTTTAAGAGCCGAATTCCGGAATCTTCGTTGACACGATAGGCAGACCGTGTCAATAAAACTCATAATTGTTTGGTTTGAAGATTGGGATTGTATAGAATAATGGGAGCTTATTCTTATTCTTTTCCTTTTCCTCTTCAACAAAATTTTTAAGGCGTTTATTTTCGGCAACACGTTTACTAACCGCATTTTGGGAATGATTAATCATATTGCCCGGCTTCTTATTCGATAACTCAACACTCATTGTCCATATTTATGGTGCTAAGTTCCATCAGATGCGTACAAACAAGAATGAAAATGGTCAATGTTTCTGATGATTTTCGTCAGTTTTTAAACGTTGCGCTGTCTTATTTTTTACAGAAGACCCAACGAAAATTTTGATCGCGAATTACATCATTTCTGCTGATGGAGCAATTATAGCAGCTTCTTTCTTTTCCGGTTTTTTTACAATTACACATTGTTCCGGCCATCATCCTGGTTAAGTCAACGTCTTTTATTACGTCTTCCAGTCAAACAGTTTAGTGTCTTTTAAACATTTATATCTGTCCTC
>DASUTO010000014.1:0-11038 GCA_036374555.1 Chitinophagaceae bacterium
CAACAACGATTGACGGATTTTATGAATGGCCTGGCGAAAAGAATACAAGCAGGACAAGTAGGAGCCGTTTTGGGAAGCAGCAAAGGAATGGTGGGCTCGCTGGTGCCGCCGGTCACAGTAACTAAGCAGGACGGGGTATTAAAATTTGAATTATCTCCTCACTTAAGTGTAAGTGGAGAGGATCATGAATATTATAAAGGAGGAAAATTATGGCAAGTAAGCTCTTAGTAAGAAGTTATAATGTCGGATGTGGTGATTGCATTTATGTGCGCATCCCTGATACGGGAGGTCATTTTCATATCCTGATCGATTGTGGTTCCAAAGAAGGCGCCAGTACTGGTATTATGGAACGGGCAATAAAACATTTGGAAACAAATATGTTGCCTGCCGGAGACAATCCCGGTAAAAAAAGACTGGACCTCTTGGTAGTTACCCACCGGCACGAAGATCATATCAGGGGCCTTGACCCGGCATTTTTTAAAAACATCGAGGTAAAGAATATATGGATAACTGCCGCCATGGATAAAGATCATCCGCAGGCCACGAATTCGCTGGCGCTCCATGACTATGCAACGGAAAAAATGCAGGCCTTTGCAAGATCAGGTGTAGCGCTGAGTCCTGAACTCACTGACATCATGGGTCTTTATGGAATTGGGAATAAAGAAGCAACTGATTTTGTCACTAAAGACTTACCAACAGCCAATGGCATTCAACCAAAGTTTGTATTCGCAGGATTATCCTCTGATGATCTCGGAATTACAATAAAGAGCACAAAAATTCATGTGCTGGCACCCGAGAAGGATATTGATCATTTCTATTTAGGTAAGGCGGCAGATGATGATCTTCATGGTTTACAGGGGGGAGAGGACTTCATTCTTAAGCATAGCGATAAAGCAGCTTCGCCAGTTACTGCTCCTTCAAATATCAGCGCTGCTGATTTTAGAAACCTGCAACCGCGTATTTTATCCAACAGCCTTGCTTTTGCGCTGGATGATACCAAGATCCAGAACAATGTAAGCGTGGTATTACTCATCGAGTGGAAGAAAAAAAGATTATTGTTTACGGGAGATGCTGAATGGCATCACGAATTTAAAGAAGGAATAAAGAACGGAAGTTGGAATGTGATGTGGGAAAAAAGAAAAGAACATTTTTTGAAACCCCTGGATTTTTTAAAGGTTGGTCATCATGGAAGCATTAATGCTACACCATGGAACAGGGAGGAGGATGATACGAATGAAATGAACCAGATGTTTAATTCGATGCTCCCACTTCCAGCCGCTGGTGAAAAGCCTACTGCCCAATGCGTGGTGTCCACCAAACGTAAACAATATGTCACAATCCCGGACGCACAATTATTAACAGAGATCGCCAAACGGGTAAGCAACACCAAAAATTATTTAGAGGAATTTACAAACGCCGATAATAATTTTGATCCGTTACAAGGCATTTTCAATTATTCGGTTATGGAAGAATATTCTACAGAGCCTTCGCCGAGAGAGGTTGGCGAATTAGGCTGGTTCGATAAACCGCAACCGTGGAGAACAGATATGGAATCCATCGGAAGAGCGAAGGGAGAGATGCTTAAGGATGTTGAGTTTATTGATGTAGAAATTGGCTGACACACCATTCCGGTTCTAATGGGAGTCTCCCGTTGTTGAAGCAGGCGAAACCACTGTACGATGCCAGAACGTGAAATAATTATGAAAGAAAGAATTATTTGTAAATCGCTACTTCTTTCTTTCCATCACCCGAACAAAATCCACGATACATCCCTTCACAATTAAAAATTAAAGAAGTATTTCCATTTGCATCCACACCGATCATTCCACCTTCACCATCTATCTTCAGTAACTTATCCATCACCACAATCTTCATAGCTTCTTCCAATGAGTAACCTTTATACTCCATCAAGCAACTCACATCATAAGCTGCCACTGCTTTTATAAATGGTTCGCCGTGTCCTGTGCAACTGATAGCGCAGGTTTTATTATTTGCATAAGTGCCGATACCAATTATAGGACTATCACCGACACGGCCAAATTGTTTATTAGTCATACCACCAGTACTTGTAGCAGCCGCAAGATTTCCATTTGCATCACAGGCAACAGCGCCAACTGTTCCAAATTTTTTATCCCTGTCCTCCGTCCCGAAAGCTTTCGGGATAGCGGAGGAAGAATCGGGATCTACACTATGATCCAACGCTGTCTCATTACTTTGTTTTGTTTTAAGCAATTGTTTATACCTGAATTCAGAATAAAAATATTCATCCGGTTCAAAAGCAATTCCATTTTGTTTTGCAAATTCTTCTGCACCATTTCCAATGAAAAAAACATGTTCGCTTTTTTTCATTACCGCATAAGCAAGTTCAATTGGGTTCCTGACATTTCTTATTGCAGCAACAGCTCCCGCAGATAGGTCTTTGCCATCCATTATTGAAGCATCCATTTCATGTGTACCTGTATTTGTAAAAACAGATCCTTTTCCTGCATTGAACAAGCTATTATTCTCTAATTCTATCACTGCAGCTTTCACCGCATCCAGTGCATCACCATTTTTTCCGAGTACATTGTAACCCGCTTTCAACGCATCATCTAATGCTTTCAGATAAGCTGCTTCCTTCTCCGGTGTCATACTACTTTTTGAAATCGTTCCCGCACCACCATGAACTGCTATTGTGAATTTTGACATAGTATGTTATTAAGTTGAAATATAGAAATAGTAGAAGGGTTCATTCAAATGCTTATTTTTATTCTGCCGCCTGACCTCCCCTCTCTGAAGGAGAGGGGAACGAGGGGTGAGGCTTCGAAATTAGCTATTTTACCTTTTGTTATGGCCACCACCTGGAAAGACATTACCAAAAAAAGACTCACGCAAGGCGACTGGTCGTTGATCATCGCCAATCTTATTCCGGTTATCGGTGTTTGGTTCTTAAAATGGAGTGCAAAAGAAGTTTTTCTTGTTTACTGTCTTGAAACAATTATTATCGGTTGCTTCACATTATTAAAAATGCTGATGACCGGGCTGCTTGTAAAAAAAGATGAATGGCAAACCACCGGCGGTTCGTCAACAAAACAACCGTTCTGGTTCTTCATGCTTTTCTTTCTAGTGCATTATGGTTTATTCGTTTCAATACAGATGGGAATGTTCTTTGCTGTTTCCGGGATTGGTGAAGAGCATGGAATAACTTTTTTTAATTTCTTTTCCAAATGGCCCTCACTCTTAACAAGCGATGCCTATATTATGTTAGGAGTATTTATTGTTAGTTATGGGATCCGGCTTGCCACAGATTTTATTTTAACCGGGGATTATAAAACTTCCTCGCTGGGTTACCTAATGTTTCAACCTTATGGAAGAATTTTTATACAACAGGTAACTGTTATTCTCGGCAGTATGTTTCTTTCTTTTGGGGCTGGCAAAATTTTTATCTTCCTTTTTGCATTAATAAAAATTTTCTTTGAGGTCTTTATTGACTTCGACTTGTTATCCGGGAAAGCTGCAAAAGGTGAATTAGAGTCTGATAAAAACTAATTAAATCATCTATATGAAATGAAATTCTTGATAATTATACCGCTATTTTTGATTCTGTCTTGCTCAAACAAAAAAAGTAAATCTTCAAAAACCGTTGCTACTAATCAAGATACGTCAATTGCCTTATGTTTTATGCCAGAAATTCATAATTTAATTCGCCGATGTGATACATTATTTGATCAAAGCAATTATAAAGGACATATAATTAGATGCTTTGATAAGAATGGGCAACTCTTAAAGAGAGATAGTACAAATTTATTTCAGAGCGACTCAAGAAAAATATTTTCATACAAAGTTATATACGATTCAAATGGTCATTTGCTTTATGAGAGTATTTCTCAGGGTTTAATAACATTTCATTGTTACAGTTATAATTATGATAACGAAGGACATTTGATCGAAAAACAAGGTTACAGTTCCGGGGAAATGGGAGTTAAAATTTCATACATATATAAAGATGGGAAATTAATTAAAGAAATTACAGACAGATCGGGAGATCGAAAAGAAAAAAATTTTTAACTACTGTTTAAGGAATAAAAATCTAATCAGGACAATAACAATTCGCACTCTCTTAAAAGCTTTTCCCTGTCCACTGCGGCGGTCCCTACTTCTTCGCAAACCAAACCACCGGCAATATTTGCGATCTCTGCCGCCAGGTGTGCATTTTTGGTGGCAGCATAAACCATGGCGGCAACAGCAATGACCGTATCACCAGCCCCGGATACGTCCGCCACATTCCGTAAATGACTTGGAATGATAGCCGCATTTTGTAATTGCTGGTAAAAAATTCCCTGCTCTGATAATGTTATCAATGAAACTTTATGCTGCAATTGTTTTTGTAGCTGCTCATGAATATTTCTAAGCTGGTAAATATCGGTGGTTTCAAACAGCAGGTGCAAACCCTCTTGTACCTCTTTCATGTTTGGTTTGAAAATATCAACATGCCTATAGTTAAAAAAATTCTTTCTTTTCGGATCAACGGCAGTGATCACGCCAGACGCCCTGCATAAAGTAATTGCCTCTTCAATTACTTTTTCCGTTAGCACTCCTTTATTATAATCTTCGAATATCAAAATATTCGGATCCTCGTGTTCAATAAAATTGGAGATCTGTTTTAGCAGCGCTGTTTCTTCATCTTTATTAAGATCGTTTGTTACTTCCGCATCAAACCGCAGCATTTGCTGATTGCGGCTGATGATCCTTGTTTTATTAGTAGTTGTTCGTTTAAGACTTTTTACAAGACCTGTTGTATCGATCAGGCTCTCTTTCAATAACTGCTCCAACTGATTTCCTTCATCATCATCTCCAATAACACCAAGCATAAAAACTTTAGCGCCAAGACCGCTGCAGTTTATTGCAACATTGCCGGCCCCTCCTATTCGTTGCTCTTTATGATGCAACGAAACGATCGGCACAGGAGCTTCAGGTGATATCCTGTCCACCTTTCCCCAGATATACGTATCAAGCATTATATCGCCAACAACTCCAATTTTCAGTGAATTAAAATCATTGAATAATTCTTCGCACTCTGTCATTTGTTATAGTTATTTATTAAATATCCTCCTTTATTTTCTATCAGCATAAAATTACGGGTTAAACTAACATTATTTTCCGGCAAATATTTCTTTATACATTTGTTACAAAGCTTAAAGCAATAATGGCTGCTGCATCAATTACTGAAAAGATCTATTCGCTGACTGGCATTGTTGAAAAAACAAATCAATGGAAAAAAGAAGGAAAGAAAATTGTTTTTACCAATGGCGTTTTTGACCTCCTGCACAGGGGTCATATCTTTTCACTTATCCAGGCAGCTAAAGAAGGAGATGTTTTAGTTATTGGATTAAACTCCGATGCTTCTGTAAAAAGATTAAAAGGAGATAGTCGCCCCATCAACGACCAGGATGCAAGAGCATTATTACTTGCTGCGTTAACGATGGTCGATGCAGTTGTGATCTTTGACGAAGACACCCCGCTTAAACTTATTACTTCCATTTTACCTGATGTCTTGGTAAAAGGCGGAGATTATACAGTTGATGAAATTGCCGGTGCCAAAGAAGTAATTGCGAATGGCGGCAAAGTAGTCATCAACCCGATCCTTGATGGCTTCTCAACAACTGCGATCATCAGGGCAATTACTCAATAAGTTCCGTTCCTTCGTTTCTGTTTTTCCTGGTGGCTACAGCCAGGTAATAGAGAGGTATTCCCGCCAACGCAATAATTAACCCCGGCCAGGTGAACTGGGGCTTATAAAAAATCAATAAAACACAAAACGAAATTCCCATAATAATATAGAGTGCGGGTAATACTGGATATCCAAAAGACTTATACGGCCGTTCGGCATCAGGTCGCTTTTTCCTAAGAATAAAAATTCCAAGAATCGTCATTACATAAAAAATTACCACTACAAAAGAGATCATATCCAGCAATTGACCATACCTACCACTTACACTCCAGGCACAGGCAATCAGGCATTGCACCCATAAAGCCCATTGAGGTACAGCAAATGCATTTAGTTTTCCTGCAGGCTTAAAAAACAGGCCATCTTTTGCCATTGTATAATAGACTCTTGCTCCCGCCAATATTAATCCATTGTTACATCCAAATGTTGAGATCATGATCATTAATGCGATCACCACCGTTCCAATGTTACCAAAGATCACTTGTGAAGCTGCTACAGCTACCCTGTCCTTTTCTGCTGATGCAATTTCATTTAATGGCAATACAGCGGTATACATCACATTGGTAGTTACGTAAATAATTGTAACGATCAATGTGCCGAGGAAAAGTGCCAGCCCGATATTTCTTTTTGGATTTTTTATTTCGCCTGCAATAAAGGTCACGTTATTCCATGCATCGCTACTGAAAATAGAACCAACCATTGCTGCGGCAATGGCACCAAGAATTGCGGTTCCGATCAGCGGAGTAAATGTTGCCTGCCCGTCAGCGCTTACAGAAAGATTTCTTATTTGCCATGCATCTGTCCAGTTTGCTTCCCACACATCTCCTTTCATCATGATCAAGCCGAAGATGATAAGTCCAAACAGGCTGAGCAGTTTAGTTACGGTAAATGTTGTCTGGATCAACTTTCCACCTTTAACACCTAATGTATTTATGAAAGTGAGAAAAATGATCAACCCAATTGAGACCAACTGAGCCGGTGAAATTTTAAGGTTACCAATTGTAAATGCGACCAGGTCTTCACTTACCTGCGGAACGAGATAAGCAAGAAATTTTGAAAAGGCAACACCAACCGCCGCAATGGTTGCAGTTTGTATCACCGCAAAAAAGCTCCAGCCATATAAAAACCCGGCCAAAGGGTTATATGCTTCTTTTAAATAAACATATTGACCTCCTGCTTTCGGGAACATACCACTCAATTCACCATAACTAACAGCAGCGGTTATCGTCATAAAGCCTGTGATCAGCCATACAAGGATCAGCCAGCCTGCCGAACCCACATTGCGTGTAATATCGGCGCTTACAATAAAAATACCGGAACCGATCATAGAGCCTGCAACAATCATTGTTGCGTCTAAAAGACCGAATGATTTTTTGAAAGCAGGTTGCTGTTCTGTCATAGCGTTGGTTTGGTTTTCAAGATAAGTAATTCGGTTTACAGAAAGAAAAACTCCTTTCATAAATGAAAGGAGCTTACTAATTAGTTAATAACTGAACCGGGGCTCACTTCTTTTTATTATAAAATGCATTCAACCCTTTCAACAACTCAGAGGTCACATTATAGGCAGTATCGGTATAATAAAACAACCCGGGTTCCCTTGCAATGATGTAGGAGTACTTTTTATCTTTATTGAATTCCTTACAATAGTTTTTTATTTTAGTAACTATCTCCTGCTGCCTCGTCATAAAGTAGGTCTGGTATTTCTGGTTAAGTTCAGCGGTCCTGTTCTTGATCTCCGCATCCATTTGGGCTAATTCATTGCCAAGTGAATCCTTTTGGCGGGGAGATAAACTAGCACTCTGTGCCTGTAATTTTTGATAATAAGATTGAAAACCATTTCTCATCTGGTTGATAGTATCATTAATACCTGCTTCTCTTTTCACAACTTCAGCCTGCACCTGTTTCCATAAAATAAAATTTGCTTCTATAGAATCCATATCGAAATAAGCTACAGGAGTGTGTTGCCATTTAGCGGAAGTATCACGAATTGTTCGGTCAGGTGCCACGGAAGATGTATTATCCTTCTTACTAAAAAAGAGAAAAAACAAAACTCCTACACTGATCAATAAGATAATATTGAGAGCTAGTAAACCTTTATTCATGCAAATTTTTTGGCAAGTTAATCAAAGCCTTCAGGGCAAATATACTTATTCGGGTCACTTTAGGAAACAGTTAACAGCCGTCAGCAATTGGCAACTGGCAATCAGCAAAAAATACAAAAATCACAATAAAAAAGGAGCAGAATGTATGACTGCTCCTTAATAATATTTGCTTATTGCATATTGTCTATTGCAAATTGATTACTCCTCTTCATCAAAAGTCATCGCTTCCCTGGTTGTTTGCAGCAATTCATATTCTTCTTTGCTACCCACGATCATGTTCTCGAATTCACGCAAACCTGTACCAGCAGGAATCGGGTGACCAGTGATAACATTCTCTTTCAATCCAAGCATATCATCGGTTTTACCATGAATAGCTGCTGATGAAAGAACCTTTGTTGTTTCCTGGAACGATGCTGCAGATATCCAGCTCTGAACACCAAGAGATGCCTTAGTGATACCAAGCAATGTCGGTGCCGATGTTGCAGGACTTGCATCGCGGAATTCAACAAGCTTCTTGTCATTTCTGCGAAGAATTGAATTCTCTTCTCTTACCTCTCTTAAACTTACGATCTGGCCTGCACGAAGTTTTCCTGACTCACCCACTTCAGTCACGATCTTTTTATCAAACACCCAATCGTTCTCTTCAAGGAATTCAAATTTATCTACAAGATCTTCTTCAAGGAATTTAGTATCACCCGGGTCAACGATGCTTACTTTACGCATCATCTGGCGAACGATAACTTCAATATGCTTGTCGTTAATTCTTACACCCTGTAAACGATAAACTTCCTGGATCTCATTCACAACATACTGTTGTACTGCAAATGGACCTTGTATCGAAAGGATATCCTGTGGCGAGGTCTGACCATCTGATAATGATGAACCAGCTTTTACAAAGTCACCATCCTGCGCAAGGATCTGTCTTGTCAATGGCACAAGATATTTTTTCTGCACACCATCTTTTGCTTCGATGATGATCTCACGGTTACCACGTTTGATAGCTCCCATAGAAACCACACCATCAATTTCAGAAACGATAGCTGGGTTACCCGGGTTTCTTGCTTCAAACAATTCAGTAACTCTTGGAAGACCACCGGTGATATCACGAAGCTTACCAAGGATCCTTGGGATCTTCACGATTACCTGGCCCGCTTTTACGTCGTCATCTTCTTCGATCACAATATGGCTTCCTGTTGGAAGGTTATATGATTTGTGCTCTTTTCCTTCAACTATTAACTGCGGGATCTTTGTTTTATCTCTTGTTTCAATTACCACTTTTTCGCGGTGACCAGTTTGCTCATCAGATTCCTCGCGGTAAGTAACGCCTTCGATCACATTATCAAATTTGATCTTACCGTTTATCTCTGCCATGATTACGTTGTTGAACGGATCCCATGTACAGATCAGATCACCTTTATTTACTTTCTGACCATCTTTTACATTCAGCGTAGCACCGTAAGGAATGTTATTGGTAATTAATAAACGATCATTCTTTACATCCATTATACGAAGCTCACCTGTACGACCAATTACTACCTGGTTCTTATTCCCTTCAATGTTCTCGATAACTACAGTTCTTAAACCATCAAACTGAACAACGCCTTCGAATTTTGCAGTTAATGTAGATTCAACAGCAGCAGAGCCTGCCACACCACCCACGTGGAATGTACGAAGTGTAAGCTGTGTTCCCGGCTCACCGATCGATTGCGCAGCAATGATACCAACTGCATCACCTTTCTGTGCAAGATTACCAGTAGCAAGGTTTTTACAATAACATTTCACACAACATCCGCGCCTGCTTTCACAGGTAAGTACTGAACGTATCTCAACTGATTCTATACCGCTGTCCTCAATACGCCTTGCTATTTCAGACGTTACTTCTTCACCAGCGTGAATAATAAGCTCATCATTTTGCGGATCATAAACATCATGTAAAGATGTACGTCCTTCAATACGATCACTCAATGGTTCAATAACATCTTCATTATCTTTTAATGCGCTGATAGCAATACCACGCAGTGTACCGCAATCTTCTTCTGTGATAACAACGTCCTGTGCTACGTCAACCAAACGACGTGTTAAGTAACCGGCATCGGCTGTTTTTAACGCCGTATCCGCAAGACCTTTACGGGCACCGTGAGTAGAGATAAAGTAATCCAATACGTTCAATCCTCCTTTGAAGTTGGAAAGAATTGGATTCTCAATGATCTCGCTTCCTGTTGAGCCGGATTTTCTTGGCTTGGCCATCAATCCTCTCATACCTGCAAGCTGTTTTACCTGTTGCTTGCTACCGCGGGCACCTGAATCAAGCATCATATAAACAGAGTTGAAGCCCTGCTTATCGGCACTCATTTCACGGATCAACGTTTCAGTGATGCGGGTATCAACACGGCTCCAGATGTCAACGATCTGGTTGTAACGTTCGTTGTTTGTGATCAGACCCATGTTGTAGCTATCCCACACTTCATCCACCTCACCTTTTGCCTGATCAAGTAATTCTTCTTTTGAATCAGGAATTACAAGGTCAAGGATATTAAATGACAATCCACCCTGGAATGCTGTACGGAATCCAAGCTGTTTGATATCATCAAGGAATTTCACTGTTTTCGGAATGTTAGTGATCTTCAAAATATCACCAATGATCTCACGCAAATTCTTTTTCGTCAGCAGCGCATTCACATAACCAACCTCAGCAGGGACGTGTTGATTAAATAAAACGCGCCCAACCGTCGTCTCGATCATTTTATTTACAATCTCGCCATTTTCTCTAACGGGAGTTTTTACCTTGATCCATGCATGCAGGTCAACGATCTTTTCGTTATAAGCGATCACTACCTCACTGGAATTGTAAAACTTCATCCCTTCACCACGAACTTTTTCGGTCTCATTGGTCTTCTTCCCTTTAGTAAGGTAATAAAGCCCCAGGACCATGTCCTGTGAAGGAAGTGTGATAGGAGTACCATTCTGCGGATTCAAAATATTATGTGATGCAAGCATCAGTAACTGTGCTTCCAAAACCGCCGCATGACTTAACGGAACGTGAACCGCCATCTGGTCACCATCAAAGTCGGCGTTGAACGCTGTACAAACCAGCGGGTGAAGCTGGATCGCTTTTCCTTCGATCAATTTTGGCTGAAAAGCCTGGATCGATAAGCGGTGAAGCGTTGGCGCACGGTTCAGCATCACTGGATGACCTCTCAAAATATTTTCAAGGATATCCCAGACAACT
>DASUTO010000015.1:0-7670 GCA_036374555.1 Chitinophagaceae bacterium
ATGAGCTTTATCGTCATTTAAAAGAATTGGAAGTATTGGGAAGAATTTATGTCGCGTCCGAAGGCATCAATGCACAGATCAGTTTGCCAACTGCAAATCTTGAACCGTTCAGGTCTTATCTCTATTCAATAGACCCATTGAATGGTCTGCGTCTTAACGTTGCTGTTGATGATGATGGTAAAAGTTTCTATGTACTGGATATAAAAGTTCGGAATAAAATTGTCGCTGATGGTATCAATGATCCTGCTTTTGATATGGCAAACAGGGGTCGTTATGTAAATGCGGAACAATTCAATCAGTTGACCAATGACCCGGATACGATCGTGATCGACATGAGAAACCATTATGAATTCGAGGTCGGCCATTTTGAAAATGCGATTGAAATTCCTTCTGATACTTTTCGTGAGCAACTACCCATGGCAGTTGATATGATGAAAGAGAATAAAGAAAAAAACATCATCATGTACTGTACCGGCGGTATTCGTTGTGAAAAAGCATCAGCCTTCATGAAGCATAGTGGTTTTAAAAACGTTTTTCATTTGGAAGGTGGTATTATCAATTATGTGAATGAAGCAAAAGAAAAAAAGCTGGAACTAAAATTTCATGGAAAGAATTTTGTGTTTGATCAAAGGTTGGGGGAGAGGGTGACTGAAGAAATAATTTCCCAATGCCATCAATGTGGCAAACCTGCTGATACACATGTGAACTGTATAAATGATGCCTGTCATCTTTTATTTATACAATGTGATGAATGTAAAACCAAATATGAAGGGACATGTAGCAAGGAATGCCAGGATTTTATTGATTTACCGGAAGAAGAACAAAAGAAATTGAGAAGTGGGATTGATAAAGGGAGAAATGTATTTAATAAATCGAAGCAGCGAAAGATCCATTTGCGACAATAAAATAAAGCAATTTAAAGTCCGACTGAATTCTTTACGCCGTCGTTGGTGTTCAATAATGATTAAGTACCCGTTTTAAACATCTAAGCACCAACGACCAAATAGAGTTAGTCACGCATTAGAGTCAAGAATTCCTATATTCGTTTGTTCGTGATGATGAACAATTTTTGATACTGACTAAAATAGAACACCAACAAAGACGTAATGCCGGAACGCTGTAGGCAAGCATAAATGAAATCTTCCTCAGAAACATATCACCTTGACAAATGGGTCTGGACTAATGACGACTTTGATGAAATGGGTTGGCATGACAGTTTAATTTACGCTTTCAAAGTTGACAAAGACCTTTACTTTGACCTAGATTACATTTTTGAATGGGTTGAGCCTCAGCAAGACCTTTGGTTTTCTTTTTGGATAGCTCCCTGCACTTTAATTTTCGAGACACCTCGTAAGTTCAGCTTCAACTTTGAAAACAAAGATTTTGACAATTATCTTGAAATTTCCGACGTGTACAGACAAATAAATCAAAACAATGAAACCGAGTGGCGCATCGAAACCAATGTTGGCGATATTTTAATTGAAGCAGAAAACTTCAGGCAAATTGTTCGAAGATTGCCAACGAAACAACCTGGACAGCATATCATCCCCGAAGAACGTGGTGAAATTTCGTTTGCCACTTCCTTTGACAAAGACTTTAAAGAAACAGTGCGAGTCAAAGAAATCAAACAAAACGACTTTCTTCTTCGACAAAAAGCTGCCCGTGCGCAGCGCCTTCAAAAAGACCTTGCTAAGTTGTTTACGAGGCGGCTAAAAGGAGAAATAGACACAAAACTATACATTTTGCAAAAGCGAGAACTTGAACAGCAAGTCAAAGACATAAAACGTGAGTTGAAAGACAACGGCCTTGAACCTTTTTGGTAGACTCTAACTGTTGAAATGACTGACTACAACAAAAGGCTTTGGCGAAAGCCGGCGACGTGTTGGCCTCGCCGCTAAATAAAATATGATTTGTTGTGCGGATAGGTCGGGAAACTTCTTAAATACATCGCCCGGCAACTCGCCTTGTGCTTTGCTTAGAGAATTACACCCTTTCAATCTTACAAATAAAACAACTGGCCTCTGCATTTCTCGCATGCAGGTATTCAATATCAGGTCGCTTCTCAAATATTTTTGGTATCAGCAGATCAACATCATCATCACCCACTAAATGTGTAAGAACCATCATTTGTTCTTTGGTGTACCCGATCAATGTCAAAGGAAAACTTTCTTTATTCGCTTTTATTTCGGGAGGAAACCGGTGTATGTCGCTATAGGCTTCTACATCTTTTTTATGAATAAAAACCGGGCCGGGCTGATTGAAGACATTATCAATTGTAAATGGGCTATGAGAAATTAAAATTCTCACATCCTCTCCAACTTTAAAAGGTTTCAGTGAAACCCTGCAAGGGCCTTTAGCTGTTGCAAGCTGCTCGATCACCTCGTGACCAAAATCATCTTTATTATTTTCTTTGATCTTGTTTGCATATTCCCTGCTCAGCGGAACAATTTTAAACTGTTTCATTTGATAAAATTTATTTATACAAAAATGAAACGTTTATCATTCTACAACAACCCGAAACTTGCTGAGTTCCCATGATCCAGGCTATCGGTCATTGGCTAAAAAGACACTGCTCATAAATTTCCAAATAAAAGATGATGGTCAGACCCTGAAGTTTTTCTTTTATAGAAGTTCTTATTTAAATACCTTTAAAAAAATCTGATGTATGAAAACGGGGCCAATAATTCTTATTGAAGATGATGCTGATGATAAAGATGTTTTCCAGGACATTCTTAAAGATCTTAAGATAACTAATCCCGTAGTATGGTTTCAAAATTGCGACGATGCCTTTTCTTACTTGAAAAGAACTTCGGAACAACCATTTATTATTTTTTGCGACGTGAACCTGCCGGCCCTAACCGGAATAGAATGTAAACGTCAGATAGATGATGACAAAGAACTAAGAAAAAAAAGTATTCCCTTTGTTTTCTGCTCTACTGCAGTAGATCAAAAAACGGTCAATGAAGCCTATACAAAAATGACGGTACAGGGATTTTTTCAAAAGAAGAATTCATATAATGAGCTAAAAGAAACCATTAAACTGATCGTTGCATATTGGGAAGAATGCAGGCATCCAAATACAAAATAGAATCAGAATAAGATGATTGTTTCCTTGAATAAACTAGATCGTGTTCAATAAAGCTTTCCTGTTCTCATATTAACCTGGAATATTTTCCTTGACTTTCTCGTAAATGCAATCCCAGTCTGATAATCGTAATAGGTATTGGTATTGTGAAAGCCAACTAATTCATAAGTGTTTTGTTGTCGAATGGCCTTGAATACATTTAAGCCCAAACGAATATAAAGGCCAGCGTTATCAAAAAACCCCCAATAATTTTCCAATATCTCTTCTTTTCCATTATTTACAATATAAACTTCATCAGTTAAATCACCTTTTTTAAGCCCGAATTGTGTGTACCGCGGTTTATTTTCTTTGAATTCCTGGAAACTTAAAAAGACGCCCTTCTCCGGAGTGATTTGATTTAAAACTGGTATTTGAAACCTATTATTATAAACGGTGTGTATTTCATCCAATTTGATCTTTCTCTTATTCAAAATAGCTTGAGAAACTGAAAGCGAGTTTATTTTTTTTGCAACCGAATCAAAAGGCAAGAAAAAGAAATTATCAATTTTATTCTTACTATAACTTCTAAGACTAAGAATAATACCATCAATTTTAAAGAAAGCCTGCAAACTGGAATCTGATTGTACAAAGACATTTAATTCCGTTATGATCGACCCACCACGGTCAATATCATCTTTGTAAACTTCATTGATGTTTTTTTGCCTTCGAACTCCTACCGGCATTCCAAACTGCAACCAAAATGTTTGTATAACGATAACGAGATTTTGTTGAGAATTAGTATCCAAGTTATTCCTGAAATACTCATTCAAAATTTCAGACCAATTTTTTTGAAGAACTATTTTTGAAAATTTGTTACTGATCTTATCATGGGTATATCCTATTTTAGTCGTATCAAATCTCTTATCGATAACAATGATCTTTTTGAAAGGCAATTTAGGACCCCTGAGATAGTGAATATATTCAAATGAATAGAAGTTCTCCTTTGCATCTTTTATAAAATGGGTTTCGTCTTTCTGAGCATGAAGAACAAAAGGTCCAATCAATACAAGGGTTACTACAAAATAGTTTATTTTCATCATTCGATAATTGCCTGTTTACATTTATATCTAAGCAACATCCTATGACATCAAAACCATTCTCCCAATTTTTTCAACTCAACGTTTCCACCACTAAAAATAATCCCAACTCTTTGACCGGCAAAGAGAGTTTTATTTTTTATTAACGCAGCAAGAGGTACAGCGCCACTTGGCTCAATTACAATTTTCATTCTTTCATAAACAAGTCGCATAGCGGCAATGATCTCTTCATCACTTACGGTCAAAATATCTTTTACGTACTGCTTAATGATGGGGAACGTTTTATCGCCAAGCGTAGTAAGCAAACCATCTGCTATTGTTTTTACAAATGGGGCTTTTTCGATCCTTCCATTTTTGATAGAGAGAATTGCATCAGCGGCGCCTTCTGGTTCGCCGGCATATACAATAGTTGGCGGAGAAAAATAATGAGCACTCAATAAAGATCCGCTCAGTAAGCCACCACCACCAACAGGGGAAATGATAAAATCCAGGGAAGGAACTTCTTCTATTAATTCTTTTGCACAGGTTGCCTGGCCTGTTACTACTTCATAATTATTATATGGATGAATAAATTCAGCGCCGGTTTTATCCACTACATCCTGCAACGTTCTTTCTCTTGCCTGTTGATTGGGTTCGCAAAAAAATATTTCCGCGCCATAGCCTTTTACTGCATCCACCTTTACCTTAGGAGAATTATCCGGCATTACGATATAGGCTTTTGTTCCAACCTCTCTGGCCGCATAGGCAATTGCCTGTGCATGATTGCCGGATGAATGCGTAGCAATTCCTTTTCTTCTTTTTTCCCCAGGTAATGATAACACCGCATTCATACCGCCACGGATCTTAAATGCACCGATCTTCTGAAAATTCTCACATTTAAAAAATATTTCAGCGCCGGAAATTTTATCAAGGGTGTTTGAAGTAAGTACAGGGGTTTTATGAATAAACGGTTTTATCCTTTCATGAGCATCTTCAATATGTTGCTTTGTTATTTCCAACTTGTTGTTTTTACTCTGGGCTAAAACCCATTTCAATTTTATGATTTCAATAACCCGATCCGCAAGAGGCGGATGGGGTCAAAAAGTAATGTCCTGCTAAATAATCGGGCTTTAGCCCGGTTGTCATTCAACAGCTATCCATTTTAAACAAACAGGTTTTGAAACTTTTACTCTTTTACCTGAATCAGTAAGCAAGCCAGTTTCCTTATCTCTTTTAAAGATCACTATCTCATCACTGTTTTGATTGGCAACCAACAAAAAATTGCCGGTGGGATCGAAATTAAAATTGCGGGGTGTTTTTCCCAGGGTCGATTGATGATCTATCCATTCCAGTTGTCCATTACTTTTGTTGATGCTAAAAATTCCGATCGTATTACTTTCACCACGATTTGAACAATACAAAAATTTTCCGTCAGGAGAAACATGAATGTCAGCACTGCCAACTTCGCCAGTAAAATCTCTTGGCAATCCTGAAATATTTTGTACCAAACTTAAATAACCATTCTTTTCTATTCTATAAGCAGATACCGAACCCGTAAGCTCTTCCATCAGGTATGCATAATTGCCATTGGGGTGAATATCGATATGACGTGGACCCGCTCCGGGTTCAGTTGCTACAAACGGGGGATCGAATTCTTTCAGCTTACCGGTTTTAGTATCTAAATTATATAACACTACTTCATCCAACCCCAAATCGGGAACATATAGTGTTTTATTATTCTTATTTAAAACTGTTGCATGTACATGCGGAGCTTCCTGTCTTTCTGAATTCACACTACTGCCTTCATGTTGTATTACCTGTACCGCTGAATCAAGACTGCCATTTGACCTTACCGGCAACACCGCAAGTGAACCGCTGCTATAATTTCCAACGATCACCCATTTTCCTGTTTTGTCTATCGAAACATAACAGGGATGCTTGCCGCCGGATTCGTGTTTGTTTATAAAAGTAAGTTTGCCTGTTGTTTTATCAAATGAAAATGCTGCAACATGACCAGTAACTGTGAACCTGGTACTGTCTGCATTTTCGTTTACAGCATACACATATTTTTTATTGGGTGAAATAGCGAGATAGGAGGGATTAGATGTCTTTACCGAACTTACAAAGCTATTCTCGCCCGTTTCCGTATTAAACTTATAAACATAAATTCCGTCGCTTGAACCAGCAGTATAAGTTCCGATGATTAAAAACTGTTCTTTCGATTTTTGAGCGGAAAGGGTAACGCTAAGACCAAGGACAAGAAAAGCTAATAGTGATTTTATCATGTCTGATTCTAAATTTTTAAAGAAGCAACATAGTCTGCCAATGTTGTAGAAGGTTTACCGAGATCATTCCATGTATTTTCACTTTCAAATTTCTCGGGATACTTATTCAGTGCTTCGCAAATATGATAAGCATAGTTCATTCGCTGGTTAAAAACGCCGAGATACTTTAGGGGTGCCAATGGCGCTTTCATAATTTTTATCGGCGACTTTACATTCTGAATAAAAACCTTTGCAGCTTCACCAAAAGTAAATGGTTCCAACCCCTGTACATTATACTCCTGGTTACTGTCAACCGCTTTTTTTAATGCCCACGCCACCTGAACACCATAATCTTTACCAGCAATAAACCACATTGGTGCCTCTGATTTTCCTGCAAGCATTAATCGGGTACCCTGTAACATTTGCCTGTCAAGTGTTTCCATAAATGTCGAAGCATAAAAAATACTGTAGTTTAAGCCAGACTTTTTTATCGCATCAACAGCTGCCTGCTTCACTTCAAATGACCACCAGTTAAAACCATTCATTCCCTGGTAATTTTTTATCAATGAAGAAAGATAAGCGATACGTTTAATACCTGATCTTTTTGCTGCCTCAATGATGTTAGCCACCCCTTCTCTTTCAGGTTGTGGTTCATCCTTTTTTGATGACTGTCCTACGGAAAGGTTAGCATAAACAACTTCATTCCCGGCCATAGCTGTCTCTAGTGAATTAACATCAAATACATTCCCTCTAACTACTGCAGCATTCGGAAAAAGTTTTCGCATTTTTTCAACATCTCTTGCTAATAAGGTAACAATAAAACCGGCTCTCATTAATTCAAGAGCAACCGGCTTACCCAACATACCAGATGCACCGATAAATAATATTTTTTGCATATAGAGAAATTAAAAAAACAAAGGTATTCCTTTCATTGCTTGTAAAAACAATGCTGATGCAAGAAGAAAATAAGTGGCGGAAAATAAAATAGTTTGCATTTTTGTTTTTGAGATATAATGTCCAAATAATGGTAAAACCTGCAACGAATGTATGCCAATAAAATGGGCGATGCGCAGATCACCATACTCCGTGCTCCAATTTACTAATGGTATCCCGGGTTCTCCATCGGGACCACCAACCGTATGCTTTAATAATCCCACCATTAGTCCACCTTCGAGGGAAAATATAATAAATAACAATAAACCAAGCCGAATGCCCCACACATAAGGAGCCGAGATAGAAAATTGTTTTTGTCTGAAAAAAGCGATG
>DASUTO010000016.1:0-5397 GCA_036374555.1 Chitinophagaceae bacterium
ATCATTGATCTTTTTGCCCAGAACGACCGGGTGAATGATTATAATTATCTCAATTGGATTCAAAGCTTCAATACAATTACATTAAATAAAAAATGGAGCCTGCATGTCGAATATCAATGGCGAAGGAGCGAAGGATTGAAATACTGGCAGCAAAGTCTTTTGCGCATCGGCACTAATTATAAGCTTCATGATAATGTAACGGCCCATATTGGTTACGCATGGATCGAGACCTTTCCATATGGCGACTACCCGATCGCCAGCAACGGAACATTCCCTGAGCATCGCATTTATGAACAAATAAGTTTCCATCAGCCGATTAATAAATTTTTGTTTACACATCGCTTCCGTATTGAACAACGCTGGCTGGGCCGTGTGCAAGCTGGTACTGACCGTGAAATAGAAGGCTGGACTTTTGTTCATCGTTTTCGTTACCAGTTCAGAACACAGTATCCTTTTTATTCCAAAGGCGATCAGCTGTTTTATGGTGCCGCAGCTGATGAGATCTTTATTGGCGCAGGTAAAGATCTCGGCACAAATATTTTTGATCAGAACCGTATTTTCCTGCTGGTAGGTTATAAGTTTAATAAACATGTTGCCCTTGAAGGAGGATATTTCAATCAAACGCTGCAACAGGGAAGAAGAGTTAATGATAAAACTATTATGCAAAGAAATAATGGATGGCTGCTGAGTTCTTACCTTAACCTATAGCTTTACTTAGCGCCATCCTCCGTATAATGTTCATTCAGTTTTACCGGATGCGATTTTTTGCCGGCGACTTTCATTTGTATTATATCAACCAGGAATGCAAAGGCCATGGCGAAATAAACATAGCCTTTCGGAACATGCACATCAAATCCTTCGATGAGTAAAGTGAACCCTATCAGCATCAAAAAACTTAAGGCAAGAACTTTGAATGCCGGGTGCTTATTTACAAAATTGCTTATAGGACCGGCCGCAATCAGCATAATGATTACTGTAACTATCACAGCCGTGTACATCACCCATATTTCATTAGCCAGCCCGATAGCTGTGATGATGGAATCAACAGAAAAAACCAAATCGAGTAATAATATCTGGCCGATAATATTAATAAATGTTGCTTTACGCACTTTTTGTTCCTTATCATCAGGTTCACCTTCTATCTTATGATAAATTTCTTTTGTGCTTTTATATATAAGAAACAAGCCACCGAGTATCAGTATCAGATCTTTTCCGCTGATGCTGATACCAAAGAGCGGGAACAGCTCATTGTTCAGTTTTATGATAACTGAAATAGCTGCAAGCAGGACCAGCCGCAATACCATTGCCAGTAAAATGCCCCAGGTTCTTGCTTTGCGCTGCTGGTCGGGCGGCAACTTGCCCGCCAGTATGGAAATAAAAATGATATTATCGATACCGAGCACTACTTCAAGTGCAATCAGCGTAAGCAATGAAATGATAACCTGGTAATCCATGTGGTCTGGTTTATAAATTGGAATTTATTCTAAGGTATTTTGCCAGAAAGACGACAAGCCGAAGGTTTTCAATCATTCTAATAGCCTTCCAGTCTTTCCGGCAAAAATGATGATTTGCTCTAATCAAAATCAAACAAATTGCCAAGAAAACCTCCCCGTCTTCTATTTGTACCTCTTCTTCCATTATCATAATCGTCATCATCATCACCAGGGCGGTTAAAGGTATCGTCATTCCGGTTCTGACTGCGCAGATCCCCCTGCGATTTTTCGATGATTTTATCTAACTCGCCTTTATCGAGCCAAACGCCACGGCATTTGGGGCAATAATCAATTTCCACACCTTGTCTTTCCGTCATTACTAATGTTTCATCACAATTCGGACATTTCATTGTTGTAAGTTTTATTGTTTATGAATATTGTTTTATTCTATAATTGTGCCAGCACCGCGCCGGCCCGGTAAAGGCTGTTGCGTGGTTCTAAATATTTTGTTTCCAGTTCAGGCAATTTTGGCAAGGCCTCCGGTTTTTAAAATATTATATTCTTTACCTTGCCGGGCCTCAAAGGCTCAGAAAAAAATCAACAATGATTGGGCGGGGGAGTGGGTATATCAATGATGGGATGCTGCAGGCAGAAATTGACAACAGCATGATGGATGATTTGTTGAGCCAGTGAATCATAACAAGAAAGCCGGTCGTTTTCAAAATCATTTTCTTCCGGCATTTCCTTTATGGTATCCTTGCTTTTATTGGAATTTTTTTCTTCTATATCCATGCATATAACTGCCTGCTGTGAAAGGCCGCTGAAGGCTGTTGCAAAATGCAGGCCCAGCAAGGAGAAAAAGAATATCGCAATCAGCTTTTTCATTAGTGGTGCAAAAATAGTTTCCACTAATAACATGTGAAAAGAAACATTGTTTAAGATTTGTAAAATGTTGTTGAAAAAATCGGCCTGCTGATATAGCAATCAAACAATCAGTCCTCGACGTCTTTTGAACTTTCCGGAAGATGGTGGTATTCATTTTTCAGGGCATACCAACCAAAGATCATGAGACCGATCGCAATAGGAATAAAAATCACAACAAAAACGATCCATTGGATCTTTGTATCGATCACAGGTTTTTTTGCAATTTCTTCTGCCGCAGTTTTAATAAGATAAAAAATAGCAACCGGTCCAAGGATGATCCACAAAATGCCGGCAAATCTTTTTATAGCATTCATAAAATTTTTTTAATCATTAACATTAGGATCAATTTTATTTGAAACATATAAAATGCCTATTACAAGACAAACAGCTGCAATAACGATCGGATAGTAAAGTCCCACCAGTTTATCCCCTGTATATATTGTTGTCAAAAGCGTTGCAATAAATGGCGTTAATCCTCCAAACACGCCATTCCCAATATGATAAGGTAAACTCATGGATGTATAGCGGATCTTAGTTGGGAACAGTTCTACAAGAAAAGCAGCGATGGGGCCATACACCATTGTTACATACAAGATCATAACAAAAACAATAATGATCATCATCCGGTAATCTTCATCATTCAGCAATTTTGATGTTTTGATATCAGGGTTTAAGGAGACTTTTCCAGGTTCTGCATAAAGTGTATCTGATTTTACTTCTATTAGTCGTATCCCTTCCTGATAATGACGGGTGCTGGTTACTGTTCGTAACGTGTTCCCGGTATTACTGATCGGGATAAGCTTTGTATTTATTTCTTTTCTTGTAATTAATTCTTTTTTATTGGTTGTATCGGAAATTGAAAACAATTGATCAAAAAGAGGGCGATAAGTAACAATAGCTAAAAACATCCCTGTAAGCATGATCCATTTTCTTCCTACTTTATCACTCCATTTTCCAAATACAACAAAGAAGGGCGTTGCAAAAAGTATTGCCCATATTAAAATGGTGCGGGATTGTTCAAAATCTATCTTGCAAACGTTTTCAATAAATGATTGAGCATAGAACTGACCGGTATACCAGACAACACCTTGCCCCATTGTGGCGCCAAACAATGCAAGCAATACCATTTTTAAATTGCCCTTATGCGCAAAACTTTCTTTCAATGGATTTACAGAAGTCTTTCCTTCGTTTTTCAATTTGGCGAACAAAGGAGACTCTTTCATCTTTAGCCGTATATAAATGGAAACTCCTACAAGGACAATGGAGACAAGAAAAGGAATACGCCAACCCCAGTCATTGAATTTGCTGATCGACGTTGAAAGATCACTATCAAGACTGTGTCGCGTAATTAAAATAATTCCGAGAGATAAGAATAAACCAAGAGTGGCTGTTGTTTGTATCCAGGAAGTGAAATATCCTCGCCGGTCTGCAGGAGCATGTTCGGCAACATAAGTTGCCGCGCCGCCATATTCACCGCCTAGTGCCAGGCCTTGAAATAGTCTTAAAAGAAGAATGATGATCGGCGCAAAGACACCAATGCTTTCATAAGAGGGAATAAGACCGATGGCAAAAGTGGAACCACCCATGATGATGAGTGTAAGCATGAAAGTGTACTTGCGACCTATCAGGTCACCGAGCCTTCCAAAAACTAATGCGCCAAACGGACGAACAATAAAACCGGCAGCAAAAGTTGCCAATGTTGATAGCAACGCCGCAGTTGGATTTGTGTTTGGAAAAAACTGGCCGGCTATAACGGTGGCAAGACTTCCGAAAATATAAAAATCATACCATTCAATGAGTGTGCCGACAGAAGAAGCAAGGATTACACTCCGGATGCTCGTTGGTTTCATGTGTATTTATTATTTCTTTTTAGCCACATGTTATTCGCCATAAAATTTTCTTCGGTGGTCTAAAATGCTGCCTCGAAAATTTTATGGCTCATTTCATGCGATTAAGATAATTAATTATAACCCAAATGGAAATTTTTTATCGGAACCTATGCCAACAGTTGTTAGAAGTAGAATGCTGCGGAAGTAAGTAATGAAAAGTTGCTTTGGACAGGTGTGTTGTTCCTCGTAAATATATTACTCGTTGAATGTAATGATCTCATCTCGGTCCTGATGACAAAATTTTTTGTTGGGCGAAAGTCAATATTAAATGCAAGCCCGGTTGACTCAAATTGTGCTGGAAGATAATTCGAGATGATAACTCCATTTTTATCCCTGTAAAATTCTGCTCTTGCAGCCGCAGCAAACTTTTTTGCAAAGGAATATTGTAATAGCAATGCTGTTCCCATCCATTTATTGTAGCCATTCTTGTCAATCTTCTTTTCCGCGCCGAGATCAAGCATGAATAATGTTTTCAGCTTTGACGAGATATGATAAGTGAAATGAAAATTATGGAATAGTCTCACTTGTTTGGCGCTGTCTGGTTTTTCATTACCAATAAAGGAGGATGAGTTAAAGATCAATTTTTCATTCGGAGTGAAAACGATCTGTGTGCCCCATGCTTTTGATGAATTATGATCTTTAATATTCTGCCAGCCCTGTAATCCAAGCAAGGAAAAAGTCCATTGATCGTTGGGTGAGTAATTAAATTTTACTCCTGTTTCGTAATAGGGAGAGTTTTCAGCTAATATGCTGCGGCTAAGATTCCAGTTGTCTTTTGCAATGGCAGATTCGCAACCAATATGGGAAGGAAAAATGCCGGCATCAACAGAAATCTGTTCAGAAAACTTGTATCCAACATTAGCCTCATAGATATATCTGAAGAATTCTGGTTCAGCCGCAAGATTATATGTTGCATAATTGCCTGCCATCACCCCAAGATTTGCCCTGAATTTTTTTCCATTATAAGAAGCTTTCAATAAAGCAAGATTTGTATTGATCTCATTATGCCTTTTAAAATTGTAGAGAAAAGGTGGTCGTAGTTTATCGGCGGGCTTATTAAAATCGAACTGGTAATAAAGATCAGCATAACCCGAGATGATCAAACTTGATCTTTTTTCATTAGCAGAAGAATCCTGTGCAGAAACAGTTAT
>DASUTO010000017.1:0-6144 GCA_036374555.1 Chitinophagaceae bacterium
ACAACTGTAGCATCGTCATT
Source organism: Chitinophagaceae bacterium (assembly GCA_036374555.1). Lineage (GTDB taxonomy): Bacteria > Bacteroidota > Bacteroidia > Chitinophagales > Chitinophagaceae > VBAS01. The sequence continues at coordinate 21 of DASUTO010000017.1, forward strand.
AATACTTTCTGAGATGGCCTGGTCTTCAGTTAATTTAAACGTGGTATCAAACTCTGGGTCCGGTTCAGCTTCTTTTTCACAGGATGCGAAGAAAAAAAGCGAAGGAAGGGACAAAAGAGCAAAGATTTTTTTTAGTTTCATAGAGATTGAATTTTAAGTTGGCAATAAGACCTACAAAAGTCTTAAACGATTAACAAGGAAAGAAATTACTTTGGCAAATGTTTTACTTCGTAAAAACACCGGGGTGGCTTAAGAGAATTTACCATTCTTATGTGTGGAGTATCCCTGTAAATGATAAAATCCTCTACCTGACATTTGATGATGGGCCTCATCCGGAAGCAACACCCTTTGTTTTAAAACAATTAAAACAAGTTAACGCTTTAGCCACTTTTTTTTGCATAGGGAAAAATGTGGTTGCATACCCTGGTATCTATAAACAAATAATAAATGAAGGCCATTCTGTTGGCAATCATACATACAATCATTTGAATGGATGGAAAACTAGCAATGACAAATATTTGAAGGACATTGCTCTTGCTTCTCAAGAAATAGATAGTGATCTTTTCAGACCTCCGTATGGCCGGATCACTTCATTCCAGGCGAAAAACTTAAAACCAGTAATAAAAGGGAAAGAACCAAAAGTGATAATGTGGGATGTTTTAAGTGGGGATTTTGATATTGCTTGCACCGCTCAGCAATGTCTTGCCAATGTATTGCTGGCGTCAGTACCGGGCTCAATTATAGTTTTTCATGATAGCGAAAAAGCGTTCCCGAAACTTGAATACACGCTGCCAAGAATGCTAAATCACTTCTCTGAAAAAGGGTATTTATTTAAAGCACTTTAGAAAAAATATTTTCTTCGGGTATATAAATTAATAGGGCCTGGGTAGAAACCCTGGCCCGTTTTTAATCCGTACCCTATGAAAACTGGTTTAAAGGTATAATAATTTTTTAATTACGGCAAAGTAATTATATGGGATATCCCATTAATAGTTGCTATGGCCTTATTATCACAATCTCCATTCCCGTAGTTTATGGCTGCGACCCAGGGCGAATTCGTTGTTAGATTTAACCTGGCTATTCTAATAATACCTTTCACCAACCAGCGACAGGTGAATTTTTTGATCAAGGGTTCAGTGATTTCAGCGTTCCAGGCAATTAAAAGATCACCTCTTTTTACCTTACCACCAGAACCTCCCCTGATCTCATAAATATCATCAAGAGGTATAAGTGAGGTACATCTGCCTTCTATCTGTGTAATAGTTCTTGTGCTGTGCCACTCTGTATAGTTACCATTGGGTTTTATAAGCTTAGCGTCTGTTACTTCTACTTTCCATTTGTGCACCGGGCAATTTGTACCCATTAGGGTGTCACTTTGGTTAGTGATCTTATGCCTACCCTGCACTCTTATACTGTCTACCGTATAATCTACAAAAGTTGTTGTTGCTATTGCGCCTGGCACCACCAGGCGTTTAGTATACTCTGTAATGATCTTTCCTGAGCGGGTTCTTCCATCACGACCCGTGCAACCAGTGCCAAAATCCATTACGATTTTTACGGGAAATGGGCTGGTATTGCTGAGATGGGTAATGGTAACATCTGGGCAAGCGTTCAGGCGGGCTGTTTCACCGGCAGTACCTGAATTATTCATCCTGCCAAATACGCCAGTTCCTCCAAATGCTACATCAGTATTTACACCCATCACATTGTCAAAAACTTCATTGAAAATATCATCAGATTCGGCATCTGCCTGGGAAGAAGCTTGTGATGCAAACTCCTCCTGGCTGGTGTCGGCGCTCGTTTCTTTTTTACATGATCCGAATACAACAAGAGATACAAAAACCAAGGCAACCAAGCGGGTAGGACTGAAAATCAGTTTCATAATATTGATTTTGTAGGTTTACAAATAACGACTCTGTGACGGAAAATATTGAAGTTGGTTTAAGGCTTTGTTAAGATTTTCCAGGCTGTTTATCTTTGAAAATCAGTATAAAAATATGATAATAGATACCCATAGTCACCTTTACCTGGCAGAATTTGATGGGGATAGGGACTTAATGCTAAAGAAAGCTGAAAACGAGGGAATTAAGCTCATTTTGATGCCTGCCATCGATAATGAGACACATTTAGCGATGTTGGAAATTGAAGCTCGAAATCCGCAAAAATACCTTTCCATGATGGGATTACATCCTTGCTCCGTGAAAGAGGGATATAAACAGGAACTCAAAAGAGTCGAAGAGTACTTTGAAAAAAGAAGATTTGTGGCGGTTGGGGAAACCGGCCTTGATTTTTACTGGGATCGGACATTTACTAAAGAACAATACGAGTCTTTTCAGATTCAAATTGAATTGGCTAAAAAATACGATATACCGGTTGTTATTCATTCACGCAGTTCAATCGACGAATGTATTAAGGTGGTCAAGGAAAATCAACGGGGTAGTTTGAAAGGGGTCTTTCATTGTTTTTCAGGGGATGAAAAGCAGGCAAATGAGATCATTGGTCTTGGATTTTATCTGGGGATAGGAGGGGTAGTTACATTTAAAAATTCAGGCCTGGATAAAGTGATAACGGGTATTGATATGAAATATGTGGTGCTGGAAACAGATGCTCCTTATTTGGCGCCCGTTCCTTTTAGAGGAAAAAGAAATGAATGCAGTTATTTAAAATATGTAGTTGAAAAATTAGCTGAGATAAAAAATATTTCGAAAGATGAGGTCGAAAATATTACCAGTAGGAATGCGAAAGAATTATTCAACATCTGAAACGCTAACTGTATTTTTGCCGCCCCGGAGACCTGCTCGAGTGGTTGAAGAGGCACGCCTGGAAAGTGTGTATACGGGAAACCGTATCAAGGGTTCGAATCCCTTGGTCTCCGCAAATCTTAATTCATTTGCTGTTCAGGAATAATTCGTTCAATATCTTCTTTAGCTAAAGAATGCACTTTCCAGTCGGGATCATATTTTACAAACCATGAGATCCAAATGCTTCTTGAGATACGCATCAGCCAGGGCTGCGAAACCACCAAAAGAACTGCATTCGTTATCATCCAATAAAAAAAACGATTATCACGGACGGACATTCCTATCAATACAAACCATGCTATAAATGTGGCTACACTTATTGCTACTCCCATTGCATAACTGACATACCCCGTACCATAATAAAATCCTGGTTCTTTTTCAGTAGGTTGTCCACATACCGCACAGGTTTTAGGCATTGCCATATTTTTTTTAAGACTAATGCTAACATTATTTTTGAAAAGTTTCCCTTCTCTGCATCTTGGACAACGACAATCTAAAGTTGAAAAAAGATAACTACGCTTTTTTTTAGTGGACATTATTTTGTGATATAAAATGAGAAATTATTTTTTGTAATGAAACAGCAGGGACCACACCGGGCTGTCGCCACAATATATTTCCTTTTTGAAAAAGCATAAGAGTAGGCACACTGATTACATTGTAGTGAGAGGCAGCCGCAGGACTTTTATCAATATCAACTTTGATTATTCTAACGTCATCACCCATTTTTGATCGAAGCTCTTCCAGTATTGGCTTCATCATCTTGCATGGGCCACACCATTCTGCAAAAAAATCAACCAGCACTGGTTTATCGCCATTGATGATATCATTAAACGTTTCTGTTTTATTTGTTGTTCTATTCATTTTTTTTCTTTCGAGGATCGCCAAAGGCGAGACGAAGCAGTCCCTTCGCTATTTTTTACCTTCTTTTTTAAAAATGCTGAAAAACAATCCACCCATGACTGCACCATAAGTCGTACTGTTATGCCATTTTGAAGTGATCATACAAGTCCCGCTGTTGCATCCTACTAATTTCCAGTACAAAAACCCCGCAAAGGCGCCCAGCACGAGACCTATTATCATTAATTTATTTTGGAACAGAAAAGTTTTCATAACCGCAAAGGTCTGAAAAAGCGTTGGAATGGAAAGTGATTAATGTTACTGAATTCAGGCACTGCCTTTTAATATTTTATGCCAGTAAAGCCAGGGCAAAATATATTTCTTTAATAACCACATGCTCCATCTTGGTTTGGCCTGGTCAAAAGGAAATGTTTCCATCACTTTGTTATCATAGCCAAATTCAGCTAGTACAAGCTTACCATAGCCAACCGTCAATGGGCAGCTTCCGTAGCCTGAGTACTTTTCTGTCATTGATCTGTGTTCTATCAATGCGACAAGATTACTTACAAGTACAGGTACTTGCTTTCTTACGGCGGCGCCTGTTTTTGCATTTGGTGTGTTGGTAACATCACCAAGCGCAAATATGTTATCATACCTTATATGCTGTAATGTGTATTTGTCGACATCAACCCATCCTTTTGCGTCAACCAACAGACTTTGGCGAATAAAATCCGGGGCACTCTGCGGAGGCGTCACATGGATCATATCGTAATTCCTGGTAATGGTAGAGCCATTATTCATGAGTCTAAAGGTGGCCTCTCTTTTCTCACCGTCAATTGCAATGAGATCATATTTAAAATTAAGAGTAATACCATATTTGTCTACCATCTTTTGTAAGGAGGCCGCATATTTCTTTATGCCAAACAACATACTACCACCTGATACAAATTCTAAAGTAACATCTTTCAAAATCCCTTTTCTTCTCAGGTAATCTGCGGTCATGTACATTACTTTTTGAGGAGCTCCACCGCATTTTGTTGGTGTTGATGGCGCTGTAAAGAGAATGGTATCTCCGGGTTTAATAGCTTTTAAACATTCATAAGTGTAAGGTGCATACAGGTATGAATAATTACTTGTGACGCCATTCTTACCGATCGTTTCTTTCAGTCCTTTTACATCACCCCAATTAAGTTGTATTCCGGGCGCAACAATTAAATAGTCGTAGGTATAAGTGTTTCCTTCGGAAGTGATCACCTTATTTTCTTGTGGTTGAAAAATTGCAGCGGCTTCTCTGATCCATTTAACATCGCGTGGCATTACTGAGGCTTCGGTTCGAATAGTTTTCTTTATATCAAAAACACCGGCACCTACAAGTGTCCATGCCGGCTGATAGTAATGTTTTTCAGAAGGCTCAATAATTGCAATTTGCAGATCCTTTTTTTTGCGAAGTAATTGCGAAGCAGTTGAAATACCGGCATTTCCGCCCCCGATTATCAATACTTGAAAATGTGTCATGGTTTGCGTTTTATCTCACAAACCTACTGTTTACTCACCCCTTTTGAAGTGATACAAGTCACTGTTACAGATGATTTTCGCAGTCAATTGGTAACTTTTATATAGCCATAGCCTTCAGCCTGTTTTATCACCAGCTCATGCAAGGCATCAGGCACTGTAGTTACCCCATTAAGCAATTGATCTTTACTAATATTAAATACTTGCATGGCATGCTCACAAGCAGCAAAGGTTACCTTCTTATCGGTGCCAAGTTTAATTACTTCCCCCGCCACGGTAGACTTATCTTTTACTATCATATCCAATGCCCTTCCGTAAAATACCACTTCTACCCTGGCATCGGGATGAGAAGTAAGAATGCCGTTTATCCATCGAATTAAACGTTGATGGGTCGCTGTGTCACTTGTTGTAAGATCGAAGACAATATTGTAAGGTTTTTGTTGGGAAAATGATTGCATAAAAATTCCCAGCGAAAATGCGGCGACCAGGGTTATCTTTTTCATACGTAAGATTTATTACAGAAAAATTACGAACAAAACATTTAAAAAAGGGCGATGTAAAGCACAGTATTGTTTTTTTTCGTAGCTTATCGGGCTTTTTCATTGTCAATCAATAAATTTTTTTTTATGAATACCAACGAAACTAATGAAGGAACCAATCGCCGGAATTTCCTGGGAACAATTGCAAGCGGTGCTGCAGCGATTGGCTTAACAAGCATTGCACCTTCGATCTCTGCATTTGCTGGCGAAGCAAAGTTTGATCCCAAAGTTTATGGGGACCCAGAAGAAATGTTTAAAAAGATCACTGGTAAACACAGGATTGTTTTTGATTCCCCGCATCCTCATGAAATTTATCCATTTGCCTGGCCAAGAGTTTTTTTGCTTACTAATGAAGCCACTGGTACAGCCAATAAAGATTGTAGTGTAGTGGTTGTCTTACGACACTCATCGATCGGGTATGCGATGGAAGATAAG
>DASUTO010000018.1:0-2696 GCA_036374555.1 Chitinophagaceae bacterium
TACAATCAATATCCCCTGCTATGCACCGTCGCCACTGCTTACTGCTGGTTTTCCTCCTTGGCTTTTCCGTTGCACAGGCACAATACCATAAAATTTCAGGTAAGATCACGAATGATAAGCTTGAACCGCTTGCCCTGGTTAGCATCCAGGTCAAAGGATCAGTAAAAGGAACTATTTCAAAAGAAGATGGCTCTTATGAACTACATCTTGAAGAAGGAACCTACGATCTTGCCTTCAGCATGCTCGGTTACAAAACACTTTTGATAAATGTTGTTGTAAACAAAGATGATGTACAGAATATTATCCTGGAAACTGACGAAGCAAAAAGCCTTTCCGAAGTAGTGGTCAGGGGAAAGATGAAAGACCGCTCAGAGGAGATCATCCGGAATGTGATAAGGCATAAAGAAGATATACTTGCGGCAGCAGGGCCCTATTCCTGCAATGTTTATATAAAAGCCACACAGGAAGATTCATCTCAGCGAAAAGTAAAGGCAAAAAAGAGATCGGTTGATTCGGTAAAACTTAATTTGAATGCGGATCTGCAGCGCATGTCAATGGCAGAGATATCTCTTCGTTATGATCATGAAAATGATAATCGTGTTAAAGAAGAAAGAACAGGTGTTGTCACCAGGGGCAATCCTGAAACACTTTTTTATCTCTCATTAACGGAAGGCAATTTTAATTTGTATAATAATCTTATTAGTTCAAGAATTTTATCACAGGTTCCTTTTTTATCTCCTGTTAGTTACAGCGGTCTTGCTGCATACAGGTATAAGGTCACTAATATAAAACACCAGGATGGAAGAAAGATCTATACCATCAGCGTAAAGCCGAGACAACTAAGTAATGTAACGGTTGAAGGAGAGATAAAGATCCTCGATAGTGCCTGGGTAATTCTAAGTGCACACTTTACATTGCCGGGTTTTCATATACCAGAGTATGATCATTTTGAAATAGACCAGCAATACGGTTTTGTTGACAATAAAGCCTGGATGATCACCCGCCAGCAATTCACCTATTATTCAAAGACCGGGAAAGGAAAATTATCAGGAGAAACGATCGCTTCGTATAGGGATTTTGAGTTCAACAAAGACTTCCCTAAAAAGTATTTCGGTACAGAATTAAGTTCCACTTCACAGGAAGCTTATGATCGTGACAGCAGCTTTTGGCAACAAACAAGAACAGAGCCGCTGACAGCAAAAGAGATCCGGTTCATCCATTATAAAGACAGCATATTTCGTGTCACCACCAGCAAACCATACCTCGATTCAATCGACAGGATCACCAATAAAGTAACATGGCCAAAGGTTTTATTATTCGGGCAAACTAAATTTGATCGTGAGAAAAATCGTACCTGGCATTTACCACCGCTTATGGATGTGATCGAACCGTTTCAATTTGGCGGCGTAAGAATAAAAGCAAATGTTGGCTATCATAAAATTTTTCCATCCAGGAGATCGGTGTCAGTGTTTTCCAATATCAGTTATGGTATCAGGAACCATGATGTGAATGGCAATATAAGTATCACTCACAAGTATAATCCTTTTAATCACAGCTTTATTAATGTTTCAGCGCAACGTGACTTTCAATATATTTTCCAGGGTGATGCATGGATCAATATGCTGAAGCGGAATAATTTTTATCTCAACGAGGGCATCGGAATTAATCACGGGATAGAATTAGTAAATGGCCTGGTCTTTTTTGCATCGGCAGATTATGCATTTCGTCGTTCTGTGGTTGGTTACGAAACAAATCCGAAACTCGATACTATTTTCGGCGAGGAGAATGAGCCTGTTCCTTTCGAAGCATACAATGCATTTTATGGAAAAGTTCGTTTGCAATACACACCATTTCAGCGTTTCATCCGTGAACCAAGAGAAAAAATCATTCTCGGTTCCAAATGGCCCACGTTCTATGTAAGCTGGCGCAAGGGAATTCCCGGTATAGTAGAGAGTGTAGTGGATTTTGATTATCTCGAATTTGGTATTGAGCAGGAGTTGAAATTAGGAGTGACAGGTGTTTCTAAATACAATATAAGAACCGGCGATTTCTTTAATACAAGAGATCTCCGGATGGTTGATTATAAATTTCAGCGGCGCGGTGACCCTATTCTGTTCATGAATCCTGATGAAGCTTTTCAATCGCTTGATTCCACGTTCCCGGTCTTTGAACGTTTTTACCAGGGACATTTTGTGCATGAATTCAATGGCGCTATCCTGAATAAAATTCCTTTTTTCAAAAAACTGGAGTTGCGTGAAATAGCAGGCGGTGGTTTTTTAATTGCGCCTGAAAGAAATTTGCGCTACGGAGAATTATTTGCCGGTATTGAAAAGGTCCTCAAGATCCCATTCAATCCTCTTTATAAATTCAAGCTGGGTGTGTATGTAATTGGTTCGGCGGCTAACCAATTCCGCAATCCTGTTCAGTTTAAAATCGGCTTTACCAGTTGGGACAGAAGTAGCAATAAGTGGCGATAGACGGGTTATGTTACCAACTTTTGTAATTCTGTTCATCTGTTGTTGCGTCGCACTCGTATACTTCCAGTAACTCTATTCAGCTTTCAGCATGGTCAGAGTTGCCTATTAAGGTTGCCGATAACGTTAGGCATTTGTGCTGTTGGGGGCTTCATCTATTCGTCCTTTAGACTTGCACAATGAAGTTATTATTTAATGTTTACTATTATCTTTTTTCTTTTG
>DASUTO010000019.1:0-2616 GCA_036374555.1 Chitinophagaceae bacterium
TACTCAAATGTAAAACATTTTAGCTTGACAAGAATCGGATTAATCTCAGACACTCACGGTTTTCTCGATGAAAAGGTTTTTAACTATTTCAATGATTGTAATGAGATATGGCATGCAGGAGATTTCGGAGCAGATGTAGCGATAAAACTCAAAGAAAAAAGTAATATTATAAAAGGAGTTTATGGGAATATTGATGAACAGGAAATTAGACATGAATTTCCCGAACAACTCGTTTTTACATGTGAGCAGGTAAAAGTGATGATGAGGCATATCGGCGGCTCGCCTCCTAATTATAATCCCGAAACAAGAAAAGAATTAGCGCTTCACAAACCACGACTTTTCATCAGCGGCCATTCACACATTCTGAAAGTGATCTATGATGATAAAATAAATTGCCTGCATATAAATCCGGGTGCTGCAGGCAAACAAGGCTGGCATAAGGTCAGAACCATCATTCGCTTTGCGATCGATGGTTCTGACATTAAGAATTGTGAAGTGATTGAATTAGGAAAAAAATGATTATGCGTGTTCAGCTCTAAACTCTTCTGCTTTCTTTTTCATTTCACTTTCTGATACATCCTTAACATGGGTTGCAAGTACCCAGGTATATCCAAACGGATCATCGACACATCCTACCCTGTCACCATAAAACATATCCTGGGCCGGCATTGTAAGCGATGCACCATTCTGCACTGCTTTTTTAACTGTGTCATCTATATCTTCAACATACACATGCAGGATTACAGAATTGCCATTGGTAGATTGAGGCGTTTTATTTTTCATCTGCGGAGTTTCTTCCGCAAGGAATATGACCGAATCGCCAATGGTGATCTCGGCATGCATGATCTTTCTGTCAGGCCCATCCACTTTCATTCTTTCTTTTGCACCAAAAACATTTTTATACCAAATGATGGCTGCATCTGTTCCATTAAATGACAATGATGGCGTCACATTGTGATATCCTTTTGGGATATAAGAGATTTTTGCCATAATAAACAAGTTTTAAAGTGAAAAAATAAGTTCAAACATTTTAAAAAAATAATTCGGCTTCTCTTTGCCGCAAAATTGCTGCCACACCCAAACTTATTTGATATTAAATTCACGTAACTTATTCACCTCTCCTCACAAACTTAAAATATGTTACAAAAAACAATTCCTATTCTCCGCATGTTCGACGTCGCAAAGGCAAAAGAATTTTATTTTGAATGGCTTGGCTTTAAAATAGAATTTGAACACCAGTTTGAAGAAAATACGCCTTATTACATTGGCATTACAAAAGATGATATACAGCTTCATCTTTCCGAACATTATGGTGATGCAACACCAGGCAGCAAAGTATTTATTGTTTGTAATGAAATTGAAAAATATTTTGCTGAATTGCAGAGCCGGCCTTATAAATATTATAGACCCTGTTTGGAAAAAACGTTTTATGCAGCATTAGAGTTCTCAGTACAGGATCCGTTTGGCAATAAGCTCTCATTCAACCAATACCTAAAAGAATAAAAGCTTCTATTCGATAATTTAGTTTCATTTTAGAGATCAATTCTTACCATTGCCCGGCTCTTGCTATTCTGCCTGACGATCTTAAATCCATTTTTAATAAATGATGATAATACCCCTACCCATAAAAATGGATGTGGAACTTTCTCGGCATAGGGAATCGCGGGATAGGCTTCGAGAGTTTTTATCTTTTTCTTTTTCGCAAAATCGATAGCCCCTTTAATTAACTGCTGTGATAGCCCCCTATGACGAAATCCTTTTTTTATGAAAAAGCAGGTAATACTCCAAACTGGCTTGTCATCTATACGTTTAAAAACTCTCGAGTTTTCAATCGTCATATAATCTTCCCTTGGCGCTAATGCGACCCACCCAACCGGTTCATTATTCAATGATGCGATCAATCCTTGGGGCAACCCTTTATTCACTAATTGTTTGATCATTCTTTTATTTCCATCGGGTTTGTTTTCCTGGAATTCTTTATATGGCAATCGAAAATACATGCACCAGCAGTTACCGCAACCTCCTTTTTCTCCCATCAAAATTTCAAACTGCCTCCAGTTGGCAGAAGTCAATGAATCAAATTTTAATTTTTGCAGTTTCATGCAATGATAAAGGTAGTTATAGAACCTTTTGTATAAAATTTCTTTTCCCTCTCTGGAATTTGGTGTAGCTTTTCTGCAAATAAAATTTTCACGTCATGTCAGTTCATTCATCACGCCGTCAATGGTTAAAGCAAACATCAATCGCAACATTGGGATTAGGTTTTTCTCTGCGCTCAATGGGAAATGAAGAAGGCATCAAAAGAATAACAGGTATGGAAAATGGCCTGATCAATTTAGGGTCCAATGAAAACCCCTATGGAATATCTGCAAAAGCAAAACAAGCTATTCTTGACATGATGGGTGAGACCAACCGCTACCCCTTTAATGTTGCGTCATTACAATCAGCAAAAAAAACACTTGGTAACTATTATAAAGTGTCCGAAGACCAGGTATTAATAACAGCAGGATCAGGTGAAGGATTAGCCATGGTGGCACGGCATTTCAATAAAGGAAACATTGTTACAGCAGATATAACTTTTGGAGTACTTCCCAACACGGCAAAAAAGATCGGCAC
>DASUTO010000020.1:0-9962 GCA_036374555.1 Chitinophagaceae bacterium
AGAGCCATCACCAGAAAAATTAAAAGCAATTCAATCATTTAAACATTCCTGTTACTTTATCCATAATTCCACCACCACCGGCAAACAATGATTTCAGATCCTGGAGATCAACATCGCCATCGCCATCTTTGTCCAGCTTTCCCCCGCTGAATTTATTCAACATTTTTTCCATATTAAACCCGCTTGTTTTATTACCACTCAGCTTGTTGAAGATATCCTGGATATTAAAACTACTATCCGAAGGATCGGCTGTTTTGGTTGCTAATTGATGCATTGTTTGAGGAACAAGCGCTGCAGCAGTTTTGCTGGCTTCAGCTGGTGCGACACCAAATTTATTCTGCAGGTCCTGCGCATAGTTATTCGTTGCTTCCTGTACAAGTTCCGGGGAACCTTGTTTACCATTTTTAAAAAAGCCTAATACATCATTTAATCTTCCGCTGGCAAGTGCATTTTTTAATGTTGCCATAATTGAGCCACCGGCTGTTTCAACCGCTGCTTCATTTTTTTCATTGGGAATTGCGGGGTTACTGATAACAGCATCGCCTGCATTCTGGCGAACCAGGTTGATAAGATCTTCAGACATGATAATAAATTTAAAAATGAAAAATTTTATTTCCGACCGGTGGAGTTTAAAGTAGATCACCTGTTCGCATCCAGTCTGAAGGATACCTTACAGATAACACCATATGAATGAGGCTTGCCATCTTTTACATGAACTTTAAAATCTTTTACGTAGACCGAATCAATGTTGTGAATCGTTTTGGAAACTTCGGAGATACAGTTTTTAACAGCATCATCAAAGCTTGTTTCAGAAGAGGCAATTACCTCTATTACTTTTACTATAGGCATAAGGTTAATTTTTAGTATCAAAAGGTAGCGAAACTTCGTTAGTGGATAAAATAATTCTCTCGCTGCCGGCCGGGTGCTGAAGGAAAGGATAAGCCCTGGTCCCGTCTCTATGCAGTGTTCGTTTTATGCACACTAATGCGATTTGTTTTACCTTTCAGAAAATAATTTTTTATGGAACAGACAATACAAAGTTCCGGCCGCAGAAACTTCATTAAGGCTACTGCAACACTGACAACGGCATTCACTGGTATGACACTCTTTCCCCAGGCTGCTTTGTCTATCGAAACTTCCCCGGTTGACAATATTAATATCATTGGTCCCAAAGAAGGATTCTCGCCACAAATTGGAACTTTGGTATCCATGATGAACTGGATGCGGATGGCAATAGTAAGACCTTTAGAAAAAATGACTATGGAGCAACTGGATTACCTGCATGATCCCAACTCAAACTCTATTGGCGCTATGTTATTGCACTTAGCTGCTACTGAAAAGTATTATCAGCTCAACACCTTTGAAGGTATGAAATGGGGAAGCTGGAGTGAGTCGATCAAGAAACAATGGGATGTGCCGATGAGGCTTGGCGATGAAGGCCGGAAACAACTTAAAGGGAAAAATATTGACTACTACTTAACTATTTTAAGGGAGGTAAGGGAAAAATCAATTGCCGAATTAAAAAAGAGAGACGATACATGGCTATTGAAAACAGATGAAACCTGGGGTTGGGGACCCACCAATAATTATTGTAAGTGGTTTCATGTAGTGGAGCATGAATCCAATCATAATGGGCAGATCAAATGGATCAAAGGCAGATTGCCTGGGGCAAAACCAGGGGGAGATTGAGTCAATCACTGCGAGGTCTTCCAAATAATTTGCAACAAATCGATAAAGAATATAAAAGAATCCTGATTCGTTATGATTAGGGTCAACAGAATAAAAAAACCGGCAGATTTTGAAAGCCGGTTTTTTTGATAACTAAAAATTTTATTTGGCTGGAGGCGGAGGTAACATTCCTTTGCGGGTAGCCTGGAACATAAGATCGACCTTTCCTGCCTTATTGAAACGCCAGGTTTCCTGCAGGCTTACAGTATCTGTTTTTCCTTTCATATCCGTTGGCATTTCAACTCCCCAGATAGTTACCCAATTTTCATCTTTATCTGTACTTTTTACAGCAAACACTGCATCAACAATTACTCCCATGCTTTTGAATGAACTTCGGTAAGCCTGCATGTTTTTCATTATCGTATCTGTTGGACCGCTCATACTTGTTCCATCAGATAAAAACACTGCAACGGTGTCGGCGAAATGTGACCGACTTTGAGAAAGATCGCCATCTTTCCAATCTTTCCATAGGGCCAGTACAGTTTCAGTATTTTTTGCCGAATCCATTACAAAAGAGGCAGAATAAGCCGGGGTGAAACCATAGGTATTACCCGGAGTGATTGCTTTGACCTCTGTGTTTTCAGTTGTAGCGCTGGCTGTCTTTGTATCACTGCTGGTACATGCGAATAATGAAACTGTAAAAAAGGCTGCAAAAATTTTTCTCATAACTTAGATTTTAGGTGAAGTAGATATATCCCATACACTATCAGTTAACCGATCTGCAGGGGTGGTTGCCGGTTGAAGTTAATTTATTTTTAGTAAACTTCGATTATGCAAATTTGTTTTCAGTTCGCCCGGCGTCTTTTCATAATGCTATTTTTACAAATTCCAATACCTCCGATGTTTTGCTTGAGAACCTTCGTAAGTTTTTAGTAGAAGGGAAAGACAAACCGTATATAGAACATACAGAACATACAAGACCGTCATTGAATTGATATCTCTTGGTTGCAGGTTGTGTTCTTTTCTTCTACCCGACTTGGTGAGGTCATAGGCAGGAGATGTAAACTTGATTTATAGTACTTTTAATCAATGGCCACCACTTGCCTGAACTGCGGTGCAAAAGTTACCAGCAAATATTGTCCTGATTGCGGACAAATAGCTACTGTTGATCGTCTTACCTGGCATCACTTGCTGGAAGAAATCGTTCATTTCTTTACACATATCGAAAAGGGCTTTCTCAGAACAACAAGAGAGCTGATTACCAAACCAGGCATAATGCATAAGAATTTTCTTGATGGTAAAAGAAAAACATATCATAAACCTGTCAGCTTTCTATTGATATGGGTGGCTGTTTTCCTGCTTATAACGGCATTGACAAAACGTTTTGGTTCTATTGACAAAGAAACTTCCTCCTCCTTTCTCAATATAGGTATGGAGCTTGAAGAGATGATACTTAAATACAGGGCGTTGATCGAAATACTTATATTACCTTTTACTGCACTGAACGGATGGCTGCTGCTGGCCTATCCCAAAATCACCTACTTCGAATTTCTTATAACAGGATTTTACAGGTTCGGTATGTTTTACCTTTTTTTTTCGGCGCAATACATCCTTTCATTGATTGTTGGCTTCAACCCCGAATCGGAGATCTCTCTATATTTCATGGCTGTATTTTTTATGGGATGGACAATTTATGTGTTCTACGATTTTTTTAAACTTTATAATGTAAAGCACCTGGTACTGCGCATTATTGCTACCATGGTGACAGGGTTTGCCATTTATTCATTTCTCAGAACAATGTTTGGGAAATTATTTTTAGCGTGGGGTTTTTGATTGAACTGGTTTCTCAGTCATTGCGGGTCTTAAAAGTAATCTATAGTTAAAAATAAGAATTGCTCGACCGGAAATATTATCCAGCACCTTCTCCATCATTTTTTTCAGCGCCGCTGAACGTTGCAGGCCATAGATATATTCTTCTTCTGAACCGCCTGCTTTTAATTCAAATAATTTTTTTAAGATCTTTTTTAGCCCGCTGTTGCTACGCAACTCTTTTTCATCATTAAGTAACAGTATACTCCAGTTTTTTAAAACGTACTGAAGATTGACCTCCCTGTAGTTTTTTATTTGTAAAATTGCCGCCAGTTTTTTTGTAGCCAATTCTTCTGTTGGGTTGCGTTTATTATTGTACTGAGCTTTCAAAATGGCTGCATAAGCCCGGCTGAGATCGGTAACATCAAACTGCACTGCTTTCTTAGAAAGTATCAATTCAAGTCTTGATTCAGCCAGTTTCTTTAAAACCGGTGCGGGTGTACGATAGCGTTTTACAGATTTTATTTTCTTCGCTTCTTTCTTTGCAATGTTCTTTTGTTCCTCACGGACGGGACGAAACCCCGCACGGTAATATATCCAGAAAGCACCCGAATGAATTCCATCGCTGTTATCCTTTCCTATTTGGTAAGGATCAGTACTGAACCGCTTTAATCGGTAAACACCCTGGTGAATTTTTAATACCTGTTCAAAAATATATTGTGATTCACCACCACGGTAGGCCGGAAAAATATTAAGACCGATACGGGCACTGTCGAATAATACCCATGACGCTGCATAAGCAACCGGCAGCCCATTTTTAAATACAGTGTATCCCATATAACTGTCGATGGGATGTCTTCTTGCGGGCACCATACCCATCAATGCTATTGAAAGTCCGCGGGGCAAATGGTAATAACTGATAAGTTCTGCTGATGTAAATGTGATCGGGTCTATTTCACGCAAATGTTTTACAAGTATCATCCTGCTGCATTCAATGATCTTTTCTGATGCTTCTTTATCAAGACGAACTTTCGGTGGATTGATTCCTTTTATCGGCGGGCTCGTTTTCTTTTTTATTAGCGAACGGTGATAGTATGGAATGAATAATGGATCCGGCAGGCTATCCGGTGCTGTAAAATCAATTTCAATATTTACCCCGATCGCATTCCAAAGTTCATCTTTTACTTCAGGACGAATATCGGTTTCATCAAAAATTGCAATTAACCGGTCAAGCAGATCTTCTTCTTTTTTCGAAAAACGTTTCAGCCATGATCTCCAACCGGCGTTGCCATCCTGCATAATTTCTGATTCCACTTTCGGCATTACCACCGAAAGGATAGCCTGGATCTGCGCCTCACTGGCTTCAAAGGATTGGATGCGAATATTTTTTTTATAGATTGTTCTCATCCATTTTACCATTTCAAAACTATAGGCAGCACAAAGCTGTGTATTGGTGATACCGCTATTATACAGACCATCTCTTAGTTTCCTATGCGATCGGATATATAAATGCAGTTGCTGTAGCAAAATTGATGACCGGGTATAAACAGCCCGGTCATCGGGGTATGCAATTAGAAAAAGTAAGGTTGAATGAAAAAGCTCCACGTCTTTTTTGCTCGCCAGCTTTTCGTTGCTTATGGCTTTCAGCAAATAGAGTTTTTGAGATGAAAATTTTTTTCCATAGCTGTTGCGGATAGAAAAAAGTTGAGATACCAGCTTACCAGCTTTACTCATTTTCCTTTTATTTTTTTAAACATAGAACTTATAATCCACTCAAGATAGCTTCGCCGTGAATATTTTTATGGTTTGCCCGGCCTTAGTCACTGCGGAGTCTTCAAAATGGATTGTAATCAAAGAAAATTTGAGAAAACTTCTTAAGCAGGCGTAAATGCCTTTTATATAAAAGGCTGTTAACAGAATTATTAATATTTCTAATTTGGATTGTAACTATTTAAGACCTCGAACGTATCATCATTGAAATTGTTATAACCCGGGGCTATAAAAACAAAATGATCTTTATGAAAACCTTTATCTTAATTCTCCACTCAATTTTTTTTGTAAGCATTGCCTCGGCTCAAAACCAGGAATTGCCAAGGTCAAAGAAAAGTGATAGTCGTTACTGGCTTCTCGGACTGGGACTCTCGATCCAACATATGTATGATGAAGGAATTTCCTATGTCCGATACAACGGCACCGGTATCGCTCCGTCGCTTGGCCTGATGAAAAGCACTGAAAAGAAATATTGCCAGTTCTTGCTGCAGCCAACCTTTAATAAATTAACGACTGAAAGAAGTAATGAATTAAGACCAATGGATGTAAGGACCACGAGGTTTGTGTTGGATTATCAATATTTGGTCAGCGTAAAAGAATGGAATGAAAAATTAAAATTATATGCAGGTGGAAATATTTCATTGCTCTTTAATTTTAAGAGAGCAGAACAATTAGATAATTCACAGCTGGTATATGATTATGCGTTAAGTATTGGGCCTGCCGCTAAACTTGATAAAACTGTAAGATGGAATAAAAGAGATTGTTTAGCATCATTTGGTCTCAGCTTGCCGCTGCTTTCTCATATTGCCCGGCCCTATTACCTGAACCGGATCGAATTTATTGATCCGGAAAATGATTTCCTGGGTGACCTGTTCAGTAACAGCAGCATTGTATCGGTAAATAAAAACCTGCGAATAACCAGCGGTCTGTCGTTCACTTATCCATTGTTCAATAAAAATGAACTGAAGCTTGGATACACATGGGATTTTTATAAAATGAAAACGATCAATTCGGTGTATGCTGCGGAGCATCTCATTTCAATTTCGTTCCTGTCAAACTATTAATCTAAAAGGATCCAATCATGAAAAAAATATTTTTTGCTTTTAGTATAGCATTTATTTTTTCCTCTTGTGAAAAGGTAATTATGCCGGCATCCGAATCGGCTGATGCATAAAAAACCTTCGAAATACTTTGGCAAACCATTGACCGGGGGTATTCTTTTTTTGAGTATAAGAATATTGACTGGAATGCGGTGTATCAAACATACCGCCCACAGATAAATAATAATATGACCGATCGGGAACTCTTTAGCAAATGCGCTGAGATGCTGAACGTTTTAAAAGACGGCCATGTAAATTTAAGAGCGGGTTTTTCCACCTCATACTACCATGATTTTTACCTGAACTTCCCGGCCAATTTTAATAAAGAAATTATTGACAGGAATTACCTGAGGGGTTTTGAAGTAACGGGGCCACTTTATCATACTGTATTGAGTGGAAATATTGGGTATATCTATTATGGAAGTTTTGCATCTCCATTTACTGACGACCAGCTGGATGCGGTACTGGCAAGATTCAATTCCATCGCGGGATTAATAGGGATCATTTTCGATGTAAGAAATAACCCCGGGGGAGACCCTGCCAATGCTTATCGTTTCTTTGAAAGAATTGCGACACAAAATACGTTGCTATATAAAACAAAATATAAAGACGGTCCAGGCCATGATGATTTTTCCGCCGAACAGGAAAGTATAATTGAACCAACAACCGATAAGGTAAAGTATACCGGCAAAATAGTTGTACTGACGAATCGTAAATGTTATAGTGCCTGCAATTTTTTTGCTGCAGGATGCAAGGCCTTTTCTCAAATAAAAATTGTGGGAGACCAGACAGGCGGCGGTGGTGGTCAGCCAACAGGTTTTGAATTGCCTAATGGATGGTCTGTGAATTTTTCAGGCTCCATTACGAGTTTGCCAAATGGTTTTATTATTGAGAATGGCGTGTTGCCTGATATTGCAGTTGCATTAAGTCCTTCTGATGAGGCGGCCGGAATCGATACGATAATTGAGAGGGCAAAAACACTTTTCTAAACCTACATCCTGGTTTGTATTAGAGTGAAAAGTTATTTTACGATTTGCCTTAATGAAAATTCCAGGGGTTTGCTCTTTTTCTTAAATGGAAATTTACAGTGCTGCGGTGAATAATATCCATATTCGTTTTATATCAGAACAATTTTGCGTTTTTTAGAGGTGAATTGCGCCTATAAAATATGCGTGTAAATATCCTTTATGAAAACAATCAACCTTCTAAGAGCTTTAAGCTTGTTATTGATCTTAGCTATTGCGGTTAGTTGCCGGAATAGCAGGTCTACCACCGGCAGGCAATACCCGAGGAATCCCTCAACTGAAACTCCAACTCAGACATCACCGGTCTATGTTGATGGCGGTAATCTTCCGCCCGGCCAGGCGAAAAAGGTCTATGGAGGTCAATCCGCAAAGGCTTATGCACCGGGACAAAGAAAAAAATATGCGAATCGTTATCCTTTGGTGATCGTTTATTCACCTGCGATCGTGATCAAGAAGCATAGTGATGGTCGCTACTACTATATTAATTCGGCAGGATATACGTATTGGAAAGGCCATGATGGAAGATATTATATTGATGAGAAGCATTTAAAAGGCCTGAATTATGAAGTAAGCGATTATGATGACTGGAAATCGAAGGGACAAAAGAATAACAAAGCCCAGGAAGCGAAAGGAAAGGAGCAGGAAGTAGAAAAGGTAAAAGAAGACAAGAAAACAAAAGACGCTGAGCAAATGGCGAACGTCAAGGAGCAAAAGGGAAATGGTCAGAACCAAAAACCTAAAGACGATGAGCAAAAAGAAAAGGATCAAGCTGATCAAAAAGCCAAAGAAGACAAATCTCAAAAAGGAAAAGTCAAATCGAAAAGATAAGTCATAATTAATTCGGTTTCTCGGGGCCTTTTCTTCGATAAAAAGAAAATGTCCTTCCTTGCTGGTAGTATTCAGTACTTCAAATAAATAGAGAGACTAGCGGCATTGGTACTAAATGTACGTTCATAACTCTTAAAGTTTATTCATCACGGCCGCGATCATTGCATCCAGGTAGCCAACATAATAATTGCTGTATGCCGTTGGCCAGTGACTTTGAACCGCTATAACGATCTTTCTTGAAGGATCGATCTCGATCTGTTGGCCAAATGAACCAGATGCAAAATATCGACGGGATGAGCCAAGCCACCAATAATAACCATAGTGAGGACTTGATCTTGCTGGAGTGGTGGAACGCTTCATCCAGTCCGGATCTAAAACTTGTTTGCCAGCCAGATCAATGCCATTATTCATTGCAAATGATCCCAACAAAGCGTAATCCCGTAAAGTTGCACTGATACAACAACCACCAAGCTCTATACCAAGGCTGCGGCTTTTAACCCAATTAGCGTCTGAATGCATTCCGAATGGCTTCCATATCTTCTCCGATAAATATTGTGAAAGTGTTTTGCCTATAGCTCTTTGCAGAGCAACACCAGCAAGACTTGTCTCCGTTGTATTGTAATTGAATTTTGTTCCCGGGGTAGCCGCCAGTTTTAATTTTGATAAATAGTTCACTACTGCCGGCCAACCTTGTGTCCCTTCCAGTCTCCCGACTTTCAACAGGTCTGATTCACCATCTCTTGGGTCATCATTCCATGCAACACCAGAAGCCATTTGTAAAAGATTTTCTAACGAGACACTATCATAAACACTTCCTGCCAACTCAGGTATGAATTGTGTCACCTTTTGGTCCAATGACTTTATATATCCATCCTGGATCGCCACACCATAGAGTAACGAGGTTACCGATTTAGCTACCGAAAAATTTATCCATTTACTTGTTGGCTGGATGTTATTATATTTTTCAAATAAGATCGTATCATTTTTCAACACAATTATTCCAACGGCCTTTGTATCCTGAATAAAATCTTTTATAGTGCGAACAGTGTCTTTGAATGAAAATGAAAGACCTGACAGATCCATCGGCTTTTCGATCAATACATGTCTTTTTGTTCCGGCTTCAATTTTATTGGTAGGTAAAATGCGCTCAGCATTTTGATAATATACAAGTTGTTTGTCAGCGGTTAAAAATAAGAGGTCTGCAGTTCGAAAACTATCCATGGACGGCAGGGTTATGTTTTGCGTGTTGCCTGATCTTTTTGATGAGGTGCATGTAGTAAATACTGCAGTTATGAACAGGCAAATGGGATAGAGTTTTGGCATAAAATCTTTCATTAGTAAGGATAAATAGAAAACCTTAAAGCAAATTTTTGTCCAAATTCTTCAGTATCCTCCATTAGCCGGGCTCATAAAAAAATATTTCAATTGCTTTTCTGGTTGTAAGGAACATAATTCTGCCATTTCCATGGTGTGAACCGATCGCCGATCGCATAGTCCAGCAACTCTTTAAAAATGCTTTCCGCATTATCACTGTTTGAAAGGATAACTATACCCAGTTTTTTTTCGGGAAAAAGAATAGAGTAATGTTGAAATCCATCGCCATGTCCTTCTTTGAATACGCCAAAGCCATAAGGTGTTTGGAGTCGTCCCCATCCGAGCGCATAGCCAAGAAGAATATCATCGTTCTCGTTGCTTGAATCTTTCCAGGCATCGGTGCCCATCTGAACCTTACTGCGAAGACGCAACTGCTGACTGAACAACG
>DASUTO010000021.1:0-2759 GCA_036374555.1 Chitinophagaceae bacterium
CGTTTTCATAACCAGGATGTGCTGCAACATGCTGAACAATGTAATGGCAGTGGGGATTGCCGCAAAACACAGTTATCCGGCGGCACCATGTGTCCGTCTTTTATGGCTACCCGCAATGAAAAAGATACAACAAGAGCAAGAGCAAATATCCTCAGAGAATTTTTAACCAACTCAAGTAAGCTTAACCGTTTTGATCATCAAGAGATCTATGATGTAATGGATCTATGCCTGAGTTGTAAAGGTTGTAAATCTGAATGTCCAAGTAATGTGGATGTGGCTAAACTGAAAGCTGAATTCCTGCAGCATTATTATGATGCGAATGGGATTCCCTTGCGGTCTAAAATTATTGCAAACTTCAGCACTTCAGCAAAGCTCGGTGCTATGGCTCCCGGTATCTATAATTTCATGATGAAAAATAAAAGCATCAGTAATGGTATAAAAAAACTGAGTGGATTTGCTGCTAAGAGAAGTATGCCCACGTTGTATAAAACGACTTTGAGAAGTTGGTACAAAAAAAGTCGGAAGTCAGGAGTCGGAAGTCAGGAGTTAAAGACTAACAGAGGCAAAGTGTATTTGTTCTGTGATGAGTTTACAAACTATAATGACACAGAGATCGGAATCAAAGCAATTCAGTTGCTGGAGAAGCTTGGATACGAAGTGATGATTCCGGAACATATCGAGAGTGGCAGGCCGTGGTTGTCAAAGGGGCTGGTGAGAAAAGCAAAAGAAATAGCAAACAAAAACATTTCACTGCTTCATCCATTGATAACTGCTGATACACCATTAATAGGCATTGAGCCTTCGGCAATTCTTACTTTCCGTGATGAATATATTGACCTTGCTGATGATGCACAATTTGAAAAAGCAAAACAATTGGCAGCAAATGTTTTTTTGATCGATGAGTTTATCGCCAATGAAATTGAAAAAGGAAATATCAGGAAAGAACAATTTACCAAAGAGCAAAGAACGATCAAGCTGCATGGACATTGCCAGCAAAAAGCATTATCCAGTGTGGCGCCTTCAGTAAAATTATTATCACTGCCGGAAAATTATAAAGTAGAAACGATCCCTTCCGGTTGTTGCGGTATGGCCGGCTCCTTTGGTTATGAAAAAGAACACTACGATCTCTCTATGAAGATCGGTGAACTAGTTTTGTTTCCTACTGTTCGTAAACAAACTGACGATGTAATTATTGCTGCCCCCGGCACCAGTTGTCGCCACCAGGTAAAAGATGGTACAGGTAAAACAGCATTACACCCGGTGGAAGTGTTATGGAATGCGTTGGTGTGATCAACGGCGTAAACATTAGAATGCACCAGGATCTGGTTTTACTTTAGTTATGTATTCCCTTTTTATTTCATCCCAAAAATAATATACTTCATACCTATATCTTTCTGTAGACAACCTATACCATGTGTTAGATTTTATTTTAATAGTATCAGCATATCGAAAATCTGATAAAAATAGACCATCCCAAACTTTCCAAATATATTTTTTATGCTGTTTATTAAAATACATTTTAACTTCTCCATTCCCATCAATCTTCTTCTTACCGCTTCGTTTAACAATTGAATAAGCAATTACAGCTTCTTCCTTTATTGGATAACCTAAAATACTATCAATTGTTACATTTTTTAATTCAACTAATCCACATATTTGTCCCGGTTTAACGATATGAATATATTCATTAGTTATTTTAGCTGACGGTCTTTGGTAACAGCCAGTCATTACTAATATGGTACAGATGTACATTATTCTTTGAATCATAACTCTATCCCGGGTGTTTTCTTTTATTAGGCCATTGTTGGTATGTCGCAGAGGTTTTTGCGTGGCGTACCAACAACCGAAGTTAACAAAGCTTTGATCGTTGGTGCGATTTACTATTTTTGAATCCATACTATGAACTAAACACCAACAATGGCGTAACTGAGTAAAGTCGTAAAACAAACTGTAAAAGAAGGATGAATAAAAAACTATTACTATTAGTCAATTTAACAAATCTTTTTTTTGTACTAATACTCTTGTTTAAAATTAAGAGCATAAATAGCGATAAGGTTATTACTCTTTTGTATTTTTATTACCCTTTACTATTAGGAGCTAATTTATTGTTAGGAGTAATTTTTTATTTTGCAAATTCAAAAAAAGGAAAGGTCTTTTTTATGTCATTTGGTATTTTACTTTTAGCTATAGTACCAATAATTATTATAGTATCAGTATTGGACTGATCTGAGAAGAAATGTTGGTGAAAATACCAACAACGGCCTAAAAAAGCATTACACCCGGTAGAAGTGTTGTGGGATGCGTTGGTATAATCAAAGTGAGAAAATTACCTCCGCCGCATCACCAACATTTCCATGCCAACGAAAACCTTCTTTTTCATTGGCAAATAACATGTATAACGGATGTTATCAGTGTCCTGCCAGGTAAGTACCTTTTCGTATTCGGTAAATCGCTGCACCGTATCGATCTTTATCAATTTGGCCACCACAAATTCAACCTGGATATCTTTCCCGGTCCTGCAACCGAGTACAGCAATAATGATCATTACTACAATAATTGCTTTCATAACTAATTTTTTAAAGTTGAATTGAGTTTGTGCAGCATGTCTCAGTTTTACTCAGTAAGAACAGGTTGTCAATAAAACCTATTCCTTAAGATATAGATCATTCTGGTTTTTTCTTGAAAGAAAGTGTTGAACGGCGGAATAGATATTTTGGTTGCCCACATTAGTATCTCCCATTGAGGTTTTGTTGCGACGT
>DASUTO010000022.1:0-3482 GCA_036374555.1 Chitinophagaceae bacterium
AATAAGTTACAATGGATTAGTTGGAGTCAGCCAGTTGGCCAACAAACTGGAAGTAATGAATCCCTATGATTTTGTGATGTATCAGTATGAAAGAAGCAGGGCCAGTACCGCAGATATGACTAGCTTTCAGA
Organism: Chitinophagaceae bacterium; assembly: GCA_036374555.1. Classification (GTDB taxonomy): domain Bacteria; phylum Bacteroidota; class Bacteroidia; order Chitinophagales; family Chitinophagaceae; genus VBAS01. The sequence continues at coordinate 132 of DASUTO010000022.1, forward strand.
ATACCTACGGAATATTTCAGGATCTTGATTTATATAAATCAGTACCCTTCGTCGACTGGCAGGAGCAAATGTTTGGAAGAAATGCAATGCAGCAAACACATAATGTTGCTATGAACGGAGGAAATGCATTAACAACATACAACCTCAGCCTGACTTATAACTTGCAGGATGGAATACTACTCGGATCAAATTTTGACCGCAAACTGGTTAACCTCAAACTGGATCATAAGTTAAACAACATGGTCAAAGTAGGTTTCGCCACAAGATATAATTATACTACTGTGCATGGAGCCGGAACCTCCAACCCGGGTTCATCGTCAACTAATAGGTTGCGTCATGCAATAAAGTATCGTCCGTTCCTTGTAGGCGGCCAGGATCTTTATTATTACGATGACGATTATGCCGATGCTACAAATGCAAACAGTCTTCAGCTTGTTAATCCTATTCTTTATAACGATGCTGAATACAGAAGGAATCTCACAGATGTATTGAATTTAGCTGGCGATGTTGAACTCAAATTCACTTCTTTTCTGAGCTTTAAATCAACTGCCGGGTTTGATTTTACGAACATGCGCAGGGAAGCAGTAGATGATTCAATAACGGGTAATTCAAAGCAAAATGGGAATGGATTGCCACTTGCCGCCATCGGCACATCAAACCGCACAACGATCAATAATTCAAATGTGCTCACTTTTACAAACTCAACACTCAGCGGTAATTTCAATAAGAAAAATAAAATAGTTGCTTTAATAGGTCACGAGATCTATCAAAACCGTACAAGAGGTGAAAATTTATTTGCAAGAAATTTCCCTTCAGGTATTGCTCCTAGAAAAGCACTGGGCAACATGAACCTGGGAACAATGTATGTGAATCCATCAAGTCCACCGTCGTTTGAATATACAAACAGGATCGTTTCCTTCTTTGGGAGAGTAAATTATGATTATGACGGTAAGTACTTGTTGACCCTGACAACACGAGCTGACGGTTCTTCCAAATTTGCCGAAGGAAACAAATGGGATTACTTTCCTTCAGTTGCGGCCGCTTGGAGGGTTTCCAAAGAAAAATTTATGGAAGGAACCAGTTCAGTTATTAATGATCTAAAATTCAGGGTTAGCTATGGCGAAGCTGGCAACAACAGGATCGGCGACTTCCTGTATTTAACGCAGTTTGTTACAAACAGTCAATATTGGCTGAACGACCAGCTTAATACAGCTTTTATTCCTGACGGACTTGCTAATCAAAATCTCGTTTGGGAAAAAACAAAATCCCGCAATATTGGTCTTGATGTTTCGTTCCTGAAAAATAAGATTCAGTTGACGACGGATGTGTATAAGAACACAACTGAGGACCTGCTCATTGCAGTACCGGTTCCGACTTCGTCAGGCTATACTACGCAGATCCAAAATGTAGGGTCAACTGAAAACAGGGGTATAGAAATCCAGGTTACTGCAACTCCTATTGCTAAAAAAGATTTTACCTGGAATGCTACATTCAATATTTCTTTTAATAAAAATGAAATAACAGCGCTCAGCACCTACCAGGATTTTTACCTGCAGGCATCAGGATGGGGCGTAGGAAGCACCCCTGCTGATTTTATTGTAAAAGTCGGTGAGCCTGTTGGATCGATCCGTGGATTCATAACAGATGGATATTATAAGCTCGAAGATTTTGATTATAATTCGTCAAATGGAACTTATACATTAAAAGCAGGACAGCCCACAAATCTTGGCGCTACATCATTAGCGCCTTATCCAGGAAGATTAAAATTTAAAGATCTTGATGGTAATGGAAACATTGATGATGCAGACAGAACAATCATCGGCGTAGCTCAACCTGATTTTTTTGGAGGGTTAAATCAACAATTTACATATAAAGATTTTGATCTAAGTATATTCCTGAATTTCCAGGGTGGTAATGATGTGATCAATGCAAACAGGTTGGAGTTCACAAATGCCTACACACCTAATTCAAACAACCTTGCGATCATGAACGATCGCTGGCGTAATGTTAATGAACTGGGACAGGTGGTTACGGATCCGGTAGAATTGGCTAAGATAAATGCAAACGCAAAGCTCTGGACTCCCAGCACCAGTAGCAATTCATTCACTTTGCATTCATGGGCAGTTGAAGATGGATCATTCATAAGGTTAAATAATATCACTCTCGGCTATAATTTCCCTAAGTCCGTCATTCAAAAAATGAAAGTGCAAAGATTACGATTGTATGTAACCGGTAATAATCTTGCGGTATTTACAAATTATAGCGGATATGATCCTGAAGTAAGTACAAGGAGATCGACTCCTGTTACTCCGGGTGTTGATTATTCAGCCTACCCCAGAAGCAGAACATTTATAGCTGGTGTAAACCTTACTTTTTAATTATCACAAAATTCTTGTAATATGAAAATATTGTTTTATAGAAAAATGCTGATCATCCCCGCAGTGCTTGTATTTGTTGTATTGGGATTTAACTCATGCAAAAAATATCTGGAAGTTGAACCCATTTCGTCATTCGGAACGGATTATGTTTTCGGCAGTGTTACCAATGCCAGAACAGCCTTGTTGGGTGTATATGCATCGTTAACCGGAGACCAGGGTTATGGAATCAGGATAAGCATGTATTATCCTTACGACAACGATCTGATGATGGGTCAGGGTGGAACGCCTTACCCGGACAATGAACGCCGTGATATTGCGCATTTCAATCTGAATGCGAATAACACTCAGCTGGCCGCGCCATTTAACCAATTGTATTCGGGGATTGAAAAAGCCAATATATGTATTTATAATATTCCTAAAATGGAGGAGTACAGCAACTCAACTGAACTGAAAAGAATGCATGGCGAGGCGTTAACATTAAGGGCCCTGTTTTACCTGGAGCTTATTCGTAACTGGGGCGATGTGCCGGCACAGTTTCTTCCATCTTCTGTTGAAACGGATCTTTTTAAGGCCAAAATGGATAGAGATACAGTTTATGATCATTTGCTCGAAGATCTCGGAATTGCAGCAACACTTGTTCCGTGGAGAACAGAGGTTGCGACTGATGAAAGAATTACGCAAGGTGCAGTAAGAGGTCTGCGTGCACGGATTGCTTTGTATCGTGGCGGGTATTCATTGAGAAGAAGCAGACAAATGCAAAGAGGAAGCAATCACCAGGTCTATTATAAAATTGCAAAGGACGAATGTGCTGCTATTATGGAAAGTACTAAGCACAATCTCAACTCAAGTTATGAATCAGTCTTTAAAAATTATATCGCTGGTAAACAAATAGATCCAAACGGAGAAGTGATATGGGAAGTAGCGATGGCAGGAGGAAACAGCGCTTTAGGCGATAGTAAGCTTGGATATTATT
>DASUTO010000023.1:0-2789 GCA_036374555.1 Chitinophagaceae bacterium
GTAGCTGGCCTGAATACGTAACATTCAAAACACCTTTCTGCGGAAGTTTGGTCTGGATCAATAAAACACCATTACCTCCTCTTACGCCATAAATAGATGTAGCAGCCGCATCCTTTAAAATGGTTATTTTATGAATGCGATTAATATCAATATCAAGAGCTGTCTGCAGCGAAACCTGTATTCCATTTAATAATATAACAGGCTGATCGGGATTTGTGATATTACTTGCCACAAAATCACCACTAGAAGGATTGAGCTGCAAACCGGTTGAAACATTTCTGGAATTGCTGGCAATAGTAGCTGCAGCAGGAAAATTATACGAACCTCTTATTTTAACTGACGGGGCAACGTTCGGATCGTCCCCGTACTTATTATCTCTTGTTACAATAAAAGAAGGATCATAATATTTCAACGCTTCTGCAAAATTCAATGGGTTCACTTTTCTTAGGTCATCGCCCTTCACAATCGTAGCCGCTCCTGTGAAATGCTCCACCGGTCTTTCATAAAATCCATTCTTATAATTATTGGCAGATGCCTGGATATCTCTCTTGGAAAGACGAATTTGCAGATCTGCTTTTGCTTTTTTGGATTGAGCTAAATACCCGGCTTTAGATACAGTAACAAAGCTTCCGACAAGCACGCTGTCAAATTCGATAATACCTTTTTTGTCTGTATATCCTCTTTTAGAACCTACGGTAACATATACACTATCCATAACAGTAGCATCCATTAAGTCTTTGACAATGACCCTTACTTTTTCTATCGCTTTTTTGGGAATTGTGTCCTTTAATGTTTGTTGATAAAAACCAGTTTTTTCTGCAGCAGCACTTGAAGAAAAACATAAAATGGAAAAGGCTGCGGTCAAAGAGAACAATAAATGCTTCATGAAAAAATGTATAAGTTTTGATTCGTTCATTTTCGCTCAGTTGATAATGTCTTTTATTGACAAACTTCTAATTCTAATACTTGTTTCCGATCAACAACCTCTGTCCAGTCAACCCAACACAGCAATTCCGATGTTAAGGTAAACCGTTTTTTAAGCCCGGAAATCAAGCTTTTGACCAGTTAAAAGTTCTATTTGACCAAATCCAAAATACGGCTGATGAATTTTTGGTTGGGTGGAAAGCCAAACTTGTCAGCTAAAGGATACTCTTGGTCAATTGGTTACAAAGACAAATCAATTATTTTATCAATTTGTAGATAGAATTAAATTCTTACAAGTGTATATTGTGGCAGGATTAAATTCAAATACTGAACTTTTGTTAGCACCTCCCTTTAGAAAAAGCGGTTTATTCGTTTTTCTTGTCCATTGGTTGGGCTGGCTGATATTGCATTTTATCGTCTTTCTTCCAACGCTTGTCAATAGTAAAATACAGTTTGGAGAGCCTTTCATCTATACACATTTTGTTATTCCCACCTTGAACTTTTTACTGTTTTATGTGGTCGCCTTTTATATAATACCCCGGATGGCCACGCTTGAAAAAAAATGGTTGTGGATCGTGGCCGCTTCCCTGGTGCTTGCCGTCATCTATACTTACGGGAGATTTCGGCTCCAGGCAATTCAGGACGAATATCTATTGAGTCAAAGCGGTATGTTTGATAAGTTTCCCCGCAAATCCGCACCGGAATCACTGGGGCCTTTCGATTATCTTTTCAGATCTTATGCATTTTCCAGGAACAACCTCCTGATTAATGTATCTACTGTTGTTGTTGGATTTGCTTATCGTCTTTTATTGCTTTGGTACCAGCAGGAAAAGCTCAGAAAGGACCTGGAAAATCAAAAGCTGCAGGCCGAATTATCTTTCTTAAAAATGCAGGTGAACCCGCATTTCCTGTTCAATGCGCTGAATAATATCTATTCACTCGCCGTAATGGAAAAAAGCAAAAAGACAGGCGACAGCATTATGAAGCTATCTGACCTTATGCGTTATGTTTTATATGAAAAAGAAGATGGTGAAAATAAAGTGAGCCTGAACAAAGAGATCCGGCACATCAATAGTTTCATAGACCTGGAAAAGCTGAGACATCCCGGAAATATCTATATTAACTTTTCAATTGAAGGAGAAACGAACGACAAACGGATCGCTCCTCTTTTACTTTTTCCACTCATTGAAAATGCCTGCAAGCACGGTATTCTTACTGACCCACAGAAGCCAGTCAATATTCAATTAAATGTCAACGATGACCATCTTAATTTTTCAATCGAAAATTTTAGTAATGGTTATTTAAAAGATGAAGTTGGCGGTATCGGCCTTCCAAATGTTCAAAAGCGATTAGAACTGATCTATGGCAAAAATTTTGCTCTCGATGTAAAAAAGACCGATGAGAAATTTCTTGTGAATTTACAGTTACCTTTATGAGTGAACCAACCACTCTGTCCATGTTAAAATGTATGGTGATCGACGATGAGCCATTAGCCATTGAATTGCTGAAAGATCATATCAGCAAAGTTCCCTTTTTGCAATTGGAAAGTACTTTTAACAACCCGATGGAAGCATTGGTCAGCTTCAATTCAAATCCGGCAGACCTCATCTTTCTCGATATACAAATGCCACAGCTCAACGGCGTTCAATTCATGCAATTGCTGCAAAACCGGGCCCAGGTAATTATATCCTCTGCCTACCAGGAGTATGCAATTGAAGGGTTTGAACATAATGTGATCGATTACCTGTTAAAGCCGGTTTCTTTTGAACGTTTTTACCGCGCCGTGGAAAAAGCATATAATCTTAAAAACCCAACACAAAAACTAAATAAGTCACAGGAAATGTATCCCGCAACAGGCGGATACA
>DASUTO010000024.1:0-8123 GCA_036374555.1 Chitinophagaceae bacterium
CTTGTGATCGCAATTCCCTGTACGTCTTCCTCGATCGCTGCCTCCACTATTTCTTTTACCGAACGATTATGGCCAAGATGAATGATCTCTGCTCCTTTCGATTGCATGATCCGCCGCATAATATTAATAGCAACATCATGCCCGTCAAATAATGAAGCCGCGGTCACGATCCTGACCTTATTTTTTGGAGTGTATGCCATACGAACTACAAAAATAGATGAAAAAGCTAATGCCTGTTAGTGACACAAGCTATTGATTTCAAACTCCTCCAAAAGCATTCCTTTCAAAGGTTTGGGTCGGGTTTATTACATTTGCTTCATGCAGCATATTATCGAGTCGATACTTGAGTTATATAAAAAATGGCGTGGCAAAGAAGCTGATTCAATTGACGTATTACCCCCGTCTGGTAGCGAAAGAAGATATTTTCGTATTCATGAACAGGATGGCGCTACAATCATCGCTACTTATGGTGCTAATGTAAAAGAGAACGAAACCTTTTTTTATTTTTCTGAAAATTTCTTTGGTAAACAATTACCAGTGGCAAATATTCTTGCGATCAGTGATGATCGGATGTTTTACCTGCAGGAGGATTTTGGTGACATATCATTGATCGATCGGTTAGAGTCTGAAGGATATACCGATGAAATATATGGCCTCTTTCAAAAAAGTTTGCAAACACTTGCAATGCTTCATGTAAAAGGCGATGAAGGACTCGATTATGATCGTTGCCTTACGAATACAGAATTTGGGAGACAGGCCATCATAGCAGATCTTCTTTATTTCAAATATTATTTCCTGGATGCATTAAGAAAGCCTTACGATAAACAAAAACTGATTGATGATTTTGAGGCATTAAGCAATTATTTAACTCACACCGAGTACAAATATTTTATGTTCCGTGATTTTCAGAGCAGGAACATAATGGTAAAGAAAGATAATTCGATTCATTTTATCGATTACCAGGGAGGAATGAAAGGTGCGCCGCAATATGATGTGGCCAGTATGCTTTGGCAGGCAAGAGCAAACCTGAACGATGAGTGGAAAGAAAAACTATTGAATGATTATTGTTCCGCTTTGGAAAAAATAATTGATTCAAAGATCAATCGGTCAATTTTCAAAAGCCAGTACAACGGGTATGTAATGATCCGTTTGTTACAGGTACTCGGCGCTTATGGTTTTCGTGGGTTGTTTGAACGCAAAGCACATTTTTTAACAAGCATTCCTTTGGCATTGACAAATCTCAAATGGTTCATCAATAATCAGAGCATCGGTATTTCGTTGCCTGAATTCAAACGAGTGCTTGACATTTGCGTAGATGACGAGATCATTCAACAGTTCACACCTTTGCAGGCAACTGAAAAAACTCCGCTGACAGTTAAGATCAATAGTTTCTCCTATAAAAAAGGACTGCCTGTTGACGAAACAGGTAATGGGGGCGGGTTTGTTTTTGATTGTCGCGGAATTCTAAACCCGGGAAGGATCGAAGAATTTAAATCGCAAACAGGTCGTGATAAATCCGTGAAAGATTTTCTGGAACAACAAACTAAAATGACGGAATTTCTTAACAGTGTTTTTGATATTGTGGATATTACTGTTGAAGATTATCTGAAAAGGGATTTCGAAAGTTTGATGATCAGTTTTGGTTGCACCGGCGGACAACATCGTAGTGTATATGCAGCCGATGCACTGGCAAGGCACTTAAAAAACAAATTCAAAGTAAAAATTGAATTGAAGCATTTGATACAGGATGAATGCAACTGGCAAAACCCAAGACTGGACAAACTATAAAATGAAGCCCCAAAAAGAAAATAATACTTCGGTTTTTAAAGCAATGATTTTTTCAGCCGGGCTCGGCACAAGATTTAAACCATGGACGGATTCACATCCAAAAGCTCTTGCAGTTGTAAATGGTAAATCATTGCTGCAAAGAAATATTGAATATTTACAACAATACGGTATCAAGGATGTTGTTGTAAATGTTCATCATTTTGCCGATCAGCTTATTGAAACAATTATTAAAAGTAAAGGATGGGGAACTAAGATCACGATCAGTGATGAAAGAGATGAGTTGCTTGAAACCGGTGGTGGATTACTGAAAGCAAAAGAATTCTTTACTCCTGGTAAAAAATTTATTACTTGCAACGCTGATATTCTCACCGAACTTGACATTAACAAACTTCTGTCGTTTCACAATGAAAAAAAAGCCCTGATCACTTTTGGCGTTACACAAAGAAAAACATCCCGTTATCTTTTATTCGATGAAAATGATCGTCTTTGCGGGTGGAGAAATGCATCAACCGGAGAAGATAAAATATCAATTCCCCGGACCCGGTACCGCGAAAAAGCCTATAGTTGTGTTGTTGTTTTTGAATACGACATCTTCCCGCTAATGGAAGAAAAAGGATTCTTAGGAAAATTTTCACTTATCGATGTATACCTCGCACTAGCCGCTGAGCATCTAATTCTTGGTTTTGACCATAGTGGCGATCGATTCGTTGACGTTGGAAAACCCGAAAGCATTCTCATAGCTGAATCAGTTTTCCCCTGAGAGTACTACGGTTTTTTAAACGGTAAATTCATTCTTATCTATTTAAATTATCTTACACCCCGATTTAAAATTATTTACATGAAGAAACTATTTATTGGATTTATCCTATCCTTAATTGTTATTACTCAATATGCACAGGTAACAAAATACGATAACAAGGAAGCTTTTTATCCGCAGTTCTATCCTTACCCTGGAAATGATTATCGCAGTGCGAGTGGTGAACCCGGCCCAAAATACTGGCAGAACCGTGCCGATTACAAGATCAATGCAACACTTGATCCCGAGACACATAAAGTGAGCGGCGACGTTGAGATCACTTACACAAATAACAGTCCTGATAATTTAAAATTTTTGTGGTTTCAGCTTGATCAGAATATTTATCGTGAAGATTCCCGTGGCTCTGCAACAACCACACAAACAGGTGGCCGTTGGGCAAACACAAAATTTACTGAAGGAGAAGTGATAAAATCTATAAGTGTAGATGGCGCTAAACCATATACGCCAAAATATATTGTTACAGATACCCGCATGCAGGTTTGGCTAAATGATGCATTGAAAGCTTCGGGTAATAAAATAAAATTGAAAATAGCCTTTGAATTTACAGTTCCCGAAAGAGGAACAGATCGGATGGGAAGATTAAAAACGAAAAATGGAATTGTTTATGAAGTGGCACAATGGTTCCCTCGCCTATGTGTGTATGATGATATACAAGGATGGAATACGCTGCCGTATGTAGGACAGGGAGAATTTTATCTTGAATATGGAGATCTTCAGTTCAATATTACTGCTCCATCGGATATAATTGTTGTCGGATCAGGTGAATTACTAAATCCGCAGGATTGTTATACAGCCGAACAACAAAAGCGGTGGGCCGATGCAAAGAATAGTGATAAAACTGTGATTATTCGCAGTGAAAAAGAAGTAAACGATGCGTCATCAAGACCCAATAAGCCAAACATCACATGGAAATTTAAAATTGTAAATGCAAGAGATGTTGCATGGGGCGCCTCAAAAGCGTTTATAATTGACGCAGCAAGGATCAATTTACCAAGTGGCAAAAAATCTATGGCGATCAGTGCATACCCGGTTGAAAGTATAAAGAAAAATGGGTGGCAGCGAAGCACTGAATTTGTAAAAGGGTCTATTGAACATTATTCAAAAAAATGGTTTGAATATCCATATCCGGCTGCAACAAACGTTGCAGGTACTGTTGGCGGCATGGAATATCCCGGTATTGTCTTCTGCTCCTATAACGCCTCCGGTGAGCCTTTGTGGAGTGTTACCGATCATGAGTTCGGTCATACGTGGTTCCCGATGATCGTTGGAAACAACGAAAGAAAATATGCATGGATGGATGAAGGTTTTAATACTTTCATCAATGGTCTTTCAACATCCGATTTTAATAAGGGCGAATTTGAAACAGGTTTATCTTTAGGAGATCTTACCGGTTATGTGTTTGGCGAGGAGATGGATGGTCTTTTTAATGCACCCGATGCAATTGGAGAAAATGATCTTGGAAGTGCTGCCTACTTAAAACCATCAGTTATGCTGAATGCATTGCGTGATGTGGTCTTAGGGGAAGAAAGATTTGATCTTGCTTTTCGTGAGTATATAAATCGCTGGGCCTTCAAGCATCCAACACCATGGGATTTCTTTCATACTATGGAGAATGTTTCCGGTGAAGACCTTGGCTGGTTTTGGCGTGGCTGGGTATTGAACACATGGAAACTTGACCAGGCGGTGAAAGATGTAAAATATATCCGCAATGACCCGGCAAACGGGGTTAATATCACCGTTAATAATTTGGAAAAAATGGCCATGCCGGTTCTTGTGCAGATAAAAGAAGAAAATGGAAAAGTACATGATCTTAAGCTCCCTGTAGAAATTTGGCAACGTGGCTCATCATGGACATTTCATGTAGCCACTACAAGTAATGTAACCGATGTTATTCTTGATCCTGATAAAAAGCTACCAGATATTAATCGCAGTAATAATAAAATGAAAGAAAAACCTTTTTAAAAATTTAGCCCTCCTGAACGGAGGGTTTTTTTATAATTTGCGATTGGAAAATGTTGCCCTGTTGCTGCATGATCATTAATCTTAAAAAATTGTTTTATGACAACAGAACAAGTAATGAAAGAGCTTGAAAAGAAAGGTTCCGAATCCATTAAGAAGATCCTTCAGAATCATGGAGCAAAAGGACCATTGTTTGGTGTAAAAATCAGCGATCTTAAGGTCATTCAAAAAAAAGTAAAAAGAGATCATGAACTGGCTATGAACCTTTATGCAACCGGCAATTACGATGCGAGGTATCTCGCCGGTCTTATTGCGGATGAATCAAAAATGAGCAAGAAAGATATTCAGCAGTGGGTCGAAGCATCAGATTGCAGTGGCATCAGTGAATACACTGTTGCCTGGGTGGCCGCGGAAAGTGATCATGGTTGGGAACTGGGAATGAAATGGATCGACTCACCAAAAGAATCAATTGCTTCTGCGGGATGGAATGCCCTATCAGGTGTTATCGCCATGAAACCGGATAATGAATTGGACATTGCTCAGATAAAAAAATTATTGCAGCGAATTGTTAAAGAAATTCATTCCGCTCCGAATCGTGTTCGCTATACGATGAACGGTTTCGTGATCGGTGTTGGCGGTTATATAAAAGAGCTTACAAAAGATGCAATTGATATTGCAAAAAAGATCGGCGATGTGTATGTTGACATGGAAGGAACTGCCTGTAAAGTTCCCGCAGCACTTGACTATATTAAAAAGATGGAAGCAAAAGGATATATCGGAAAGAAAAAGAAAACGGTGAAATGCTGAGGCAAATTGATCAACCAAGTAATGATTCTAATTTTTCAAGTGTTGTTTCTTCAAGCAATACTCTTTCTTTATGAATGTTCCATTTTACCAGGGAGATCTTTTCATGAGTGATTTCAATCCCTGTAATATCACCGTCACGGTAACAACAGCATCCGGAGTTGAAGTATGACGGTTTCATTGTCAGATATTGGGCAGGGGTTGTCTTATAATCCCGGCCTCTTCTTTTAATTTCCTGTTCAATTTGGTTTGCTTCATCTGTGCGATTTGCCTTGATCGCATCGCCCAATTTTTTATAAAGCCTTTCCGGATGTGTGAGTGATTCAAAGACCGGTTGATGGGTATGACCGGTTATAAGTACAAGGCTTTTATATTTAGCTGACCATTCATACATGATAAGGTTATGAGACGTTTTCAGATCTTCATCATAAGCAGGCGTATTGAAATTTATTCTTAAGTAAGCTTGCAACGGTGCCCAGATATTTGCTACAAAAAATTTGCTGAACCAGTTGCCATCGCTGCTTGCATCACCCTGGTGACCGTGAGTGAGAAAAATAGTCAATGGGCAATTAGCGATTGGCAACACTTCATCGTCAGTATCCAATTTCTTTTCGTGAAATGAAAATGGACTACTTATTCCTTTCCCCTGCCGGTTGCTGGTTGTCAGTTGGCTATTCTGTTCTTTGATATCCTTTTCCAGAATAACTCCTTCAAACACCCGAAGCTTTTTTCCATAGATCGCTTTTAATTGTTGGGACGCAATAGGACTATTGTCCCAATAAAGATCATGATTCCCAAAAACTTTGAAGAACCTGTTATTCAATATAAATTTTTTCTCGGCTTCGAAAGTTATGGTGTTATGCTTTTTTACCTGCATTAAAGTATTTTCCCAAAGTTCCTCGCTATCGCCAAGGCTGATGTATTGAAATTTGTTCTCGAAATAATAGTCAAGTGCGGCGAGATAGCTTGTCTCTGCTTTCATAAAATCGTCAGCACCATTTTTTGCACCGCGATGTTGATCAGAAAAAACAATGATGCGGCTATTTTCTTTAAGATCGAGGATAACTCCTTTCTTTCCTGGTTCTTCTTTAATATTCCTGAATAATTCCGAAAGGGCTTTAAAGATCCTGTACCGCTCAGGCCTTGATGTAAATTTTCTTGAGAACCACAAGATCGGTTTCAATAAAATTATTTGTACTATCCGGCGCATGAGTTTACAACAATTGATGATTAGCGATAAGAACCCTGAAGAGTGCGACGCAACGAAAGCCCAATAGTAATATAAAAGCTGGCTACATAAAATTAATCTGCAATCTAAATACTATACGGCTGCATACTTGTTGTTTAAATCTAAGTCTCTCCGCCAGGGCGGAGGACAGGGGGTTCATTTAACAGCGATCATGCTGATCTCTACATTCACAAATTTTGGCAATGCTGATACTTGTACAGTTTCCCTTGCTGGAAAGCTGCTATTGCTGTCAAAATATTTTCCGTACACTTCATTGATCTCTGAAAAGCGGTTCATATCAGTAATAAAGATCGTTGTCTTTACTACATGATGAAAACTCATATCTGCTGAAGTTAATATCGAACGCAGGTTGTGCATCACCTGGTGGGTTTCCTGTTGTATATCCTGGTTCTTTAGTGCGCCGGTGGATGGATCGATGCAAATTTGACCGGAAATAAAAAGCATATCCCCGGCAAGGACCGCCTGGTTATATGGGCCAATAGGAGCCGGCGCAGAGGGTGTATTGATGATTTGTTTTTCCATTCATTTTATTTAGGGATAACGAATTTAGGTTTATGCCCTTTCTTTGCAAAAAATAATGTATGCGGCTGGTCGTATTGACAAATGAACAGTTGAAAGAAGAACTATTATCGACAGGTATCAGTGACGATTGTAAAGTTGATTGGATCAATTCTTCAAAAGAATTTTCATCATACGCTGATGCGGATGCTGTGATCGACCTTTTGTTTGAACAAAATGGCTATGACACTTCCTATTTGAATGATTTCGTGAACAGGCCGGTTTTTGTGAACTCAATGAATAAAACGATCGCTGAAATAGATTTACCGGTGATTCGTATCAATGCATGGCCGGGATTTTTAAAAAGAAGTGTTGCTGAAGTATGTGGCAATGCTGATGTAAATAAGAAAGAAGCAGAACAAATTTTATATTTATTGAACAGGAAAGCAGAATGGGTGCCGGATATAAAAGGTTTTATTTCTGCAAGGATTGTGAGCATGATCATTAATGAAGCCTATTTTGCTTTGGAAGAAAATGTAAGTACAAAAGAAGAAATTGATATTGCAATGAAGCTGGGGACCAATTATCCTTATGGGCCCTTTGAATGGGGTAAAAAAATTAATTTAAAAAATATTGCAGCATTGCTTACTGAATTATCTACAACTGAAAAAAGATACGAACCTGCAGATCTTTTATTAAAAGAAGCTAAAGAACAATAATGGCTTTGATATTAAATATTGATACGGCAGTTGATGTTGCTTCCATATGCCTGGCAAAAGATGAAGCTGTTCTATCTATTGCTAAAAATGAAAGCCAAAAAGATCATGCTTCATGGCTTCATATTGCTATTAAAGAGATCTTTGAAAAAAATAGTTTAGAATTGAAATCAGTTGATGCTATCGCCGTAACCAGTGGACCTGGTTCGTATACTGGTTTGAGAATTGGAATGGCAACGGCAAAAGGAATTTGTTATGCATTAAACAAACCTTTGATCGGTTTGAATACTTT
>DASUTO010000025.1:0-3719 GCA_036374555.1 Chitinophagaceae bacterium
TATACAGCTCCTCCTGCATTCTCCTCTCACCATTTATACATCCCTGGATTAAGTCGCTTTCGGTGATATTATGGTTGCTTGCCGTGCTCAATTTGTGGAGTTTGTTTTCATGTTTTGCAAAAATGCGACCAATTTAGCTGCGGCCTTTGTTCTGTGGTTAAACCGGTTCTTTTCGTCGATCGACATTTCGGCAAAACTTCGTTTGCTGCCATCGGGAATAAAAATGGGATCATATCCAAATCCTTCCTTTCCTTGCGGCGTGTCGATTATTTTCCCATTGCAAATTCCTTCAAATTGTGTTTCAGTGCCTTCGATTATTACGGAAATAACGGCCCTAAACCTTGCGTTTCTATTAGTTTGATTTGCGAGTTTATTTAAAACTTTTTCAATATTGTTTTTAAAAGACCTTTCATCGCCTGCATAGCGGGCACTTTTTACTCCGGGTTCGCCATTCAATACTTCTATTTCCAAACCAGTGTCTTCACTAAAACAATTATTACCGGTAAGGTTATAGATCGTCCATGATTTTTCAGAAGCATTTTCTTCAAGTGTATCATGTGGTTCGGGAATATCAATGCCAATGCCTGCATCTGTTAATGAAACGATCTCGATCTCTTTTCCTGCAAATGCTTTCAATTCTTCGATCTTATGTTGGTTGTTGCTGGCAAAAATTAATCTCATAGGTTAAATATCTTTTTAAGACAAACCCACAATTTTCCTTTCAATGATTTATCAGGCTCAATAACGTCTAAAGATGGCGATGAAACAAATACTGCATCCTTATAACCCTGCACCTGGAATTGCGGAAATATCATTGGCAAACCAAACTCACCCGGTTCTACATCAAATAATAAAACAACTTTGGGCTTAAAGTTGTTTAGAATTTCATTGAATTCAGATGAGTTGTGATCCTGGAAATTTAATACTGCTACATCTGCGAGATTGAGGTTACATGCAGCTAATAATTTTGTAAGAAAAGCTAATTGCTTATCAGGTATATGAACCGCATTGGCATTGCGAACGATAACAAGCGTTTTCTTCTTATTCTCTCCGAGATACTTCCAACCGGTAGTTCCCGGCCCGACATTAGTAGTAGTTTGTGACAATATCGGTTGTTTCGCATCGATCTCTACCAATGAATTTTTATAAAGGTCAGCAATATCAGTCGGCTCAAACTTGATGGAATTCAGGCTCATGAAAAGTCTACAAATAGGTGTTAGTTTTTTTTGTTTCTTTGTGCTTCAAATGTAAACATTTATGATTGCAAGTATGGAGATAAACATTACCAAAGCAGGAAGAAGTAAGTTACAGGATATAAACCTCGATAATATCCCTTTTGGTCATTTCTTCACCGATCATATGCTTGAAGCAGATTTTGAAGGTGGTGAATGGAAAAACATAGAGATAAAACCGTATCAACCATTTTTGATGAGTCCGTCCGCAGCTGTATTTCATTACGGGCAAGCGATATTCGAGGGAATAAAGGCCTATAAAAACCAAAATGGCGAAGCATTCATCTTCAGACCGTATGATAACTTCAAACGGTTTAATATCTCAGCTGAAAGAATGCAAATGCCAACTGTGCCTGAAGAGTTGTTTATTGAGGGTATGAGAAAGTTGATCGATCTTGATAAAAACTGGATCCCTCAAAAACATGACTATTCACTTTATATCAGACCGGTTATGTTTTCTTCTGATGAAATCATCGGTGTAAGGCCTTCTGATAATTATAAATTTTTTATTATTCTTAGTCCTACTGGCCCTTACTATAGTGCACCAATGCGTATTTATGTTGAGGAAAAATATGTAAGGGCAGTTGAAGGCGGTGTTGGCTATGCAAAGGCGGCAGGCAACTATGCTGCAGCGATGTATGCAACTGCACAGGCAAAGAAACAAGGTTACGACCAGGTGTTGTGGACTGATGCATTTGAACATAACTATGTGCAGGAATGTGGTACAATGAATATCTTTTTCATTATCGGAGACAAGGCATTGACTCCTGATCTTTCAAGCGGAACGATACTCGATGGTGTGACCCGTCAAAGTACAATGACATTATTGACCGACATGGGTTATAAAGTAGAAGAAAGACCGATCAGTATTCATGAAATAATTGATGCCTATAAAGCTGGTCAGCATGTGGAGGCCTTTGGAACAGGCACTGCGGCTACAATCTCACTTATCAAAGAACTAAAGTATAAAGATCTTGTTATGAGTTTTGATGTGGAAAAGTGGAAAGCAGGCCCAACACTTAAAACACGGATGACTGAGATCAGGGAGGGGATCAGGGAGGATAAATACAATTGGATGTGGAAGGTTTAAGCAATTAATCACAAATAACAGATTCCAAATCCCAATGGCTTACAGTAGATTGGGATTTTTCTTTTATTGGGTCGAAAAACTTTGGAATTTGGAACTTGAGATTTGGTATTTATGCTGATGCCCATTACCTTTGCCCCCCTTCGGGAAATAAACCCCGGAGCAAATAAAAGGTTCCAGAATGCCTACAATTCAACAGTTAGTTCGCAAAGGAAGAGAAATCATCAAAGCCAAAAGTAAATCAAGGGCTTTGGATAGCTGCCCCCAACGTCGTGGCGTTTGTACAAGGGTTTACACAACTACTCCTAAAAAACCAAACTCAGCTCTTCGAAAAGTTGCCAAAGTTCGTTTGACAAATAAAGTAGAGGTTATTGCTTATATCCCGGGTGAAGGACATAATCTCCAGGAACACTCTATCGTGTTGATCCGTGGAGGTCGTGTTAAAGACTTACCGGGTGTTCGTTACCATATCGTTCGCGGTTCATTGGATACTGCCGGTGTAAAAGACCGCAAAAAGAGCCGTTCTAAATACGGTACGAAAAGAGAAAAAGTAAAAAAATAATCCCGCATTTACCGGGATGACAAAAGAAAATAAAAATATAAAGTAATATTCTGACATGCGTAAAGCCCAAGCAAAAAAATTACCCTTAGCTCCGGATCCAAAATTCAATGACAAAATGGTAACCCGTTTTGTTAACAATATCATGTGGAGCGGAAAGAAAAGTACTTCATTCAACACATTTTATGATGCGCTTGCTAAAGTAGCAAAGCAAACTGGTGAAGAAGGGTATGATGTCTGGAAAAAAGCGTTGGCAAACATTACACCATCTGTTGAAGTTCGCAGCCGTCGTATTGGCGGTGCCACTTTCCAGATCCCAACAGAAGTTCGTACTGACAGAAAGATCTCATTAAGCATGAAATGGTTGATCCGTTATAGCCGTGAAAGAAACGGTCGCAGTATGTCAGATAAACTTGCAGCTGAGATCGTAGCAGCAGCAAAAGGTGAAGGTTCAGCTTTCAAAAAGAAAGAAGATACACACCGCATGGCAGAAGCTAACAAAGCATTTGCCCACTTTAAAGTATAAACTGAATTGATCTTTTAAAAAGCCCCTTTGAAAATCTCAAAGGGGCTTTGTTTTAGATTGTGTGGCTAATGGCGGCATAATATTGTTTTCCATAACTGGCGATCAAGTCCGCTTTATCAAGAATATTAATAATTCTCCGGGCATTTCGCCAATCTTCTTTCTGAGGATCAAAATAATTAGAAAGTTTTTTGCCGGTAAACCAACCTTCCATCATTCCTGAAAACAATATCCTGGTGGCATTTTTTAGATCAAGTGCAAGTTCTGGTTTGTTAATCAGGTCAACGCCGATCTTCTTTCCGGCTTTTTCATAATTTT
>DASUTO010000026.1:0-4211 GCA_036374555.1 Chitinophagaceae bacterium
TATATACTTTCTTCTTGGGCGGCGTGTAAGGATATTTTTTAAACCACCATGTTTTCTCGGTTACATTACCCACCATATCCTCCACTCTTACTTTTAAATGATGAATGCCAAAGGGACATTGTTCATCAAAGTTATATATCCAGCTTCTTCCTTTATCATTTGTAAACATCAGCCAGTTGCCGTCCAGTTCAGCACGGAAACTTTTAATCCCTGAATTATCAGTGGGTGTAAATACAATTCTTGAAGCAGGGCTTAAATCGACTGTATCACCTTTGCCGGGATTGTTTATTTGGGGTGGGGTCAAATCAACCAATGCAATAAAAGATCCAAATGCTCCTGTTCTTGCGGTAAGCCATTCACCTTGCCATACTGGCTTAAGCATAGCATTGCCGGCATTTCTTTGAATCACAATTTTATTACGCCATTCAGGTTTGATCTCAATAGTTGGTTTGATCTTAATGGTCATTTCTTCATGTACAGGATAACTATTATCTTTTAATTGGTGTAAGGCGGAAACTGCGTGCGGCAGGCTTGTATTAGTGCGGGAATAAATAGGCTCTATCGTATCATATATACATGCTTCAGGCAAATAAGCTTCAAAATCGCTTTTTTCAAAAACATTTACATAACCGGGAACAAAATCATTTGTAGAACTGCGGACAGACTTCTTTGGAGCAAGGTTATCTTTAAACTGGATCCCAAAACTTGCACTTGCAAAATTATCATTTGCATCTCCTACTTGAATGGTGATAGTATGAATCAAAGTATCATCCAGGTGAATTAATCCATCGTCATTATAGATATGATAAACTCCTTGTTCTTTAGCCGGTAGTGGTGAGATGTGCTGAAGATAACCTCTGCCAGCCCTGTAAAAACGATAATCTATTTGGGCATTGATATATTCCGATTCGCTATAATTGATTTGATCAAGAACAAACGCTGCTATGCGTTCATCATCTTTAAAAATACCTGCGGTATAGATCCCATTAGCATTTCTTGAACCGGTGAATTTATCGACTGCCTGGATAGCAAAACTCAATGTATTAAAACCAGTTTTCAACACAGGCAGTTTGGGAATAATATAACCACTGTCAGTTTTCTTTAATGAAAATAGTTTTGGTGTTTGGTCGTATGTACTTATACTGCGATCATACAAGGCGAGCTTTAATAAAGTGGGCGCAACATCATCCTGCACCGGCATCCCGAACAACAACGGGTTAAGGCTTCGGTCCGTTTCGGTTTCCCGGATCTCAAAATGCAAATGCGGACCTTGTGAACCACCTGTATTACCGCTTTTACCAATCTCCTTTCCTTTCTTTACTTTAAAATCATTTTCCGAAAAATCCAGCTCAATGGCCCAGGATTCATTTTCCGTTTGTTTTTCTCTTACATATTTTTCCAGTTCAGGATAAAACTTATTCAAATGAGCATACAGAGTAGAATACCCGTTGGGATGATTAATGATGATAAATCTTCCAAAGCTTGATGGCCTGATGCCAATATGAGCAACATAGCCATCGGCTGAAGCCAAAACAGGATAGTTTTCTTTCTGATCAGTTCTTAAATCGAGTCCCATATGCCAATGGTTAGGCCTTAATTCCCCAAAGTTTGCACTCAAAGACATGGGAATACTTAACGGATTGGCAAAATATCCCTGCGGATACCTGGTTTCGTTACGTGTCTGACTTTTACTACTCAAAAATGATAACAGCAAAAGGATCAATGCAGCATGTTTCATCAAAGATTTGCCTTTTTAATATTCAAAGAGCAAATTAACACAAACCTTGCCCATCTATTCTTAATCATCACCTAATTTCGGACTAAATAAAAAACCACATGACCAACACTACCATCCTAAAAATAAAAGCTGCATGTATTGCGTTACTTTTCATGTCCTTTACCGCATATAGCCAAACCTGCGAAGTAGATAAAGAATCTTTAAAAGGCACTTACACCGGAGATTGTAAAAAGAATAAAGCACATGGCAAAGGGAAAGCTGTAGGTATAGATATTTATGAAGGAGAATTTAAAAATGGAGTTCCTGACGGCCAGGGGACATATACATGGGCCAATAAGAATACGTTTGAAGGAAAATTTATAAAGGGCCTTCGTGAAGGAAAAGGTAAAATGACGATGAAAATAGCGGGAGCACAGGATAGTGTTGTAGAGGGATTCTGGAAAAAAGACGCCTACATTGGTAAGAACGAAAAGCCATGGATCGTTCACAGTAAAACAGGATCCGTTAGAGATGTAGAGATAGATTTTACCGCTGATCCTCTGGCCCGGATAAAAATTGTCGTCACCAATACTACGGGCGGCGCCCAAACAAGTTCTGGTGCCACAATGCCACGTTACAGAGTTGATAATGTACAAGTGTTAAAAGGTCACTATGAAAGACTGACCTCACTTGAATCTCATCTGAAAAGTACCGAGACCACTCTTATAGAAGTAATTTTTCCATTCAGAGCAAAATTAAATATCGGAACAGAAGAAGTTGAATTAGAATTTTTCGAGTCGGGCAGCTATACCGTCACCATTTCAATTAACAAATAGTAAATCTTGCTCAATGAGTCCAATTAGTTTCACTTGTGTGGAATTAATTGGATTTTTTTTATTTCATTATGCAACAAATTTGGAACGCCATTTGTCTTAAGGGTGTCAGACCTTCTCCAATAGATACCGAAAGGTAGTGCTTGTGAAAACCAGTGATCGAATTTTTGCAAATACCATAAACCTTTGACAGATGAAACAAATTAATCACAAGATCTTTATTGCAGCAGTTGTTGTTGGCGGATTGTTTATCGGCGCCGTAAAAGGGCAGGAAGCCCGTAGCAGTTGGGTAAAAAAAATGAAAACCCGTGATGAAAGGAAAATGAAAGCCCAACACCCAAATGAGGTTGTGCTTGATGACTACGAGATAGCTTCTTTCCACAACAATTGAACATTTGTAACGGAATTAAAATTTATTTAAAATAAGAACACAGCAAAATCTCCGTTTCCCTTACTTTTGCACCCCGGGTAACAAACCCGGTTTTTTTATGTACCAACCGAAGCTTTTACCAATTAAGTATTGCAATGAATCAGAGCGAAGGTTGGTGTCCTCTCGGTTGCCAGCTATAAAATTAAAACCCAAAAATGCCAAAAGATCCTTCGATTAAATCTGTATTAATTATTGGTTCTGGCCCCATCATCATTGGCCAGGCATGTGAGTTCGATTATTCAGGTACACAAGCAGCAAGAAGTTTAAGGGAAGAAGGAATTAAAGTCATTCTCATCAATAGTAATCCTGCCACCATCATGACTGACCCGATGATGGCTGACCGTGTGTATCTGTTGCCACTAACAGTTGAGAGTATTGAACAAATACTGCAGGAAAATCAAATTGATGCTGTATTGCCAACGATGGGTGGACAAACAGCCTTGAATCTTGCTAAAGAAGCCGAGGATCTTGGTCTGTGGAAACAATACAATGTTCGTTTGATCGGCGTAGACATAAAAGCAATTGATAAAGCTGAAGACAGGGAAAAATTCCGCCAATGGATGATCCAGCTGGGCGTGCCTGTAGCTCCCGCTAAAACAGCCAACTCACATTTAGAAGGGAAAGAATTTGCCCAGGAAATTGGGTTCCCCCTTGTAATTCGTCCTTCATTTACTCTTGGCGGCACAGGTGGTGGCTTCGTCCTCAATAAAGATTTTTTAGACGAAGCATTGAATCGCGGATTAGAGGCTTCGCCCATTCATGAAGTATTGGTGGAAAAAGCAGTTTTAGGCTGGAAGGAATTTGAACTGGAGCTTTTACGTGATGCAAATGATAATGTTTGTATCATTTGCAGTGTCGAGAATTTTGACCCAATGGGTGTGCATACCGGCGATTCCATAACAGTGGCACCTGCAATGACGCTCAGTGATACAGCAATGCAGCTAATGAGAAACACGGCCATCAGAATGATGCGTGACCTTGGCAACTTTGCCGGTGGTTGTAATGTGCAGTTTGCCTTAAATCCCGATACAGAAGAAATAATAGCCATTGAAATCAACCCGAGGGTGAGTCGTTCATCTGCGCTGGCTTCAAAAGCTACCGGTTATCCAATTGCAAAGATCGCTGCCAAGCTTGCTATCGGTTATAATTTGGATGAATTGGAAAACCAGATCACCAAAACAACATCGGCATTCTTTGAACCGGCATTGGATTATGTAATTGTAAAGATTCC
>DASUTO010000027.1:0-2988 GCA_036374555.1 Chitinophagaceae bacterium
GGCATTTGAGAAACGGTGTAATCATTGGAGACAGCACTCGTTTTTGGGGAGCTTTAAATGATAAAGGGGCTTCCGGTTATTGTTACGGGTTTAAATATAAAAAATATTATTCTGAAGGAAATTATGTAAATGATTATCTGAATGGCCCCCAGATACTGGATATTGATCTTGCCAAGCAAACAGCTTATTACGGAGGTGCAGTAAATGGTGAATTTACCGGCAAAACATATTTTTTTAATAACCTGGGCACGATGTTCTTTGGTGATTATGTGAAGGGAAGAATCAACGGGAATGGTTACAGGTTTGAAACAAATGGACGACTAACCGTGGGGATCTGGGAAAACGGTGTGGTAAAGAAACTTACATCGGTAACGACCGCATCGGGAGAAGTTATTTCAGGAAGTCCTAAAAATTTTGCTGAAGGATTAAATTCAGCCATCAAATCTTACCCGGATTTTTTTGATAATATCAATGGGGATGTCGTACTGGAAGACGATGTATTAAACGAGATAGAAGAGATCGATGAAGATGCTGTATTGGCATTTACGTATAGCCTCGTTACTATTCCGGGTAGCCTTGGTAAAAACTTAATAGCCGAAGATTTTGATGAAAACACTTTCTTTTATTCAAAATTTTTACGAACAAAAGATGCCGCCAAAGCAAAAGCAAAATACAATGAACTGGCAACGCAGTTGCAATCAGCGGTCATTACAAATTCTTTTCTAACCGGTAAACAAAAGCTTACAGGAAAAGTTTTTCCTCCTGACACTTCTAAGGATAAAACTGAATCAGAATTTACAGTTACCGGGGGTAGCACGGATTTTGAAGATTTCAAAGTTTGGCTCCGATTGAGAAAAGTCGGCGATGAATATATTGTAGAAATTTTGCTGGGCGAAAAGGCCGAAGACTTTTAAATTTAAATTCCGGGTTTATCATTTCATTAAGGAACTTTGCGGATAGGATCGGTATTAATACTAAATCATTTTATGAATCGTACACATTTCTCAGTCTCAATCTTAGTCTCAGTCTTTTCTCTTTTTTCCTGTACCAGCGATGAGATTGCAGACAGTAAAGATGTAAACCCCGATGCGGTGTTTTTTGATTATGAAGTATGGGCAGAAGAAAGCAAAGAAGATGTGACCATCAATTTGCAATATCGCATGGGAGGCAAGAATGGAACTACACTCATATTAAATGAACCCAGCAGAGTGATGCTTGATGGAGAACAATTGAAAGTGGATAGCGCCAAAGTTACCGGAGCCTATTATGAAGTACAAAGACCACTTAGTTCGTTCGCAGGTAAGCATACGATAAGTTTTACCGATCTGAATAAAAGGGAGTACAACGAGGAGTTTGAATTCAAGCCATTTTCTCTTGAACCTGATATTCCTTCAACGTTGAACCGTGGCGATCTTGTTTTCAATTTCAAAGGACTTGATCCTGTTGATTACCTGAGTGTGATCTTAACCGACACTTCTTTTACAAGCGATGACATTAATGATATCGATACAGTAAGGAACGGACGATTAATTATTAGATCAGATCGTCTTTCTGCCCTTATTAATGGCCCTATTCATCTTCAATTCTTTAGAGAGCAGGTGTTGCCCCTTAAAAAACCAACAAAAGAGGGTGGAAAGTTTATGATAACCTACGGACTGAAAAGAGATTTTGAGTTGAAGGACGCTATGAATTTGTAAAAAATTACACTTTAGCATTATTTTTTCTTAACGAAAGAAATTCATTGCGAATAATGTAAAAGATAAATCCTGTTAAAAATATAGATACGTATAACTTACTTTCCTCACCTGATAGCCAAATAAAAACTATTGCAACTAAAGCTGAACCAATTTTAAAATATGAATGATTTTTCTTTGGTGTATTTCGTAACCAAATTATTGTTCCGATAAGAATAGCGATTAACGCTAAAGTCACCAAGGTAATAATATAAATGGTCATATTTTATCGATTAAGTGATTTAAAGTTACTAAAAAATAATCTCTTTGTGCCAAAATTATGGTTTTTTATTTTGTAGGTACTTGTTCTGTTGCAGCTAATATTTTTAAACGTTCAAAAAGTGTGGTCAATCTAAGACTGATGATATCAGAGTTTTTACTTTCACTATAAAGTTCCTCTAATTCCTTTAATGAATTATCAACTTGCTTGATATTGATACTCTTTCCCAGAGACTTTGATTCAAGTAAAATGGATCGTATTTGTTGATAATTATCGCCATATACCTTCTGATATTCGTGGAAAAGTTTTTGAAGATTATATGCAATTTCTTTTGCTGTTTTAATTCCATCCGTTGGGTAACGAAAAGATATTTTTTGGCTTTGCTCATGATTCTCAAATGATAAAGACTGCAGTTTTCCTTTATCAAGATATTTTAGAAATAGTTCCTCTGTGTTTGAATTTTTTAGCTGGCTTCGTTGGACATTTTTATTTAGAATTGTTATCATATCTAAGATATATTCCTTGATGTCAAACTGCAGATCCTTTAGTTTGTTATTAATCTTTTCTATGTTCTGATCAAAAAGAATATTGGCTTGGTTGAGTTTTTCGTATTGAACAAAATACTTAGAGGTGGTTAAAATAAAAGAATCAAGATCTTCACGGGTTATTTTTTTCTCCTGGATAGTTAATGTGCCAACAAGACTTAATAAAGTAGAAAAAAGTGGATTAACACCATTCGCAACTGTTTTTATCGGAGTAGTCTTTGATTGGCCGGATATTAAACTGGTAACTACTTGAGAAAACTTATTGGTATTTGTATTTTTTGCTTTGGCAAGTAAAGGTTTTAATGCCGATTGTATTTCATTTTCAAGATTAAAACCCATTTCCGAGCTTGTAGGATTGTTAAAAGATGTGATCTTGACCCGGTAATTCTCTTTTTTTATTAAACCATTAAATGAATTAAGTGAATTTATTGCAGCATCGAGAAAGTCACAAGTAGCAGTGAATTGCTTAGAAAATTCTTGTGTTCCTAGT
>DASUTO010000028.1:0-4426 GCA_036374555.1 Chitinophagaceae bacterium
ACTGGCCTGTTGGCGGTGGTTATGGTCAGCCTATTGGTGTAGCTCCAGGCTCTGTTAACTGGTATGGTTCAGCAGTATCGCCAAATTTCACATTTGATCCTGTAACCAATCTTATTACCGCCATAGCCGGAATGCCAAGCAATGCTGTAACGCTGGATTTAGTTACAAACGATCAGACTGCGGATCAAAATCCGAATGGTCCTATTGTAAACAGGGGTGAACCAGGTCCTCCTAAAAAGATATATGTGGTTTACCAATACAATAATATTAACTATCGTAGGTTCTACGATACGCTGACATATATAAAACCCAGACCCTAAAGTTTTATTGGTTTAATTATCTTAGTTATGATTGTATGAATTGGGGTTGTTTCAAACGAAACAACCCCAATTTTATGAATGTTAGTGCTATTATATATGTGAGGTTGATTCATGTATAAGGTTTATTTTGCGAGCTCTAAATTTGAAAGATTATGAAAGTAAGTTGTTTGTTTATTTTTTGTATCAGTATTTTTTCCCAGGTATTTGCGCAAGTAATAGTTGATCCCCTTCCTACATATAATAAACATCTCGCTGAAAGATGGACAGGTACATACATGCAGGTGTCACAATACAGGGTCAAAGGAAGCCCCTATTTTCTGGGTGCAGCATTTCCAGGCATATTGAAATTTGATGACGGAAATACCAGAAATGATGTGCGGATCCTTTACGATCTATACAATGAAAAAGTTGAGATGGAGAAGGATAGCATTTTATTTGAACTGAACCAGGGTGTCAGTGAATACTCAATTACATTACCAAAAGAGTATGGCGGTGAAAAGCTCGTTTTCAGAAATGCTGCTTCATTTGGAGATTCTAAAAAGAAAGGATTTTATAATATAGTTAGTGAATCTGGAAAGTATGTTTTTATGAAGGAATTTAAATTGAAATTAGTTCCGGATCCGGCTAATACTCTTGCAAAAGATTATAAAATGTTTGAACAGTATTATGAGTATTTTCTTTATGATACGTCCAGCCGGAATATGAAAAAAATAAAGCTCAATAAAAAGAGTATTTTATCATTTTTCGAAAATAAGAGTGTTGTAGAAAGCGAAATAAATAACAGTAAAATTGATGTATCAACTGAGTATGGGGTATCGTTACTATTGACCAGAATTGGAACACTGTAATTTTTTTGATGAATACTTTATTCATAAGCCGGCTGTTCAATGCATTTGTAAGTTTGGATTGGGTGGCCAATGATAACAACGTAAGATTTAACTGTAAAAATGGTTTAATCACGGGGCCCCGATGTACTTATGTATCTGCAGACTAAGTTCCCATTTAGGTTTGGCCTTTATATATTCTATAATTAATGGGGTCATTTCTGCAGCTTTGTCCCATTCAGGTTGTAAATAAAGTTTGCATGATGGAGAAACTAATCCAGCATATTTTTCTGCCCAATCAAAATCGCTTTTATTAAATACAACAACCTTTAATTCATTGGCAAAAGGAATAACATCCGGCAATGGCGCTTTGAACTTCTTTGGTGATAAACAAATCCAATCCCACGAACCACTTAGCGGGTATGCGCCGGAAGTTTCAATATTAGTTTTAAAGCCTGCAACCTGTAATTCTTTTGTTAGTTCATCAAGGTTATGCATCAATGGTTCGCCGCCTGTAATAACCACTATTTCTGTTGGAGTTTTTTTTACTTCTTCTACCAAAGTCTTAATCTCATACTTCGGATGTTTATCCGCATCCCAACTATCTTTTACATCACACCATACACAACCGACGTCACAACCACCCAATCTTATAAAGTACGCAGCTTTGCCCTGGTGAAAACCTTCACCCTGCAACGTATAAAAATGTTCCATCACGGGAAGTGATGATCCAATTTTAGATTTCGGATTTAAGATTTCAGATTTCATTTGATGTGCAAAGATACTTTGCAATCTTGCTATTCAACATTTGGATTCGAGTGTCAGCAAGTCTTCCGCCTCAGGCGGAGAGATTTAGAGGGGCTTTAATTCTTCATCATACAAGATCTGTAAGTATTATTTAACAATGCAGCGATCGTCATTGGTCCGACACCACCTGGCACAGGGGTTATCCATGAACATTTTGGAGCAACATTCTCATAATCTACATCACCTCTTAATCTGAATCCACTTTTTTTTGTGGGATCAGCGACACGGGTAATGCCAACATCAATAACAATAGCACCCTCTTTTACCCAATCTTCCTTGATGAAGCCCGGTCTTCCTAGTGCCGCAACAATTATATCTGCATTACGGCATAATTCCGCAATATTAATTGTTTTCGAATGACAAAGTGTAACCGTACAATTACCCGGATTTTTATTCTCACTTAATAAAATGCTCATTGGTCTTCCGACAATATTGCTTCGACCGATCACCACTGCATGCATTCCCGCAGTATCGATCTTATAATGTTCGAGCATGAGCATGATACCATGCGGTGTGGCAGAAATAAAGGTTGGTAATCCCTGTACCATTCTACCAACATTAACCGGGTGAAATCCATCAACATCTTTATCCGGAGCGATAGTATTGATTACATGCTCATCCGATATATGTTTGGGCAAAGGAAGCTGAACAAGAATTCCATCCACATCGGGATCCTGATTTAATTCTTCTATCTGTTCCAGTAATTTATTTTCAGAAGTGTCAGCATCGAATCTTATAAGGGTTGATTTGAAACCAACTTCTTCACATGATTTTACTTTTGAAGCAACATAAGTTTCACTGGCACCATCATTGCCAACTAAAATTGCGGCGAGATGCGGGACTTTCTTTCCTTCGGCAAAGAGCTGGGCGACCGCTATTTTCAATTGATCTTTTACTGCCTGCGATACTTTTTTACCATCTAAAATTTGCATGGCGCAAAGGTAGTTTTGTGAGCTATGCAGCCCAAACTGTAACGATTAATTATTTTGACAGAACACATCCGGATTTTTAACTTACAGTAAAATTTACTGCTTGACCAGGCCCTTCCTTATCCTTTTATTTCTTTCCATTCATTTTATTATAAATGGACAGACGGTACGACGTCCGGTTGCAGCAGTTTATGCTGGTCTCGGTGCATATAGCATTAATCATGTCGATGCCTTTTCATTTACCAATAACCAGGCTTCGCTGGCTCAAATGAAAAGTGCTACGGCCGGGGTTTATGGAGAAAGAAGATTTATGCTAAATGAATTGGGCCTTTATCAATTGGCGATCGCGGTGCCAACCAATTCAGGGAATTTTGGATTTAAAGCCGGCTATTTTGGATTCAGCGAGTACAATGAATCGCAATTGGGATTGGCTTATGCAAGAAAACTCGGAAGCAAAGTTGATCTAGGTGTTCAATTTAACTATAATGGTATCCGGGTTAGTGGTTATGGTAATTCATCTGCAATCAACTTTGAGATCGGTACGATCTTTCATTTAACGGATAAATTAAATGCAGGAATACATGCATACAATCCTGTGGGAGGCATGTACGGAAAAAATTCAGAAGAAAAATTAGCATCGATATATACAGTTGGTTTAGGCTATGATGCTTCAGATAAATTCTTTGTGAGTGCCGAAATAGAAAAGGAAGAAAACCAGCCAGTGAATGTAAATGCAGGAATGCAATATAAATTTTTGCCGCAGTTCATGGCAAGAGCAGGCATTGCCACCAATACTTCAAATGTTTATGCCG
This sequence comes from Chitinophagaceae bacterium, assembly GCA_036374555.1. Classification (GTDB taxonomy): domain Bacteria; phylum Bacteroidota; class Bacteroidia; order Chitinophagales; family Chitinophagaceae; genus VBAS01. The sequence goes on from DASUTO010000028.1 coordinate 3,693, forward strand.
GTGTGGGTTTGTTTTTAAAAACTTTTCGTCTTGATGTTGTCGCCAGCTATCATCCACAACTCGGTGTCACTCCCGGTTTATTGCTGATTTATGATTTTAAGAAGAACCAAAATTGAAAAAAGCTTTTTTCATATTGCTCATTATTCATTTTTCACTATTCACTGCTTTGGCCCAGGAAACTCCTGTGTCCACGATCGAACAGCAATTAGAAAATCTTACTGATATTGACCAGGCAGAAACAGAAGATGACAGTTATCATCAACAATGGGAGCGATTCAGAAGGAATCCCCTTAATTTGAATACTGCTGATGAAACTGATCTGCGTGAATTAAAAATTCTTTCGGGATTGCAAATAGCAAATTTTCTTTCGTACAGAAAATTGTTTGGGAAGTTTATAAGTATATATGAATTGCAGGCGGTGCCATCATGGGACATTCAAATCATCAAAAAACTTGTGCCATTTATTACAATTGCTGACCCAATAAATGTTGCGGATGTTTTAAAAAAAAGATTCAGCGAAGGGGATCACACTTTGTCATTTCGATATTCCCAGGTATTGGAGAAGTCAGCGGGTTTTGAAAAAACTAGTACGGGAACGAAATATCTTGGCAGCCCCCCAAGACTGTTTTTACGTTATCGATACATATATAAAAATTTACTGCAATATGGGGTGGTCGGCGATAAGGATGCAGGGGAGCAATTTTTTAAAGGAGCTCAGAAAAATGGATTTGATT
>DASUTO010000029.1:0-4983 GCA_036374555.1 Chitinophagaceae bacterium
ATCAGTTTTCCACTGGTACCGCTGCGATCATAGTTTGATGAATCATTTGCGAGCCAGTCATCGGCACTGATGAATTGTGCGCCAATTTTTATAGCAACTTTGTTATTGAAACTTTTTGCGTAGCGGAATGAATAATCATTGTACATAGCAGAATTTTCTCTGGGGCTTTTATTGCCAACGTGCATAATACCCGGCTTGATCAATACACTTAAACCCTGGTATTTAGGATTAAATGGATTTTTACTGTTGATGAGGATTGTTCCATTCATGCCGCCTGGACCATATAACGCGGAAGAGGCTCCCGGCAATAATTCTATACTCTCGATATCAAGATCTCCATTACTAACAAAATTTGCGACAGGAAAATTCAAACCTGGTGCCTGGTTATCCATTCCGTCGATGCGTTGGTTTACTCTTGTGCTACCACTACCATTAAATCCACGGGTGCTGTAAGTAGGAAATAAAAGACTCGAAGTAGTACCATAGACTCCTTTCTTTATTCCAAGATTATCGTAGGGCCGTAAGGGTGAGATCTTCATATCTCTTGCAGAAATTGTTTCAATGGTTGAAAGGTTGCCCATTGCAGATCCACTCAACCGGCGATCAGGCGCATTAACAGTGATCCCCGAAAGCGTTGTTCCTTTTGCCGTTAAAATGACATTTAATTCTTCAGTGTTGGTAACGGATACTTCTTTGGACTCAGATTCGACTTCTGAGATCTCAACTGTTACAGGAAGGGATGTAACGGTCAATTTGAATCGGCCATATTGATCAGCGAGAGCTCCCTTAGATAAATCTCCTTTTACTCTTACTGTGGCGCCAGCAAGTGGCTCATTTTTTTCGTTGGTTACTTTTCCGGTGACCGTTGTCGTTTGGTTCTGGGAAAAAATAACCTGGCCAATCATACAGAACAACATTGTTGTCAGAATTATTTTTTTCATAATCGGTGGTTTTATCGTTATATAATTTGGTTTAGTTATTAGTTGATCATTGCTTTAGTTTTTAGCCATATTTCTTTGGTAATGATTAATTCCCGGGTTGGTCAAACGCTTTACCACTTTGTCATACCGTTTTTGCTTCCCATTAATGTGGTAAATCTTATAGTTTTCGGTTACTGCGAGGCTATTACCGGAAATCATCACGGCCTGGGGTCCATTACTTGTGGCCACTGCCTGAAGTGGCAGTGTAGGATCGATCGCCCCTCCGGTAGCAACTGTTACAGGAATCAAAGCGACTGTAGCAAGCGTTGCTAATGTTACTTCAAAGATCTTTCCGGCGTTTTCCTTTTTAAGGTGCTTTCTTCTTAGAGCAACTTCGTCAGCATAGATAATGTTGGGATCATATTTTATCTTGAATGTCCTGACCTGGTTGGCAGCTACTGTGGTGTCAATATCCTGACGAAGTACCTTGATATACTTGCCACCTGCTTTTACATATCTTGTTTCTACTGGTGCCAGGATTATTGAGTCAGCAGTGAGACCTGACAAGGCGGCTTCTATTTTTTTACCAGTAGTAGTTTTTATGCTGACAAAACACTTGTATTGTTTTTTTACAGGGTCAGCATTTCGGGTTTCCTGTGCAGAAGCATTGACAATAAAACCAGTTAGGCTTATTGCTATTATGGTTATTCTCTTTTTCATTACTTATTTTTTAATTGGCTAAAGTGTTATGGTTTAGTTTTCACAAGCATTCATCATAAAGAAGTAAGGATCTATTGATGTCTCATGATCTGCCGTCACGGGGTCAGGGCCTATATTTATATACAGGAAATTCTTCCCGGTAAGGACATGCCACAAAAAGGATTGGCACTTAGGATAAAGACTATTAAGAATTTCCGGAAACATTTCATAGATGATACCGTTCCAGCAGGCTTTTTCTAACTCTTCAATTGCTGAATAGGTTTTGCCATTGCTGTTTTCTTTGGTATCTGCGAGCTGCCTGCCTGCTAAACTTGTACCGGTGAAAAAAAGGATCTCGTGGTGGATGTTTGTTGTTTTCATAACTTTTATTTTTTCATAATGCCAAGCTACTACCACGAACAGGCCATTTATAATTGAATTTTGCATTACCATTTCCACGATTTGCAATTTTTGCAACGGGCTTTTTCGATTTCTTAACAATTGTTGGAAATTCCCGCAGACATTGATTTTATGGCATCCGGTTGTAGAATTTGCAACTTCTCTTGTAGAATTTGCAACAGCCCTTGTAGAATTTATGACTTATTAAGGCTGATTTTATGTTTTTAAACGGAAATACGTTAACTTAAAACCTGAAGGGATGCGTTTACGCTACCAGAACCACCAACTACAAACCCACAATGCCCGACTATCAATCACAGGAGTTTTTGTTCCAGAGAATTAAGGAACTTTTACCACCTCATGCCTCCCTGGTTGATATGGTTGCGGAAACATTACATATAAGCAGTGACAGCGCCTATCGCCGCATTCGTGGCGAAACGCCTCTTGTACTGGATGAAGCAAGAGTGCTTTGCCAGCATTATAAAATTTCGCTCGATCAGTTACTGAATGTAAAAGAAGGCTCTACCCTTTTCCAAAACGTAAGAATAGATCTGAAAAATTATAGTTATGAAAAATATCTAAAGGGGCTTACTGCCCAGGTAAATCATGTGAACAGTTTTATACATAAAGAAGTGATTTACCTTACTAAGGATATGCCTCTCTTTCATAACTTTTATTATCAACCCCTGATCGCTTTCCGTTATTTTTTCTGGATGAAAACCATCATTCAACACCCGGATTTTCAAGACAGGGAATTTGAACTCAACTGTGTATCTCCTGAAATTGACAAGATGAGCAGGGACCTCACAATCGCCTACAATAAAACTCCCTCTTCCGAAATCTGGAATACCGAGTCCATTAACGCTGCTATCCTTCAAATAGAATTTTATAAGGATTCCGGGTATTTTACTTCATCTTCCGATATAAGAACAGTTTATGACTCATTGGAAGCAACGTTTGTGCATTTAAAACATATGGCAGAGTATGGGGCCAAATTCATGCCTGAGGAAAGCCCCGAATCAAAAAAGAACAATTTCAATTTTTTTTATAACAGGGTCATTCTTGGTGACAATACTATTATGGTTGTAACAGACCGGATGAAAACCGTTTTTATTAATTACGACGTACTCAACTATATGACAACGCAGGACGATATATTTACGGGTGACGTTTACGCTGATTTGAAAAACATGATGAAGAAGTCAACACTGATAAGTCAAACCGGCGAAAAGCAGCGAAATATTTTTTTTGGAATACTGATGAATAAAATAAAAGAAAGGAAAAAAAATTTATGATTACAAACGCAGCAGCTATGGATATCAACCAGATTCAGCAGCAACTTTTTCAAATTATTAAAAACAAAATGCCCCCTGAAACTTCAGTAGCTGATGAAGTGGGTAAACTTTTGAATATAAGCAGCGATAGCGCTTATCGTCGTATGCGTGGCGAAAAGCAAATTACTTTTGAAGAAGTATATATCCTGGCAAATCATTTTAAGATCTCATTGGATCAATTAATGAGCATTAACACCGGCGGAATGTTGTTCCAGGGAAATATTGTTAATGAGAAAACCTATGGTTTTGATCAATACCTGACAGGCATGCTGCATACAATGGCTTATTTCAATAGCTTCAAGAACAAGGAGCTATATTATTCCTGCAAAGACATGCCTATCTTTCATCATTTTCTTGTAAAAGAGGTTGCTGCGTTCAAATGGTTCTTCTGGCTCAAAACATATCTGCAGTTCCCGGGATTTTCAAAAAAGAAATTTAAGTTTTCTGATTACCCGGAAGACCTATTCAAATTGGATCAGCAGGTATTAGGAATGTACAACCAGTTATCAAGCCGCGAAATATGGAATATTGAAAGCATGAGTATTTTTTTCCGGCAGATAGAATTTTACCGGGAAGGCGATGTGTTTGAATCAGACGAGGATGCTTTAAAAATATATGAAGCATTAGAGAAAATATGGGATCACCTGGAAAAGGAGGCAGCGCTTGGTTATAAATTCAGGATTGACGACCCGGAGCAAAAACCGTTGGGTGAATATAAAATGTATTTTAACGAAGTATTGCTGGGTGACAATTCAATTCTGGCAGTTACGGATAACTTGAAAATGGCGTTTATGACCCACACCACTTTTAACTTTATGATGACAAGAGATGTGGGTTTTACTGAGAATATGTACAATCACATGCAAACGCAAATGAAGCGTTCTACGCTTATCAGTGAAGTGAGTGAAAAAGAAAGGTCCCGCTTTTTCAGGATTATCCGAGAAAGAATTCAAAAACGTAAAGATGCCCTTGAAGTATAATGTTATAATTTTCAAAAGAAGCCGGACTCGCTTTTACCGGCAAAGTTTTTAGAGTACTTTTGAGTCACTATGAAACAATTCTTACTCATTTTATTGTCTGTTAGCCTGGGTGCTACTGTAAATTCCCAATCAATTTTAGACAAAGTAAAAAAGAAAGTCAACAAAGATTCAGGAGTTACCGAGGAGGAAGCGGGAAAAGGTGTGAAAGAAGCTTTGGACAACGGCATAAAATCTGCCGTTTCTTTTCTTAACAAGCCTGACGCTTTTTTTAAGAGTGAACTTTATAAGGTCCTGCTACCCCCTGATGCCAAAAAAATGGAAAAAACGTTGCGTGATATGGGCATGGGCAAAATGTGTGATGATGCGATTGAAGCGATCAATCGCGGGGCAGAGGATGCAGTAGGATATGCGACACCGATTTTTGTCGATGCCATTAAACAAATGACAGTAACAGATGCCTTAAAACTGGTAACAGGGGGCAAGAATTCCATTACAGAGTTTTTCCGTTCAAAGACCTCGGCAAAACTGAAAGAGGCATTTATGCCTGTGATTAATAAATCACTTGAAAAAACAAATGCTACAAAATATTATGGTGATGCAGTCACCCGTTATAATAAAGTCCCTTTTGTAAAAAAAATGAACCCCGATATC
>DASUTO010000030.1:0-5027 GCA_036374555.1 Chitinophagaceae bacterium
CGGGAGAATTAAAGAGGGTGGTTTATTGATCAGCAAATTTGGATTAAAGAGAACAAAAGATTTGAAAGGGACAAGACACCTGACTTATAGTGTTCAAGAAAATAATGCAGATGTACATGCTGAGAATATAAAGATGATGAATGGGAGTTATGAGTTTGATGTGGTGATAAAAGAGAAGAGAATTGAAAATTTGAGATTGAATATCGGCGGAATGCATAATGCCGAAAATGCAGTAGCAGCGATAACAGTAGCAAGTTCTTTAAATATAGATGAAGAAAAGATCAAAGCGGCAGTAGCGGATTTCAAAGGGGTGAAAAGAAGATTTGAGTATATCATAAAGACAGATGAGTTGGTTTTTATTGATGATTATGCTCATCACCCGGAAGAGCTAAGAGCATTGATCAATGGCGCCAAGTCTCTGTTCAGTGATAAAAAGTGTACCGTGATATTTCAACCACACCTGTACACAAGAACAAGAGACCTGGCAGATGGTTTTGCAGAAGTATTGGATATGGCGGATGAAGTGATACTGTTACCGATCTATCCGGCAAGGGAATTGCCAATTGCAGGAGTGAGCAGTGAAATGGTCCTGGAAAAAATGAAGAGCGGGAATAAAAGAGTGTTGGATAAAGAAGAATTGAAGGATTGGATAAAAAAAGATTTTAAGAAACAGGGAAAGGTTTTAGTAACAGCAGGAGCTGGCGATATTGATCTGCTTGTAGAGCCGATAAAAGAAATTTTGAAATAATTTTTTGTGAATACAAAAGCAACGATACGGAAAATATTATTTGTGATGCTCTGGGTCTGCATCGGCGGCGGATTATTAACCTTATTGATTGCGGCGATCAGTAAGAAGAACAGGGAAGATTGTACTGATTACACTATCACAATTAAAAACTCGGAAGAAAATCTTTTTATAGATGCAAATGATATCAGGAAGCTGCTGAAGTCTGGTGCAGGCTTTGAAATAAAAGGTAAAAAGATATCAGAAATAAATCTGAAAAAGCTTGAACAGGTTTTAAGAAATAATGTCTGGATCCGAAAAGCTGAAATGTGGTTTGATAATAGAAATGTATTGCACGTTGAAGTTTACGAAAGAGAACCAATTGCAAGAATTTTTACCACTGCCGGAAATACATTTTATATCGACAGTACAGAAAAGAAGTTACCTCTTTCTGACCGGCTAAGTGCCCGGGTGCCGGTATTTACAGGATTTGTCGATAAGAAAGTGTACTCTGCTAAAGACAGTTTTTTGCTTAACGAAGTAAAAAATATAGCAATATATATCAAAAATGATCCTTTCTGGATGAGCCAGGTATCACAAATAGGTATAACACCAGAAAGAAATTTTGAATTGAGCCCAGTTGTGGGAAATCATTTAATAAAACTTGGAAATGGCAAGGACATTCAAAAGAAGTTCAGTCGCCTGATGATCTTTTATAAGCAGGTGCTTGCTCAAAAAGGGTTTGACGCGTATAGTACCATTGATGTTCAATATGCAGGACAAGTAGTGGGAACAAGAAGAGGAACGGAAAAAAACAGGGTAGATACTGTAATGCTGAAACGAAGAGTGAATGAGATGCTGAAGCAGGTTCAAACTCAATATGACAGCATTGTTGCTTTAAAACCGGTTACTGAAAAACCAATTATAAGTGGATCACAAGTAAGTACAAACGAATTGAGAGCCACCAGCACTCAATCTAAACCAAATGCTTTGAAAGCTGAATCCTTACCCTTAAAAAACCAAAACAAGCCAAAAGCAAGAGCCGTAATGCCGAAGAAAACAAATTAACCTAAAAACCATAAACTGGAATTCGTAAACAACTAAAAACTACAATATCATGAACAACGAACAACCCATTATCGTCGGACTCGATATCGGCACCACCAAGATCGCTGTGATCGCCGGTCGCAAAAATGAATTTGGCAAGCTGGAGATCCTTGGCTTTGGACGAGCAAATAGCAATGGCGTAAAACATGGCCAGGTACTTAACATTGATGAAACTATCAAAGCAATCAACGCGGCGCTTGAAAATTGTTTGGCTTCAAACCCAGGCTTAGAAATTAAAGAAGTGTATGTCGGTATAGCAGGACATCATATTAAGAGTTTGCAAACCCGCGGCGATATAGTTCGTCAAAACACTGAAGAGGAAATTACACGTAAAGAAATTGATCAGCTGGTTGCCGATCAATACAAAACGTATATTCCTGCAGGAGACCAGATCATTGATGTAATACCACAGGAATTCACCATTGATAATTTTCAGAATATCCCTAACCCGATCGGTTATGGTGGTGTAAAAGTTGGTGCAAACTTTCATATTATCACTGGTGATAAAAATGCAATTCGCAATATCAATCGTAGTGTTGAGAAAGCAATGTTGGCAACAAAAGACCTGGTTTTACAACCATTGGCATCTGCTGCTGCTGTAATGGGACAGGAAGACCTCGAAGCAGGTGTTGCAATCGTTGATATTGGTGGTGGTACAACTGACCTCGCTGTTTTTTATGAAGGTATTTTAAAACATACCGCAGTTATTCCTTTCGCTGGAGAAAATATCACCAATGATATTAAGACAGGTTTAGGAGTTTTAAAAACACAAGCTGAACAAATGAAAGTTCAGTTTGGTAGTGCTTTATCTAATGAAGCAAAAGCAAATGCGTATATCACTATTCCTGGCTTGCGTGGCATGCCTGCAAAAGAGATCAGTGTAAAGAATCTCGCTAACATCATCCAGGCTCGTATGAGTGAGATACTTGATTTTGTTACTTATCATTTAAAGCAAGTTGGACTTGATAATAAAGCATTGAATGGTGGGATCATTCTTACCGGTGGCGGTTCACAATTGAAACATATGATCCAGTTGACAGAATATGCAACAGGTCTGAATGCAAGAATTGGTTTCCCGAATGAACATCTGGCATCCGGTCATATTGAAGAGTTGGCTAAACCCACTTATTCCACCTGTATTGGGTTAATCCTGAAAGGTTATGACGATTATGAACATAACCGCAAACAATTTGAAATGGATTTCAAAGCTGTTGAAGTGCCCGATAGTTTGAAGCAAGCAGCGGAAGAAGTAATGGTTCCGGAGGAATCAGTATCAGCTGATAAAATGACAAAGAGAAAGAACCTTACTGGTTTCTGGGACAAATTCAAGGACAGGCTTGTCGATCTTTTCAAAGAAGAAGAAGATCATCACCTGTAGGGCCCCTCTAACCTTCCGCCTAAGGCGGAGAGGCTTAGAAGCGTCTTTAATAATTAGAAGTTCTTTCATAACTGCCGAGAAAATTTTACTAACTCATAAAATCAAGGTCTTCGAAAGTCTTCCCTTTGGGAAGATTTAGATGGGCCGCTTTAAAATTCAACAGTATGATACATTTTGATTTGCCAAAAGAAAAATCATCGATCATCAAAGTGATCGGTGTTGGAGGTGGTGGAAGTAATGCAGTCAATCATATGTTCAGCCAGATGATTGAAGGCGTCAACTTCATCATCTGTAATACCGATGCCCAGGCCATTGCGCAAAGCATGGTACCCAACAGAGTTCAGTTAGGTCCACACCTTACCCAGGGACTTGGTGCCGGTGCTAATCCTGAAATTGGAAGACAGGCAACCGAAGAATCGTTGGAAGAGATACGTCGCATACTTGAAGTGAATACCAAAATGGCATTCATTACTGCTGGTATGGGTGGTGGCACTGGTACAGGTGGTGCACCGATCATTTCTAAAATTTGTAAGGACCTCGGTATCCTTACTGTTGGTATCGTTACTACTCCTTTTGCTTATGAAGGAAAGAAACGGATCCAGCAGGCGGAAGAAGGAATAAAAAATCTGAAACAATATGTTGACACATTGTTGGTGATTAGCAATGATAAACTACGTCACCAGTTTGGCAATTTAAAAATGCGTGATGCATTTGCAAAAGCCGATAACGTATTAGCTACTGCGGCAAAATGTATTACTGATGTTATTACAACAACAGGACAGATCAATGTTGATTTCGCTGATGTTTGCACAGTCATGAAAAATGGCGGTGTTGCAATTCTTGGCAGTGCCACAGCATCGGGTGAGAATCGTGCACAAAAAGCAATTGAAGAAGCGTTGAATTCTCCATTGTTGAATGATAATGATATCCGCGGCGCTAAATGGATACTTATCAATATCAATTCTTGTGAAGGTGAGCATGAATTCACCATGGATGAAGTGGAGATCATTCAAAATTATTTATTGAGCCAGGCGGGGGAGAATACAGACGTGATACTGGGGCTTGGGTATGATAATACGCTGGAAAATAATCTGGGCATCACGCTTATTGCAACAGGTTTTGAGCATAAAGATCCTTTCTCCAAAAAAGAAATAAAAAAGAAAGAGCCGAAAGAAGAAAAAATTGTAATGGTATTAGGTGAGGAAGAGAAAAAGAAAGTTATAGAAGAAGTAAAACCTGAAACAAAAGTTGTTGATCTGCTTGCACCAAAGCTTGTTGATGTTCCTGCGGCAGATGAACCTGTATCAGCCATGATGATCGTTGAAGATGAAGAATTGGAGGAACAGGAGAATGAATCTTTCACGTTACAACCTGAAGAAAAAAGCAAAAACGTGGTTTGGGATATTCATATCACCGAAAAATTACCAGGTGAAACCACTAATAGAATGACGGGTGAAACTACTGGGGACAAAATGTTATCCACAGAAAAAAGCGAAGTGTTATTTTCGGATACCAATCCCGTAAAATCCACAAACAATAAAGAAGAGAAAGTTTCCACTAAAGATAATGCCTCACCGGCGTCTGCAGCATCGGGGGGGTATCTGGCCAGACCGTCCAATATTTACGCAGAACCAAAAGTAGGGGTCTCTACCCCAATGCTTTCTGCAGAAGAACCACGTATTCCGCAAAACGATCCAAAGCAGATCAACGAGGAATCTCCTTGCGATATGCAATTGGTCATGCGGAATGACATTCCAGCGGCGGATAGGCCGTTGGCCCATCATTCTCAGCAACCTTTGACTGCTTCAAATGAGGAAC
>DASUTO010000031.1:0-22725 GCA_036374555.1 Chitinophagaceae bacterium
TGGAATGTGGTTGATTGGAAAAAAGTAGCTGAAAGATATGAGGTAGCAATGCCAAAGGCGAAAGCTTAAAGTAGCCTTTAAACGTCATTAAATTTTAACCGTTCTATTAGATATAGAGCGGTTTTTTATTTTTAGATTTAAGTAGTAAGAATTTCCTGCTTAAAAAATGGGATTTGAGCTTGAAGAAAATCATATTCATCGTCCTCTCATTCGTACTTTTTATAATTTCCTGCAGGCATCGGGTAAATTGGAAATATCTTTCACAAGAGGATCTGGAAAATTTCAGAAAAGAGCTCAATCTGCCAAAGGAAAAAACATTCAGGCTTGATACAAATTATATCCTGTACCTTTTTTCACTTGACACAGCAAAATACGCAGATGAAATTCAAAATCATTACCAACCACTGCAAGCAACATACTACGATAATACGGGAAGATTGATCTCATTTCATATTAATTGTTATGCTTCAGCAGGGGTTCCTGAGGGCTCTGCCTTTAACTGGAACCAACAAAATGCTTTTGCTTCTTTTGTACCCAGAACAGTTACGCCTGTCGATACTATCCTTCCATTAAATAAACACTTGTCTTTTATAAAAACTTTTGACTACAAGCCAATAGACACTACCGGGTTTGCGACTTTTGATTATACCGTCATAGTTTATTGGAGTAAACATTATTTTGGGGCTCAGAACTGTAAAAACTTAATCAAGATTGTGTCTGATAATGTAACCCTGGCAGGTGCTACCAAAGTGAATGTTATTTATGTAAATAGCGAAAATATCATGTACTACTAAACGTAATTTCGACAAACTGCCCTGCACAGGCAGTTAAAATCTTTTTAACTTCGGATAATTGAATTCCGCTTAATTTTATTTCTATTCATGTACGATCTCATCCTCAAAAATATCTCCCGTTTTATAACTCTTACTGCTGAAGAAGAACAGTACTTCACCTCGTTGCTTAAACTAAAAAAATTAAAGAAAAAACAATACTTGTTGCAGGAAGGTGAAATAAACCGCTATGATTATTTTGTCAATAAAGGGTGTCTCAGAACTTACACGATTGATGAAAAATGACTGGAACATATTGTACAATTTTCAATCGAAGACTGGTGGACCGGTGATATGTATAGCTTCCTGACCCAAACACCGGCACGATACACCATCGATGCATTGGAAGATTCAGAGTTGCTTTGCCTTGAAAAAAATGCCCTGGAAGAACTCTATATTAAAGTGCCAAAGTTTGAAAGATTTTTTCGCCATCTTTTGCAAAATGCATTTGTATCATTGCAGGAAAGAATAACAGGGAACTTAAGTCAAACCGCCGATGAACGCTATTGCAATTTTATTGAAAAATACCCCTTGATGGAAAAGCGATTACCATTAAAGCAGATCGCAAGTTACTTAGGCATTACTCCGGAATCTCTCAGTCGTATTCGCAGCAGTTATACAAAGAATAACAAGCCCGCTTAACATAGCTCAAGCCTATTTCTTCTCCTGCATCAATGGAAGCAGGGTCACAATCGTTGCAACTTTACATTGTAAAAAATAAAATTATGCAAACGATCAAAGAAAAAATCAACCACTTAAACCAGCTGATCCTTGAAGGAAAAGCTCTTGAAGGCTTCGACCTTTATTATGATGACGAAGTAGTAATGCAGGAAAATGAAAATCCTGCAACCGTTGGCAAAGACGCAAATCGCCAAAGAGAAATCGATTTCTTCGGTAGCATTACTGAATTCCGTGGCGCAAAACCATTGGATATAGTAACCGGCGAAAACATAAGCTATGTAAAATGGCATTATGATTATACGCACAAAGATTGGGGTATTCGCAAATACACACAGGTGTCTGTGCAACATTGGAAAGATGGTAAGATCGTGAAAGAACAATTCTTCTACGGTAGCTAAAAATCAAATCAATCATGAAAAAAATATTTCAAACAAACGAAAGCAACGCAACTACAATTATCCGGATCGTATTAGGTCTTATTTTGTTTCCTCATGGGGCACAAAAAATGTTAGGTTGGTTTGGTGGTTATGGATTTGACGGAACAAAGGGATTCCTAACAGGCACCGAAGGCTTACCGTGGATCATGGCATTCCTGGTGATAGCCATAGAATTTTTTGGAGCTATTGCACTAATAGTTGGTTTCGCAACAAGAATAGTAGCGGTAGGAATAATTTCATTATTTGCCGGGATAGTTTTCACGAGCCACCTGCAAAATGGATTTTTTATGAACTGGGCAGGTAACCTGAAAGGTGAAGGATATGAATACCATTTACTAATTATCGGAATGGCAATTGCTTTATTGGTAAGTGGTGCAGGTAAGTGGTCGATCGATTATGTGTTGCAGAAAAAGAAATAGCTCTTGCTTAGTCCAAAAGTTTTGAAAGCTGTCTTGTTATTGACAGCTTTTGATTTATGGTACAGGATCATAACCGCTGCCGCCCCAGGGATGACAACGGGAAATTCTCTTGACCGTTAGCCACATTCCTTTAAATACACCATGCTTTTTCAACGCTTCAACTGCATAGTGAGAGCAGGTAGGTGTGAACCGGCACTTCGGACCAAGTATCGGTGAAATGACCCATTGATAGATCTTTATCAATGCAATAAAAGGAAGGCTAAGAATTCGTAGAAATGCTTTCATCAATTTTAACAGCTAACTTTTTCAAAGCTACAGCTACTTTATCTTTCACTGTTGTAAAATCAGGAAGTTCTTTACCGGTATAAATAAAAAAAACATTCAATTGCTTTTGTGTTTTTTTTACCTGTTCATTTAATTCATTCTTCTGCAAACGCCATGCTTCCCTTGTCAATCTTTTAATTCTATTTCTGTCAACTGCTCTTTTGAAGTTCCGATTTGAAACTCCCACTCCAAACTGTAAATAGCCTCCGCTATCGACCATTGACAATTGACCATTCACAATAAAATAAACTCTGAAAGGATTCACAGCAAAACTCTTTCCTTCAGCAAATAACTTCTCTATCTGCTTCCGGCTTTTAAGCCTTTCGTCTTTTCCTAGTGTGAATCGCTTGCTCACAGATAACACAGATTTAAACAGACATTTAGAAATAAAAATAGCCTCATTTTTGAGGCTATTTAAATTATATGAAAGTTCCTAAAGCCCCTTTAGGGGTTTGGGGTCTTATTTCGCTTTTCTTTCGTCAGAAACTGTCAGTTTCTTACGGCCTTTTCTACGGCGTGCTGACAATACTTTGCGGCCATCGGCAGTTTTCATACGCTTACGAAAACCATGCACCGATTTACGGCGGCGTTTATGTGGCTGATAGGTCCTTTTTTTACCTGGCATAATCTTAATTTTTTCCTTTTAAAAAATGTCTCTCCTCAGGCGAGAAGAAACGGTATTTAGTTCACCAGCGGAAACACCACTTTCCACTGTTTGTGAAAGGACGGCAAAGGTAGGGGTTGAGGGGCAGATTTTAGATTTCGGATTTAAGATTTTAGAATGTACTTCTAAGATTTTTATGAGCCCGACTTTAGTTCACTGATAAAGCTCTGTTGCGTCGCCCTCTTGTACGTCCAGTTCCCTGAGCATCAAAGTTTTTGAGCATCAAGATCAACATGAGCAGATCTTATTTCGGCTCCATAAAAATTGGCGGCATGCCTATCAAAATCTTCGGTAGAATCAGTGGTATAAAAATGATGGCTTGCGCCAAGACTAAGTTTTCTTTCTATTTCAGAATGACGCTGCAGATACCCAGCCAGGCTATTTGCTACAATTTCCCCTTGGGACAAGATTTTTATATCGGCCGGGGTAAACTCCCTGATCTTATCATGAAGCAAAGGATAATGCGTGCATGCCAGTAAAACGGTATCGATCACGGGTGATTGATCAAGTAACTGGTTAATGTATTTCTTCACAAAAAAATCAGCACCATGTGTATCATATTCTTCGTTCTCAACCAACGGCACCCACATAGGACATGCCTGCTGAAACACTTTTACATGAGGAAAAAATTTTTCAATCTCTATTTCATAGCTCTTCGAACTAACCGTTCCGATAGTTGCCAATATTCCAATACTCTTTGAATCCGAATAATTACCGATCACTTCTGTGGTTGGTCTTATGACGCCAAGCACCCTTTTCTCCGGATCAATTTTAGCCAGGTCATTTTGTTGAATTGTTCGCAATGCTTTTGCTGATGCCGTATTACAAGCCAGCACAACAAGCGGACATCCCTGGTCAAAAAACCATTTTACACATTGTAATGTATATCGATAGACAGTTTCAAAAGAACGGGGACCATAAGGAGCCCTTGCATTATCACCTAAATAGATGTAATCATAGCGGGGAAGTCTGGTAACAATTTCCCGCATTACTGTTAAGCCACCATAACCAGAATCAAAAATACCAATAGGTGTGGGTGAAGACATATTGCAAAAGTAAAAGAGGCTGTTGTAAGCAACAGCCTCTTTTAAATATTTTGTTTTTCCAGAATGGCAGTCCTTTGGACAGGTTTAATTTTTTGTCGTGGTAGGAGGTTTCTGTCCCGGTTGATTTTGTGCATTTGCAGCTGGCAATTTCACCTTGAGTTTTTCAGCAACCATTGGCAATATATTATCCGCCGGCGGTCCTACTAATAAGGATTCACGGTTAAATATATAAGTATAGCCTTTTTCTTTGGCTACTTCATCAATTGCCTTTAAAACTTTATCATATACTGGCTGTAAAAGGGAATTTTGTTTTGCTTCGATGAGTTGTTGAGCAGAAGATTGCCAATTCTGTAATTCACCGAGGTAATCGGTTCTTTGTCTTGAGGCTTGCTGACGTACTACTACTGTTTGACGAGCAGAATCGGTTGCGATACTATCGTAATACTGATATTGAGACAAAAGATAATTATATGTTCTTGGCAAAGTATCGTTTTGATAACTAGTGAGTAAGGTGTCTATCTTTTTTAATTCGGGCATCAGGGATACCATTTCATCAACGCGGATATATCCAAATTTAGTTTGAGCCTCTACAGTGCCACTAACCAGGCCGGCAGCCAACACAAAAATTGCAATGATCTTTTTCATTTTGATTTACGTTATTGTTTTTTTATGAGTATTTTCTGAAGAGCAAAGTTGCCTCTTTAGAAATCTTTAACACTTTTGGCTACCTGATCTATACTTTATTTTATTCCCAATTCCCTCAGTACATCTTCACTCTTGTCCAATTTTGGGTCGGCAAAGATAACGGTAATTCCTTCACTTTTATCCAAAATAAAATCGTAGCTGCGCTGTACTGCGAGCTTCTGTACCGCATTGTAAACCTTGTCCTGTACAGGTTTTACAAGCTCTTGTCTTTTCTTGAACAGATCGCCTTCAAAACCAAAGCGTTTACGTTGCAGATCACGCAGTGCTTTCTCTTTATTGAATAGCTGATCTTCTCTCTTTTTCTTGAGTTCATCACTCAGCATAACCTGTTCAGCCTCAAAATCGCGATACATTTTATCCAGGTCGGCTTGTTGGTCGTCAATTTCTTTTTGCCAGCCTTTAGCGATGTCATCAAGTTTCTTTTGCGCATCTGTGTATTCCGGCAATTTGTCCAGGATATATTTGGTATCGATAATGGCGTATTTCTGCGCAGTGACAGCAAATGTTGCGAGCCACATGCTACATACTACAAGCAATACTTTTTTCATATTGAAATGTTTTAATGATGAATAGAATGACAGAACGTACAAGTGAGTGACACAACGGAAGTTAAATAGTAGTAATGAAGTTTGGTTAAAAATATTTTTATTCTGGTTCATAACCCAGCATAAACGTAAACTTGGATGCTGATTTCAAACCTTGCCCCGGCTGAATACGATCGATACCGATTCCATAGTCAAATCCTAACAACCCAAACATAGGCAGGAAGAATCGCATACCTAGACCAGCACTTCTGCGTAGCCTGAAAGGATTATAATCCTTAAAGCTATACCAGCCATTCGCTGCTTCAAAAAATGCCAGGCCATAAATGGTACTTTGAGGGTTAGTGGCAAAAGGATAACGTAACTCTAACTGGTATTTATTGAATATGGTAAAAAATCGTGTGGCCTGTGATACATCCTCAGATGGATTAATACTGGGATTTGAGTTCTGATAAATTGGATACCCCCGATGTGCAATGATATCATATCCCAGTACTCCGAAACTATTTGACATGCCGGCGTCACCAAGCTGGAATCTTTCGAATGGTGAAATTTCAAGATTACGGTTGTATTTTCCAATAAACCCATACTTCGCAGCCAATTTTATAATGAACTGCCTGTTCTTCTCTGCTCCCATTGGTTTGCCAAGTGGTACAAACCACTCTGCATTAAATCTCCACTTGTGATATTCGGGATGCCTGTATGAGTTTTCTGCCTCAATACTGTTATTGAAGGCGGAATAGGGCGGAGTAAACTGAACGCTTGCCATGAAATTAGAACCGCTGGTAGGGAATATTGGATTAGGGCCGGCAGAATTTCTTTGTAATGTAAGCTTATAACTTACATTGGTTGAAAGACCACTATCCAGTCCCGGAAATATCGGGTAATTTTTCATGTTATACTGTGTAAAGCTAACCGTGTGGATAAGGCTGAAAAAATCATCAGGCCATTTCAATTGTTTACCAAGCGAAACACTGAAGCCTGTTGTTTTCATGTAGCTATTCCTTGCTATTTCGTCACTAAAACGATTGTTTATATAATCATATCCATTAGCATATTTGCTTTTATAAAAAGAAAGAGTAAGAGAGTTTCTTTTTTTGCCACCGAGCCAGGGTTCAGTAAATGAAAAGTTGTAGGAGCTGTATTGCTTACCATTTGATTGCAGGCGAAGACTCAGTTTTTGTCCATCACCAGTTGGCAAAGGATCCCATGATTTTTTATTGAAAATATTTTTTATAGAAAAGTTGTTGAAGGATACACCCAATGTCCCGGTAAGACCAATTCCGCCACCCCAACCTGCTGAAAGCTCCAACTGGTCAGAAGATTTTTCTTCTACCTTATAATGAATATCAACAGTTCCATCATCAGGATTTGGAATTGGATTGATCCCGATGGTTTCCTGGTTAAAATAATTTAGCTGACCTAATTCTCTTTGTGACCGTATCAGATCGGTACGACTAAAAAGCTCACCTGGAATTGTTCTTAACTCACGACGAATAACATGCTCTTTCGTCCTGTCGTTACCTGAAATGTTTACATTTTTAATTCTTGCCTGCGGGCCTTCGATCATTCTTATTTCATGATCGATCGTATCATTATAAACAGCCGTTTCCACTGCTTCTGCACGGAAAAAAAGATAGCCATCATCCATATATAATCCGCTAATGTCACCCCCTTCTGGTGTCAGTTGTTTACCGAGTCGTTGGTTAAGCGTTTCAATATTATAAACATCTCCTTTATGAATACCTAAGATCAAATTCAGCACTGAATCACTGTATTTGGAATTCCCTTTCCATGTGATATTTCCAAAATAATACTTGTGACCTTCACTTATTTTAAAATCTATATTGATATTTCCGCTGGAAACAGTATAAGGCTTTACGTCTTCAATTATCGCATCACGATAGCCAATGGAATTATAGTATTCAATGATTTTTTCTTTGTCCTCGTCAAATTTCTTTTCATTAAATTTTGCAGAAGAAAAGAGCTTAAACCGGAACCAGGGATCAAGAAAATTCTTTGTTTTTGAGATGGAAAGAAAACCCATGTCGTGCATGTATTGCTTAAAAGTGATCTGCGGATTTTCTCCGAATAAG
This sequence comes from Chitinophagaceae bacterium, assembly GCA_036374555.1. Classification (GTDB taxonomy): domain Bacteria; phylum Bacteroidota; class Bacteroidia; order Chitinophagales; family Chitinophagaceae; genus VBAS01. Next base: position 7,745 of record DASUTO010000031.1, read on the forward strand.
GTCGAATCTTTTGCAGGGAAAAGTGTCAGGCGGCTCACTTCATGTGTGCCTTTCATTTGCTTTTTTAACTTTAGGTCGGAAACGGTTTCATTACCAAAGAAATTGATATCATTCACTTTTACTTTCTCGCCTTTATCAATGATAAAGGTCATGAAGATTGAATTGACAAAAGTTGTATCAGGTCTTTCCTGTATTTCAAGTTTTAAATTGAGATATCCTTTTTCCCCGTAATATTTTTTTATAACCTCGCTGGCTGTACGACGCGTATTTTCAGTTACAATAGTTTGCTTCGCCAATCCAATTTTTCCCACCAATTCTTCTTCCTCAGTTTTTTTTACGTCCCCTTTAAAATCATAATTTCCAAGTCTTGGTCTTTCCATTACATGGATCTCCAGGTCTATGAAATCTCCTTCAACTCTGGTAACATATATTTCAACATTAGAGAATAATCGTTGCTTCCACAGATTTGCAATTGCTTTTGGAAATTCATCGCCGCCCGGATGAAGGATCTTATCACCCACCTGCAAACCAGATATGCTTGCAACAATTGCTGAATCAAGGTAGAAAACACCGGTAACTTTTATATTTGCGATGGTATATTCTTTTGGCCGGGTGGCGTTTTGCCATGCAATAAGATTAGGATCAACTGAAGTAGGTTTTTTCGTTGTGTCGGCAGGATCTTGAGCATTTGTGCTGATAATGGAAGTAACAACCACTGTAAGCAGTAAACAAAATCTTTGTAGAATTCTTTGCATTGTTAGTTGATCAGTTCAGTCAATGTTATCGGTCCAAAGGAATTCAATGAAGAAATCCGCACGGATCGCCTTTAAAGGCGGCAAATTAACGGTAAAAAATTGAAGTGTTTGTTAAAGAAAGGAAACAAATTGGCCAAATTAAAAAGTTCCATCATTGACAAAGCCCCCCATTTTGATTTATTTGGATTTAATGGCTAATTTCCTCGGTTTTTACCTGTTCTCCAGTTTTTCCAAACCTTCGTTCTCTTCCCTGGTAATCAATGATGGCTTCGTATAAATGTTGTTTTCTAAAATCCGGCCAACGTACGTGGGTAAAATATAATTCGGCGTAAGCCAGTTGGTACAAAAGAAAATTACTGATCCGGTATTCTCCGCTGGTTCTTATCATTAATTCGGGATCAGGTAGACCACTTGTGACAAGATGTTGCTGCAAAGTGTCCTGGTCAATATTTTCTACCGCCAATTCTCCCTTTTTCACTTTATGGGCAATGCTTTTTACGGCATTTAATAATTCCCACCGACCGCTGTAGCTTAATGCCATCACCAGGTTCAAACCTGTATTATTTTTTGTGTAAACCAGTGCCTCTTCCAATTCTTTCTTTGCATAATCGGGCAGCATATTCATATCACCTATCACATGCAGGCGGATATTATTTTTATGAAGGCTTTCAACTTCGTTATGAATTGTCGAAACCAATAATTCCATTAAGCCCACTACTTCATATTCTGGTCTGTCCCAATTTTCAGTTGAAAATGCATAAAGGGTTAAATATTCAACACCCAATTCGGCACAACCTTCTACAATATTCCTGACACTCTCCACTCCATGAAAGTGGCCAAAAAGCCTGTCCTGTCCCTGCTCTTTTGCCCAACGTCCATTACCATCCATAATGATGGCGATATGACGGGGAAGACGAGTCTTATCGACCTGGCTTAATAGATCAGACATCTACTTTAAAAATTTAGCGTTCAAAGTTAAGTAAAATGGAGTCGATGTCCGGATCAATGTTTCGAAGGTAAAGAGGTTGAAATATGAGACTACATGGTGGCGATCACAACTTCTCACCGCAATACTTGCAGAAGACGGCATTGTCATCATGGCCCTCTCTTCCGCAACCCGGACAGGCTTCCGATCCTTTTTTCTCCGATCTTGACATCAATGCAATCTCGGTAGTCAGAATGCCGGTCGGAACCGCAATGATACTGTAGCCCAGTAACATGATTACGCTGGCAATAAATTTTCCTAACGGTGTTACCGGGGCAATATCTCCGTAACCTACCGTTGTGATCGTTACGATCGCCCAGTAGATACTTTCCGGGATGCTGGTAAACCCGTTTTCATCGGTTTCTACTAAATACATTATTGATCCAAGGATCATAACTATTGCCAATACTACCAGCATGAATATGCTTATTTTTTTTGCGCCGGATCGTAATGCAGCTCCAAGAAAACTCATTTCGGAAAGGAAATGTGTTAATTTGAAAATCCTGAAAATGCGTATAAAACGTAATGCCCGTAAAACGAGGAGAGACTGAGCCCCGACCAGGAATATGCTCAGGTACATTGGGATAATAGCAAGCAAGTCCACCAATCCAAGGAAGCTAAAAACATAAAGTAAAGGTCGTTTTACAGAAATGAGTCTAAGTATATATTCGATCGTGAATAAAATTGTAAAGGCCCATTCAAGGATAAAAAAAGTTTTAGCGTAACGTAAATGAAAAGATGATACACTGTCAAGCATTACCACAGCCATGCTGGCGAGAATTGATATGAGTAAGCATATATCAAATGCTTTTCCTGCAGGAGTATTGGATTCGAAAATTATTTCCTGCAAACTATTCCTCCACTTCTTTCTTTCTAAACTCATATTGCGGCGTTAGGACTCACTTCTTCTTATGTGGTTTTCATGTACCCGGATCTTATATCTTTCTACATCAACATACCTACATTGAATATTGTACAATGCTCCACTATTGTTACGTTAATGAAGTTGATCTTTATGCAAGGTTAAAATCAAAACCTGCGTCCAACGAATGCCTTTCGCAGTAAAGCCATTATCAGAGTAAATATGGCTGAGCCAATGATTGCCCAAACAATAGGGAAGGGTTTGCCTTCAATATTGATCGTAAAAAATTCGGGTAATCCCATTTTCCCCGCGATCCACATACCAAGCCAGGCGCCAATAAAACCAACTATTATTGATATGAGGCATCCACCCAGGTCGTAACCGGCCAATGATTGTCCTATTGCGCCGCAGATTGCAGCTATTGCAAGCAGAACCAGAAATCCAATTAGTGTCATGGTTTATAATTTAAGTGAAAGTAGAGATTAGCAACATTTATTATGCCACACCAGCCGTTAAACACTGTTAAGGTAAGAAAATAAAAAAACTACCCCCAGGTAGTTCCTCAAAAAAGTATTTCAATTGTTTTTAGTTAGCTGTTGGACATTTATAGCTCTGCAGGTTAAATGAGATATAAAAAATTGCAGTAGCAAACTGATCTTTTTGTGTGGCGATACCACGTTGCCGTCCAATGATCCCAATTGGTTCTCCTAATTCATAAGAACGATCGTGTAATAAATAAGCCGGTGATGGACTGCCATCAGGTAATGGAGGAAATACAGAAGGATCAACATAAGTTTTACTCACATCATCCAGATAATCGGTACCCGTAACACGATGTACAACTTCAAAACCAACATTGATGCTTTCATTAATGCAATACTTAAACCCTACACCCATAGGAATACTAAATGCCATAGAACCATAAGGCTTGCGATCCGGGTATAATGAGCTGCCCTGTCCTTCGGTATTCAATGGACGAAGAAAATGTTTTTGACCAGCCAGCATAGCAAAGGGATCATAATTAAAAACGCCGATGCCAAAAGTTACATAAGGCGTGAAATTATAACCTGGTTCACCGGGCATAAAACGGAAAAAATTAAAATCACCCTGCACCGCCAATTCCCACACATTGGAATTGAAACTGAGGTTGCGGGCCTGCATGTAAGCATTGTGATCATTATAAATATCAGAATAACCCAATTGCGCAAAACTTGCACCTACCCTTAAGGCAATATAGTTCCCAAAATTTTTACGGAAGAAAGCGGTAGCAGCAATTTTTGGCCTGTTCAAATGAGCTCTTGTGTTTAGATCGCCAAAATAATGGCCCGCACCAATGCCCACGCCAAATTCACCTTCCTGTACTACAGCTTCACGCTGGGCAGTAACAAAAAGTGAAGGTAAACTGGTAACTATTAGAAGTAAGAGTGTCCGAAACATTTTGCAAAATAAGAATTCAGTCTCTTAAAACGAAAAAAACTCTCAAGGATTGCATAGATTAATAAGGATTTCACAGATTATTGTATTCGTATAAGTTTGGCCAGGCGGGCTTCTACCAAAAACACATCTATCGTTTTTCACATAACCCTAAAAAAGATCCTTTTAAGTTGTGGTACTAATTCCGTTTATCAAGGCCCCAGGTAAGCTTGTTATGCAGTGTTTGAAGGAAATTATTTTCCGTAAGCCGGAGCAGGTTAAGCAGGAATGCTTCTTTCTTGACCGCCAGTTGTACATTTTTGCTTACTATTTCACGGCGGCTATCGAGTGCACAAATTATATGGTCTGTCCGGCTTTCTATTTCAAAAGAAATGATATTGTCATCGGGCACAACGATCGATCTTACATTTAAGTTATGTGGTGCCACCGGCGTTATTAAAAAACTTCCTGAATCCGGGAACATGATCGGTCCGTTGCAGCTTAATGAATAGCCAGTAGAGCCGGTTGGAGTGGCAACAATTAATCCATCGGCCCAGTATGTATTTAAAAATTCTCCATTCAGGTAAGTATGGATCTTGATCATTGGCGCTGTATCTCTTTTATGAATTGAAAATTCATTCAATGCAAAAGGTACATTGCCGAACATGGAGATACTTGCATCCAGGTGGATCATTGTTCTTTTATCGATCACATAAGTTTGCTTCTTTAATGCTTTCACTGCATCTGCTAATTGTTCACGTCCGATGCTTGCTAAAAAGCCAAGTCGACCGAAATTAATACCCATGATCGGGATCCCTTTATCCCTCACTAATCCAACTGTATCGAGCAATGTACCATCACCGCCAAGGCTGATGACAAATTCTATATCATTTGTAAGATCATCGGATAAATAAAAAGTTGATGTGCCGGCAGGAAGATTGATGCGGTCTTTTATTTCTTCATAAAAAGGCAGAAAAACAGCCGCAGAAATTTTTTGACGTCCTAATTCATCAAAAAAAAATTGAACATCACTTCTCTTATCTTCTTCGAGTAACCTGCTGTAAATGGCAATCTTCATAAATGTGGAGAATCAGAAATAGGACTTTCTGTGTAAATATAAACCGTTTTCCCCTAACACGTTGAAACTCCACTCAAACTTGAAAGTAAAATCGTAGTGTGTGATAATATCAAAACCAACACCCCATGAATACAGCATGCGATTATTAAGTGTGTTGGTTGCCGGAGTGGGATGATACGCATAACCCGCATTCACAAAAGTTTTTGCATAGGCCCGAAATGGTACCCGGTATGGTATTACGTCTTTCTTTCTTTTTACATGAAATCCTAAATTCAGGATCTCCCTGGATAAAAACGCTTTTGTATAGCCACCTGCTACTCCATCGATCACATAATACTCATACCCCTGCATAAAAAAATCGCTATAGCCAAGTAACCGTTGATTAAAATATGGTTGGGAGAAGGGGAATTTTATTGCACCGGCTATTCTTGCACTGAAATATGTTTTTTTTGCTATTTCCCAACTGCCACTTGCTTTTGCGCTCAGCAGCCACATGTTCATTACATTAGTAAACCCTCTTTTGACAAGATACAGTTCGGCTATATATCCTTTTAATGGGTAAGGATTATAATCAACATCAGTATAATTCATGAGGTAATAAAGTTCAGGAAACGAAATCCTATCTCTTCCCTTTGTAAAATATGAAGGATTAAGTGTTACGATAGTATCCGTAATTGTTTCTATAGTGTAAGAAATACCAAAGTGATGCCTTGTCTTAATTGCAGGGCGATACGTTGCTTCACCATATACCTTTAAAAAAGAACGAACAAAGTTATTAGTGTCTTTAAAAAATACCTGCTTATCGTAGATCGTATTGTAATTTACTTCCCGGTTACTGCCGATTGCGAATCCTGTATTGATACCCCATTTCATTCTTTTATCGATGAATGGCCGGTTGTAACTAAGTGATATTTGCTTGGTATAACCATTGATCAGGTAAAGATTTAATTTATCATTTCGACCGGTCACATTATTGTATAATAATTTTAATCCATAATTTACCCGGTTAAGTTTTGCGTTTTGTTCAACTATCCATTGATTAAGATTCCGGTCGACGAACTTTATATAAGGAACAGGAAATAAATACCATCTTTCTTTAACTGCAACAAGTATATCTACATTATTCCCTTCAAAACTTTTTAAAGCGACTACCACTTCATGAAACAAAGCAGTATTTAGTAATTGCTTTCTTGCTATCTCGAATTTTTTCACAAGCTCTGATAAATGATACGTTTCGCCTGATTCAAAAGAAAGCTCCCGAAGAATAATTGATTCTTTTGTTTTCTTATTTCCGGAGATAGCAATTTCCCTGACAGTGAAAAAATTCTCATTGCCCGGTTGCGGAAAATCATGATTGATCGAAGTATCTGTAACGGGTAGTTCGGACATACCGGCTTGTGCATTGACAAACCCCGCAGAAATAACTGTGAGAAAAATGAACACTGAAAATTTCACCATCCGCTGCATAACTCTATTGTATAATACCAGTTTCCAAGATAATCGATTTTGTGGCTCAAAAACGAATAGAGAAAAAATGTCAGAGTTTTAGATAATTCATCAAATTATCATAATTACTCCGTAATTCATTCTCATACAATTCTTCGCCAAAATAATATTTTACATTATACTCATAGCGTTGAAAAGTGGCGACAATATCTGATATTTCAGTTTTATTGATCTTTATAGTAACCTGCATTAATCCAGTCTGCGGATTAGTATAAGTATTCAATTGGGTGATTTGCGCATCGTTTGTTTCCACAAGCCGGCTTATTTCACTAAAAGAATAACTATTATTTTCCAATTCCAATACAATTAACCCGCCAGGATCTTTTACATTCATGAACTCAGATGCCTGTTTCAATAATTCACGGTAACTTACTACACCAAGTAAATTCTTATTTTCATCGATCACAGGTATAACACTGAGCCTGTTTTCCACGGCAAGTTGTAATGCCTTCAGGAAATGATCATTTTCATTTACAAAAAAACCAGGAAAGCTTTCCTTCATTTGCCGGATCTCCACTGTGTCATCCGGTGCCTGCATCAAGCTTTCTTCATTCACCAAGCCTACATATTTTCCATCGTCATCTACCGCCAGGTGAGAAACATGGCAATCATTCATCATCTGCAACGAATTAAAAACTTTATCATGCAAATGAAGAACAGGTAAGGATGGAGATATGAGTTCACGGGTTAACATGAATAGCGGCTTTTCATTTAGAGACAGCAACTCCTATGCTACTGTTGCAGGCTCGTTGAGTTTTTTTAAAAATTTATGCAAGATGATATTGAATTCATCAGGCACCTCCATCATTGGAGCATGCCCGCATTTGTCTATAAAATGCAACTCGCTGTTTGGTATCAACTTATTGAACTCACGGGCTACAAAAGGCGGGGTAATGTTGTCATTATTTCCCCATATTAATAACGTAGGTTGTTTGATTTGATTGAGTTCTTCGCCAAGATTATTTCTAATAGCGCTTTTTGCAAGGGAAATTATCTTGATAGCCTTGATCCGGTTATTGATGATCCCGTACACCTCATCTACCAATTCTTTAGTCGCCGTTTTTGGGTCGTAAAAGGTTAATTCGGTCTTCGTTTTGATATATTCATAATCACCACGTTTGGGATAGCTATCACCCATCCCGTTTTCAAAAAGACCCGAACTTCCAGTTAATATTAATGATTTGATCCTCTCCGGATGTTTCAATACATGAATAAGGGCAACATGTCCTCCAAGTGAATTCCCAAGAAGATGTACATTTTTTAAATCTCTTGATTCTAAAAATCTATGTACAAACTTGGCAATACCACCAACAGTTGAATGAAGTATGTCAAGTTCAAACAAAGGAAGAATTGGTACAATGACCTTGTTGTGCTGACGGAAATATTCTATGAGATTTTCGAAGTTGCTAAGCGCTCCAAAAAGTCCATGCAAAAGCACAAGGGGTTCTCCCTCACCTTCTTCCACAAAACGAAATTTATCTTTATTTTTTACCTCGTAGGGCATGATATTCCCAGCAATTAATTTTTGCTAAAATAGTTGATTTACTGCAAAATTCAGGGTTAATTGAATGCTGTCATTCAAAAATTAATTGGCCGGTGGTACTTGTTTGGAAACGTTATCAAAAAAATCTTCCAGGTCTTCGAACATCCCCTTAAAAATCGGAATTATTTTTCCCAATCCTTCCATTAGTTTCGGTCCCCAGGGCTGAATATATGAATAAGTGACTGATTCTATTTTTGTTTCTGGCTTTATAAAATTCATTTGATCGGCATAGAAAAGCAGCACACTGAAAATTAAAATGTATAAAGCCACATATAGTAAAATCCCGCCAACCCTGTTTGCCCAGCCAAGCATTGCAAGCTCAACTGTTTTTTGAATAAATTTTGCACCCAATCTTACCAGCAAAACCACTATGACAAAAACAACAGCAAAAGAAATTATGGGTAACCATTTGTCTGAAATTTTTACCGCTTTACCAATATAACCAGCTGCCACTACCGAAAGTTTCATGGCTGCAGCAAGGCCAATAATAAATGCAATAAGAGAAAAAAGTGCAACGATCAACCCTTGCCGGTATCCTTTGATAATGGCAAGAATTAAGATCACAGCAACAATTATATCAAGGATCATTAATGTTTGGTTAGCTCTTAGATAAAAGTTCTTTCACTAACGCAGATATAGTTTTACCATCAGCTTTCCCTGCCAATTTTTTTGTTGCTGCTCCCATCACTTTTCCCATATCAGCCGGGGTTGTAGCACCAACTTCTGAAATTATTGCAGCAATTGCTGATCTTAATTCATCGGCAGAAAGTTGTTTGGGCAAAAACTTTTCAATTATCTCAATCTCTTCTTTTTCTTTTTGTGCAAGATCGGTGCGGTTTTGTTGCTGGTAGATCTCGAGTGAATCTTTGCGTTGCTTCACTAATTTTTGCAACAACTTTATTTCATCATCTTCTTTTAATTCGCCACCGGCTCCTTCAGAAGTTTTGGCTAATAAAATGGCAGCTTTGATAGCTCTTAGGCTACGCAATGCTTTTTCATCTTTTGCAAGCATCGCCGTTTTAAGTTCACCCATTATTTTTTGTTCCAGGCTCATATTGTTTGAGGTTTGAAGTTTGAGGTTCGAGGATATTACCTGCTATTTGATGTTCGCTTCCTTCAAACATCAAACCTCGAACGTCAAACGATTTATGCTTTATTTTCTTTTAATTGCTTTTCTCTTGACTTATGATAGAACTCGTGTGCAAATTTTTTCATCTCCTCCACTAATTCTTCATGTTGAGTTGCACGATTGTAAGTGTCGGCCATTGTCATTAACGTTTGATAAAAAAAATCGGTCATTTCATCCACCATCATCTCCTTTGTCCAAAGATCAATGCGTAATGCCGTTTTTTCTGCGCCATCCCAAAAAGACAGCATCATGGCCTTTGCTTTTTGAGCATTTTCTATTGTTGAGTCTGAAGCTCTCCATAAAATTGCTTCGGGCACCCTATCATCGTTTAATTGAACGTCCACTGTGATTGTTGAAGTCTTCATTTTATATAATTATAAATTGGCGGCAAAAATACTTAAATCATTCTAAGACCTTCAGAATAGATTGCCATAAGACTTCTGCGGATTTCTCACTCCTATAAGTTGCAGTCACCTGTTTTCCTTTTTCAATTAATTTGGAGCGGAAGCTTTCATCGGTATAGATCTGCATCATTTTTTCGCCTATATCTTTTGGCGCCCCGGTTTGGGTGTATAAAATTGCATCTTCAGCAACTTCAATCATAACAGGAGTCTTTACAGCGATCACCGGCACCCCTGATCGCATGGCATTTAATACTGCTATTATATTGTCATTTGTATTAAATGGCAAAACAACTGCATAGGCCGAAGCCGTGATCAATACCTGCTCTTTTTTATCGTTTATATCAACAAACTTTACATCGCTTCTGTATTTATAACCTGCCAGGCTTTTTTCAAAAAATGAATTTATTGGAGCAGTCAATAGTAATTTGAAATTACTTTGCTGTCTTTTTTTAAAGTGAGAAAAAGATTTTAAGAGGTCGATAAAATCTTCCTGCCGGGAAAAAATACCGTTGAATAAAAAAAACTCTTTGTCCTCACTGTATTTATTTTTTATGACCGATTTTTCTTCCTCATTAATTGGCCCAAACATTTTATTTGCCGAAGGATATACGACTGTTGTCTTTTTTTCAGGTATTTCATACTTTTCCATTAGCTCCTTTTTGAGCCATTTATTTATCACCACTAATAATTGGGCTTTCTTAATATGAGTTTTTTTTGTTTTCGCTAAATCTTGTACCACCAAACATTGAGGGATGGAGGCAGTGGACGAACAAACATTGTGAAATGAAATAAACAGATCGGCCTTTACTTTTTTTAATATGGACGGTAGTTTTATATCCCACCATACTTTTCTTAATAATATATTTTTAGAGACCGGGTTTACAACTATCGTCTCAAGATTTGGGCAAATGGAAAACTGTTTTACAGATTTATTATCGGTAATTATGATAAAGCTGTGTTCGGGATGCTGTTTAAATAATAAAAAAGATGTTTCAACAATAAAATTCTGGGTTTCAGACAATTCTCCATTTATGGAAAAAGGGTAATAAACACCAATATTCATGCGAAACAAAGGTAACCGAATGATTTGGGCATAGAAAAATCCTCTTCATGACTTACAGAAAACTCAGAAGTACGTAGTAAAACAACTTTGTTAGTCTTTATTTTTTACATTTCCAAGACGTAGTTTATTGATGAAAGTTTTCTCTTTGAATAAGTTTTAAACAGATAAATTAGCAGGCATATTTACAATTGTAATTGATAATAACGGGTTATACATTTGTCAATAGTAAAAGGAAATGATCACCAAAACACTGTATATGATTTACTCCACGATAAGGACATTGGATTCAAAAAATTATTGGGATAAAATAAAATCGTAAGTGATTATTGGTATCATATTTGTTGCTCTATGCAGCGAAAATTTAATCTAAAAGCTCTTATTTATATAAAAAAATTGCAGCAGATCAGAGTCGAGACGCCAGTGCTGACCTGTGAAAAGCCACCGTTACAAAGCGAAAATGAAGTGCAGTTGTAAGAATGTAACGAGTCCGCTGTCCAGTCGTCAATCAACTTCTGATCATTAAACGACCTCTTAGGTGGAAGAGGATGGTGGCTTGTAAAAGGGGCCTTGGTTCGGGGCCCCTTCTTTTTTCCATTCCTTTAAACTCAAAGTTTTATACATCTCGAACTCTTTTTCTACATTTGTTACTTCTCTAATCACATTTCATGGAATATAATACTATAAGAAACCAGTTGGTAATGCGTGAATATGGCCGCCATATTCAAAAGATGATCGAACATTTATTAAGCATTGAGGACCCGGACCGGCGCCAGGCAAATGCCCAGGCTGTTATTGAATTAATGGGTTTTTTAAACCCCCACCTGAAAAATGTGGAAGATTTCAGGCATAAGCTATGGGATCATCTTTTCCTGATCTCAGATTTTAAGCTTGAAGTCAAATCGCCCTATCCAATCCCCACAAAGGAAACCCTAAAAGCAAAACCCAAACCGCTTCATTACCCAAAACGTTATCCTAAGTTCTCGCACCTTGGTAAAAATCTTGAAGTTGTTATCAATAAAGCGCTGAAAGAAGATAATCCGGATAAACGTCTTGGCTTTGCTAATGCCGTTGCTTATTATATGAAACTTGCTTACAACAATTGGCATAAAGAGATTGTTCATGATGACGCCATCCAAAGTGAATTAACAAGCATCACGGACGGTCAACTCACCTTTACAAATACTCCATTTGTAAAAGCATACAGACCACAGCAGGATATGCGTGACAGGGATAGGGGTGGTTATGGGAAACAGAGAGGAGGAAAATTTCAGCAACGTGGCGGTAGTAATGGCGGAGGCAGAAGACATGACAGTCGTGATAATCGCGGTGGTGGCGGTGGTGGCTACAAGAAAAAAAGATACTGATTTTAGAATAAGTATCTAAGTTTATAAAGTATAAAAGTTGACCCGAACTGTGGCCAGCTTTTTTTATTTTCCGTCACCTTAAGACACATATACCTTTATACTCACAACTCAATCAATCATCAGATGCATTCGTTCGAAGTTCAAGGTGGCAAAAAACTGAAAGGAGAGATTATACCGCAGGGTGCAAAAAATGAAGCGCTGCAAATCATTAGCGCTGTCTTACTAACTCCTGAAAAAGTTACTATCAATAATATTCCTGATATAGTTGATGTAAATCTTTTGATCGAGTTATTGGGAGATATGAATGTAAAAATTGAAAGGCCACAAAGAGATACCTGCATTTTCCAGGCAAATGATGTGAACATTGATTTCTTACATAGCGAAACATTCAGAAAAAAAAGTGGACGACTTCGCGGCTCGGTGATGCTCGCTGGTCCTATGTTATCAAGATTCAGAAAGGCATTTATCCCAAAACCAGGTGGTGATAAAATTGGAAGACGAAGACTCGATACTCACATTATCGGGTTTGAAAAACTCGGTGCCAATTTTATTTATCATGAAGAAGATGGATTCTTTCATCTCGAAGCTCCGAATCTGAAAGGAACCAATTTATTGCTTGATGAACCATCCGTAACAGGAACAGCTAATATCCTTATGGCTGCAGTGATGGCAAACGGGATCACAACAATTTACAATGCTGCTTGTGAACCTTACATTCAGCAATTATGTAAGATGCTGAACAGGATGGGCGCAAAGATCAGCGGTATCGGAAGCAATATGCTTAGTGTTGAAGGTGTGCTTTATCTTGGTGGCACATCGCATAGCATGTTGCCCGATATGATCGAAGTGGGCTCGTTCATCGGCCTTGCCGCCATGACCCAAAGTGATATCGTAATTAAAAATGCCGGCATTCGTCATCTTGGTATTATTCCGGAAAAATTTCAGCAGCTAGGGATACAAATGAATTTTAATGGCGATGATATTCATATTCCCGAACAGGAGATTTATGAAGTGCATCGCTATTTTGATGGTGGTGTGCTTACGATTTATGATCATCCATGGCCTGGTTTCACCCCCGATCTTTTAAGTATAGTTTTAGTGACGGCCATACAAGCCAAAGGAAGTGTATTGATCCATCAGAAAATGTTTGAGAGTCGTTTGTTCTTCGTTGACAAACTAATTGACATGGGTGCTCAGATCATTCTTTGCGATCCGCATCGTGCCGTAGTGATCGGTTTGGAACGTAAACAAACACTAAGAGGAATTAAGATGAGCAGCCCTGATATTCGTGCCGGTGTAGCATTGCTTATCGCTGCGCTTAGTGCAGAAGGAACCAGCATTATTCAAAACATCGAGCAAATTGACAGAGGTTATCAGAATATTGATGAACGATTGAGATTGTTAGGAGCGGATATAAAGAGGGTTTAATTTTAATATATGCGCAATTATGACGGCTTTAAACAATTTTTAAATTTTTATTTTTCAGGTCTCATTGTTATTCTTATTGTATCTCTTCTTTTTAGCAGTAATTTTATTTATGTCATAACTCACCCAGGTTTTTGGATCTTACCGGCTATTTTTTGCTTTCTTGGGTTCCTGATTGGCATTCTTATATATGAGCTAAATCTCAGGCCTGCTGAAAAAAAGAAAAAGATATTCTTCATTAGTTATTCGTTAGGTATCCTGGCCTTGTTGATAGTAATAGTATTTCAGGGTTTTAATACTGTAAAACGGATTAAGCATAAAGAGAATTTTGGAAATGTTGAAAGCAATCATGAGGTAATGAAGCATTGGGTTTATGATAACGAAGAATATATTCGCATTGCATTCTATCGCCTGGAAAAAGAATTTAAGAACCCTAACGATTTTGACCTTGATGCGTTTTCAGTTAGAAAAAAAGATACAATAGTCAATGGGCATATTGACACTACTTACAACATTTACTTCGTATATTTTTTGAAAGCCGATACCACCAATAAATATTTTTCTAAAGTATCAGTTTTTACGGGTAAGCCCGAGTTAAAGATCTTTAATAATGATACAAAGAAAAACGAAGAGTATATGACCATCAAAGCTGGAAAGGAAGAACAGGAAAATGAAGCGGTACGGGAGATCAATAAAATCGTTAAGCAACTAAAGGACTCATTAAAAAATAAGAACCAATAGTTCTAAGAGAAAAAATATTCAAGGCATTGTTATTTTCTTTTGTTAGGCACTAACTATTTTCCCTATCTTTTGCCAATGCTAAACCGAAGTATAAGTAAATGGGCAATGGTGTTGCTCGTCATCAATGGTGTTATCGGTTCCGGCATATTTGGTTTACCCTCAAAAACTTTTAAAGAAGTTGGTGTTTACAGCATAGCTGCCTTTCTCGTTTGTGCAGTTGCGGTCTTTGTTATCATTTTATGTTTCGCAGAAGTAAGCAGCCGGTTTGATAAAACAGGTGGACCCTATCTCTATGCACTCTCTTCATTTGGTCCTTTGCCTGCCTTTCTTACCGGCTGGTTGTTGTTTGTAACCAGGATCATCACCTATGCTGCACTTATTAATTTACTGGTTACCTATCTCTCCGTATTTTCTGATTGGTTCACATCAGCATCTTCGCGGGTCATTGCAATTGTATTACTTACTCTTTTCCTGGCTTATATAAATCATGTGGGGGTAAAAAACAGTACACGGGTAAACAATTTTTTAACCTTTGCCAAATTACTTCCACTATTATTATTTATTATAATTGGGTTCTTTTTCATCAAGGCCGACAATTATGAAGTAAAATATGTTCCTGACTTCTCCTCCTTTTCAGCCACTGTGTTGTTATTAGTTTTTGCATTCGGCGGTTTTGAGTCTGTGCTTGTTAATTCCGGGGAAGTAAAGAACCC
>DASUTO010000032.1:0-9950 GCA_036374555.1 Chitinophagaceae bacterium
ATACAATTTATACATGGCTAGTGGCTCACTTATTCCACCCCGTCATTTTCGTCATATATTTTCTTTTGCGGAATGGCTCAGAAGGCATCAACTGGGGCGCAGGCTTTTTTTTCATACCCGTATTTGCATTTTTTGCTTCGATCCCATCTTTATTTATTACCTGGTTTTTTCTATATGTATTAACAAACACAAATTTGTCTGTTATAGAAAAATTTATAGCATGGATGATCTCGGTGGTGGTGGTCATCTTTATGAATTTTGCCGCTTTGAAAATGTTGCTTGGCGCCGGTTTAGGAGAAGAAGTAGATGATCTGATGGCTCCTCCTCTTATTGCGGCTATATTATCAATTCTCATACGACATAAACAATTCTTTGCTTTTCAGTTAAACTATAACTCAATTAAAAATGAAAATAAATTGGTTTAAAGGACTTGTGTACATAAAAACAAATAACTCATGAAAAAGTTTTTTAATGCTGTGCTATTTGCACTCCAGGGAATAAGACAATTTTTTTCCCGTGACAGGAATGGTAAAATTCAAATTGTGATCGGTGCGACGGCGATCATACTTGGGTTTACTGTTTCACTAACGTCGTTTCAATGGATGCTTGTCTTGTTCTGCATCGGGCTGGTCATTTCGCTTGAAATGATCAACTCGGCTATTGAAAGATATTGTGATCTCGTAACTACCGATTTTCATCCTGGTATCAAGATCATAAAGGATGTGGCGGCTGGTTCTGTATTAGTGGCATCGATCACAAGCCTCATTATCGGTCTTATCATATTTATTCCTGCATTGGTTCAGTTCCTAAATTTTCTAAAATGAGTTTTAGTAAAAAGATCATAATTCCATTGGCCTTTACACTATCCTTATTGATCATAAGAATAATAATAAGTAATGAGCTTACATTTATTTTTCTTGCCTGGAATTTATTTCTTGCATGGATACCCTTTGCACTTAGTCAACGACTGTATGTTGTAAAAAACAGGTGGAAACTATTTTTCCTGATTGGGGCCTGGCTTTTGTTTTTACCCAATGCTCCCTATATCATCACTGACTTTTTGCATTTAAAACAAAGGATCCCTGTTCCTTACTGGTATGATATTCTTCTTTTATTCAGCGCCGCGCTAAATGGATTATTGCTTGGCCTTTTGTCGCTTTTAACGGTTGAAAAATTTTTACTCAGTCGTTATGGCAACCGGATCTCCGGTATCATCATTCTTTGTTCTTTTTTTCTCTGTTCATTTGGGATTTATATGGGCCGGTACCTGCGCTGGAACAGCTGGGATATTATCGTAAACCCCGGTGATGTGGCTGCCGACATTTTAGAAAGAGTTTTTAACCCCTTTGATCATTTTGGTACCTGGTCTGTTACTATCTTATTCGGCAGCTTTTTTTATGTAATGTATTATTCAATTAAAAAATTTATCAATCATAAACCAAATCAATTTTAAATAAAATGGAAACGACCGATTCGGGAACTACAGTTTATTCATTGCTTGATAAGGGCAAGCTCTTTTTTAAAGCAGTTATAATTTTCGTAATGGCTTTTTTTCTCTGGATCCCTACTAATATTATTCGGGATGTGATCAATGAAAGAGAAGGCAGGCAAAAGGAAGCGATAGAAGAGGTAAGTAGTAAATGGGCAGGAAAGCAAACTATTACAGGCCCGATCCTGATGATCCCCTACAATGGGACAGCAAATGGACTGGTTAATCAAAAAAAACATGCCTGGTTCATGGCCGATCAACTGGATATCAGTTCATCGGTATCCCCACAAAAACGTCATCGTGGTATTTATGATGTAGTGG
This sequence comes from Chitinophagaceae bacterium, assembly GCA_036374555.1. Taxonomy (GTDB): domain Bacteria; phylum Bacteroidota; class Bacteroidia; order Chitinophagales; family Chitinophagaceae; genus VBAS01. The sequence goes on from DASUTO010000032.1 coordinate 1,811, forward strand.
TGTACCAGGGCGATATTTCTATCACTGCAAAATTCAATGACATTAAGTTCAGGGAGTTGAATGTGGCACCCACAAATCTCTTGTGGTCTGAAGCAAAACTTTTGTTACAGATGTCGGATCTGGGTCGTGGTATCAATGAAGAAATATTTATAAAATGGAAGGATAGCAGCTTTCTTTGTCAGCCATGGGCCGAAGGAAATGAAAAGATTAATGATGCATTGTATGCTGCCATCCCATTAAAAGCAGAAGACGCGGATACACAAAATGTATTTACCGTAAATTTTTCTTTGCATGGCTCACAGCAATTAATGTTTTCTCCGGCAGCAAGAGAAACAAAAATACAGATGAAGGGAAACTGGCCCGATCCCAGTTTTACAGGAATAAAAATTCCTGAAACACCCAATCCACCCGATAGTGGCATTGATGTAAAATGGAAATACCTCAATCGTAACAACCCAATGGTTTGGAATGATCAAATTATCGATCTCCAAACGTCGGCAATGGGAGCAAACCTTATTATTCCAGTTGATCAGTATGATAAAACTGAACGTTCAGTAAAGTATGCCCTGCTTTGCATCATTCTTACGTTCGCTGCTTTCTTTCTTATAGAAACTATTTATAAGAGAAACCTGCATCTGATCCAATACGGGCTGGCAGGCCTTGCACTCGTATTGTTTTATACATTATTATTATCTATTTCAGAATATACGGGGTTCAATATTGCTTACCTGATCGCTGGTGTTGCGACGATCGGGCTTGTTACCTGGTTTGTCGGCAGCATTATGAAGTCATCAAAGCTGGCAATATTTATTGGTCTTGTGCTTACTGTTGTGTATGGATATATTTTCACGATCATACAATTGCAAGACTATTCATTATTGATGGGAAGCATCGGGCTGTTCCTTGCTCTGGCTATCATCATGTATTTCTCCAGAAAATTGAAATGGTAGTTGTGAAAAAAATAATCTATGAAGAAGGGGGTAATAAAAATAAGAGAAACCATACTTGTGTTTTTAACGCATAAGATCGCTTTGCCGATGTTGAAACTGGTAAGAAGACCGAATGAATTTACTTACAGTGAAGCCGATTTGGAATCATTGCCATCAGGTACATTGGGTAATGACCTGATTGTGTTTTTGAGGCAAAGAAACCTGCCATTATTAAAGCATTATGCAAGACATGATCTGAAACATGTATTGCTTGGTTATGATACAACAGAAGAAGGAGAAGCCTGTCTGCAAAGTTTTATGTTTGGTAATGGTCGTGTTTCATTTCCTGTGTTGGCAACAGTTGGGTATAGCTTTTTAACAATGCCGGAACATTGGAGCAAAATGAAAGAAGCATTTATCCAGGGAAAGAAAAGTACCCAGATCCATTCATGGAAATGGAATGAGCTATTGGGAGAACCAACGTATGAATTAAGAAGAAAAATTTTTTCAAGTAAATAAGGCCATTAATCTTTTGTTGGAGTTGGTTTTAGTTCGGAAAGTCCCGCGTCCGCGGGGCTTTCGTTTTAATAGACAGCTGAATAGGATAACTGAAGTACAAGAGTGCTCCGATATTCATCGGAGTTACTCCCGATAAATCGGGATCAACGACTGATGCCACGAAAACAGAACGATAAACTGAGCCCTTCGCTTCGCTCTGGGTAAACTGTGCAACAGGCGATGATAAGAATTACTAAAGCTGGCTTAATAAAAAATAAAAAACCTCCCATAAAGAGAGGTTTATAATATTATTCGTGAATTTATTTCTTAATCCTTCAATCCGCGATTAGAAATCCAACCCCATTGCAAAATACCAGATCGGTTTGCCTTTGAATACACCATTCATTTCCCAGGCCGCATCAAGACGTAGGAAGTAGCCAAGTATCGTACTGCGTACTCCAAAACCATAACCACCGGCAAAAGGACCAATGCCCCCTGCTTTTATTTTTACAACAACAGGGTTACCAGGCTGGCTATATAAAACAGAAGGCCTCTCTATTTTATCATACTGACCATTCCAGGCGGTACCAAGATCGAAGAATTGTACTAACTGGAAGTTTCTTAAAAATGCATTGTTGATCGGCTTATTGAATAAAGTACTGAATACCGGCAAACGCAATTCACTATTGATAACAGCTGCATTATTTCCATTTGCAACATTTTGATTGAAGCCCCTGAGATTCACAGCCAGCGACTGGAACGCATAGTCCGCATCCGGGTCAGGCCGGTTGGCATCATTGAATTTTGGAAACAGATCATTGTCAACACCACCGGCATAATAGATAATTTTTTGCGGGCCCCATGAAAGATCGAAAGCTGCGCGAACTGCCCAAATAAAATTGCGATAGATCGGCAGGAAATATCTTCCATCGCCACCAAAATTGAGTGAGTAAGGATTGTCTGCAGTAGAGCCAGCTGTTTTATTCACTTTTGCATTCCAATCAAGATAAAATTTATAGCGCAGGCCATACCAGATATTCAATGCAGGGTTTATGGCATCATCATATACATATTCCGCGTGTAATATGGCGTATTGCTTTTTAATATCCTCAATCTCCAATGTTGCCGGTGGCAGGGTCAGATCATCAGCAAGGATCACAATTTTATCAGAACGGAAGCCTGCATTAAAACGAATGCTTCTTACCCGATCGAATGGATAGGAAACGCCAAGCTGGTATAAGTTCGTAAATAATTTGCTATTGAAAACGTTTCCGCTTGCATCGCCGACAAGAACTTTTTGGGTACTCCTGTAATAGGCAGTATTGTAGTCAAGTCTCTTCTTCAAATATTGAGCACTCACTATATATTCATTGTTCTTAAGATCGGTGCTCAGGCGCATGCCGCCGGCAAACTTCCAGTCTTCCATCAGGTCAGAAGTTCCTACTCTTATCATACCGTTGAACGGATCGCCATTACTAAGTTGGATCGGACCCGATCCCCCCGCATATGTTTGATACCGGGTAATAAGCACATTATTATTAAATCCTGCTACTACATAATCATTAAAAAATTTCGGAGGCCGGTATTCAAATAGCTTTGCCTTTGCTAATACTGTTTCTTTTACAGGCACTTCTACAGACTCCACCACATTGCCGATCTGTGTTGAATCTTTTTTCTCTTCTTTATTAAACTCAGTTTCAAAAGAGTCGTCTAGTTTTTTACCGCTGGAATCTGCACCCGGAACATCTATTTCAAGTTTACTTTGCTCGAATTTTTCCTCTTCCATTACTTTCTTCATGTATTCAGTCGGCCTTGCAGATATATTCCGGCGACGAAGGGCATTTTCATCAACACGAAGGCGATACAGGAATTTATAATCTCCCTGTCTTACCACTTCACTTACCTGTTGCTGATCTCCCGCCGTCCTGGTTTCTAATAAACTGCTTTGATAATTCGTGATCGGGAATACATAAGTGGAATCATTTGTTACAGAAACAAAACCTACTGAATCAATATCAGGCTTATCCCATTCCTTCAACAAAGAATCAACTTCAGCTAAGGAAGGATTGCGCAAAAAATCGCCACCAATAAATACTAATGTATCAAGCCCGGCTCTTTCAGTTCTGAAAAATCCCGCATAGCGGTTGGCGATCCCATTTTCATTACTTACAAAAGTGAAATGCGAAGAATTGTATTGAGAAGGGTAACGTGCATTACCCTGCTTCATGTCCGTTAATTGCGACACCTGCTTGAATTCTGATTTGTTCCAGTTATCGATAAGAAAAATATTATAGCGATTATGGGGCAAAGAATCATCGGAGGTTGCAGCAGTTGCGGATGGCCTGTTGCTGGCGAAGATGATACCTGTTTTATTAGGGAACGCTACGAAGGAGGCATCCAGGTCATCATATACATCATTGGTAATTTGTTCTATTGTTCCTTTGTCAATTTTATAAACGAAAATATCTGTTTGCCCGCTTTTCACAGCGCTGAGTATAAGTGTGTTTGCATCCAGCATATATTTCATGTCCTCCACCTGGCTGAACTGCGTAAGATTCGTCTTAGAGATCTTGACACGGTTCACAAGATCATATACAAACAATTTTATTTTTCCTTCCTCCCAATACAACACCGCAAGCCGGGTTCCTTTGCCATCCCATGCCATTATCGGGTAATTAGGATTTTTTTCATCTTCCCTTGCTCTTGCGCCGAACTTCAGCAACACTTTACGGTTAACGAAATTCTCATTCAGCACCACATAATATTTTCCTTGTTTGAATTCAACAACCGCATAACTCATATTCCGCGGAACAGGATTGGCATTGAAACGGATAAAATCTTTTTTCTTGATAAACTCACTTACTGACAATTGTCCCTTTGGCGCTACTCTTCTGCCACGAATGTCTTTTAAGTACTTCTGGCTTTCTTCCGTCATGAAATTAGTTAGCAGGGTCTTGAATTTTTTCTGTTTGGTAACACGGTTGCACGCAGCATTCAGATTGCGATAAATGCGGGCCAGGTAAAGCATATACGTTGTCTTATTCTTACCGTATTTATCACCCACCCATCGCCAGAATGCATGGCCGGCCAGCAAGGGTTTTTCATGAGCAAACTGGTAGAAATTATTGTATCGACCGCTTAATAATGCAGATTTGAGATCGTCATCCAACTGGGCACTCCAGTTTTCTGCGGCATAAGCAATATAACCATCGGTAAGCCAGTCCGGAAGATCAAGCAGAGCCTGATTAGCGGCGAACTCCCCAAGATCATCGCCAAACAAAACATTATCGACAAGCACTTTTGCAATGCCTTGTCTTATTTGGCGCTTTAGGTTCTCATGATTGCCATCGAAGTACAAAACAATTTTGTTATTGACCAGCTTAGTCACACCGCCTGTATTTTGCCAGTCAATGCCCAAACCAATATTGCTTTGCCGAAACTCATCAAAGTTGTTATACACAACAATGTTGGCACGACGCTGCAAACCATATTCCACAAACTCTTCAATGCTGGTCAATTCCTCTTCGGCCACTTGTGCCACATACTTGCCCAGTGCCAGTCCATCCTGGCTGAAATACGTATTAAAATTTTCTGTCTGGTAAAATTTCCAGTTGAACTTCTGGTATTGCACCCGGTTCTTTCCAAATTCCACCGTATTCACCTGTGCATTAGTTTTCAGGGAAAAGAAAACCACTGTATAGAGGATAAGTCTGAATTCTTTCTTCATAAGATCTGTCCTGTTTCGTCTGTAAATTAAAAATCGGATTTAAGTAACGTATAGTTGCTGCAATAGACTTATAGTTTTTGTTTCGAGGCGAATCGCGATCCGCCCAGGGCGGAGAAGCAAAATCTCCTCAATTCTTTTTTTTGTGGCGTCAGCATTTGAGCCCTGATGAGACTACTTTTGCGTCCGCCTCAGGCGGATTAACTTTCACTAATTTCTAAACAACAGGCCTCACCTCTCATTCTCCTCTCCAAAGCAGAGGAGCGGCCGAACCCCTTCTCACATTTCAACATCAGTAATTTAGCATTTCCACCTCTCTATTATAATCAACAATTATTAGCCAACTTAAGATAAAATGAAATGCTTATGGTTTAAAAGATCTTTATGGCTCAACAAATCTATTCATCAAAAGCCAGCATTTACAAAATCAATTGTACCATTTCTTACATTTGGTTCTGTGTGTATGCAGAAGTCTCCCCTTTGGGGAGATTTAGAGGGGCTTTTGATTTTAAAAGTACGGAAATCCCTCCATGTTAAGCGTTAAGACATTTACATTTAATCCCGTCCAGGAAAATACCTACGTTTTATATAACGAAGCGGGCCAGTGCTGCATTATTGATCCGGGTTGTTATTTTCAGCAAGAGAGGGAAGAACTAAAGAACTTTATTGAGGAGACAGCCCTTCAACCACTCTTGCTGCTTAATACGCATTGCCATCTCGATCACGTATTTGGCAACAAATGGGCTGCCAAAGTTTGGGATCTTACTCTTCATATTCATGAAAAAGAAAAACCAGTACTGGATTTTGCGCCGCAGGCTGGCGAAATGTGGCAAATGCCATTTGAAAATTATGAAGGCGAGCTGATCTACTTAAAAGAAGGAACAAACATCAAACTCGGAAATGATGATATGGAGGTCCGTTTCACTCCCGGTCATTCGCCGGGCAGCGTTTGCTTCTATCATGAGGCCGGCGGTTTTGTGATCGGTGGCGATGTTTTATTTAATGGCAGCATCGGGCGAACTGATCTGCCAGGTGGCGATTTCAAAACCTTGATCAATAGCATTCAAACTCAACTATTCACTTTGCCCGATGAAACAAAAGTTTATTCGGGTCATGGGCCAGTCACGACAGTGGGGTTGGAGAAAATGAATAATCCGTATGTGAAGTTGTATTAGGCAATCTTCGGAGTAAAAAATTTTCCGATATAGGGCAACTTTTGAAACTCTTTCCTTTCCACATTCAGAATAAGCAAGGCAAATAATCCAATTAAACCAAGACCAACACCACGATTTATCCAAACATTCAGATCCAGTAGCAGGAATGCCTGGTGAATTCCAAAAAGTAAAATGCAAATAACAATATAAGCGATGAGTTTTTTCTTTGCATATGGAATAGGGTAATGTTTTTGCCCGAGCACATAGCTGGTTACCATCATAAATCCATAACAAAGAGTGGTAGCAATGGCGCAGGCCATATAACCCCAAACAGGGATAAAGATCCAGTTAAATAAAATAGTGATAGCTGCTCCGCCAATGGTGATCCATGCACCCGTAAGATTGCGGTTCGTAAGCTTATACCAGACGGATAAATTATAATAAGCACCCAAAAAGATCTTTGCCACCATTAATATCGGTACAACTTTTAACCCGGTGTAATATTCAGGATGTCTTGTTCCCATAAAATATTTCCAAATGTCAAGGAACAGCACCACTGCAAGAAAACAAAAGCAACATGCAATTATGAAAAACTTCATTACCCGTGCATAAGTTCGTTGTGCGTTCTCATTGGTAGATTGCTTAAAGAAAAAAGGCTCGGCGCCCATGCGAAACGCCTGGATAAATAAAACGATCAATACCGACAATTTATAATTTGCCGAATAGATCCCGGATTGAGAGAAAGCCTGTTCTGTGGTGCCTGGATAAAGCTTTAATAGCATGATACGATCAATGGTTTCATTGATCATTCCTCCAAAACCAACAATGATCAGCGGCCATGAGTACCGCATCATCTCCTTCCAGAAACCGGGATTTAGTCTGAAACTGAATTGAAAAAATTCTTTTGCAAGTAATAATAATGTAACTGCACTTGCTACCAGGTTGGCAATGATAACATACCCCAATCCAATCTCCGGTTTATAGATAACTGAGAAAAAAGTATCAGCATTTTTTTCATAATCACTTTTGCATACTACTAGAAAGAAGAGCACCAACCCTACATTAATTAGTATGTTCAGAATTTTTATTGCTGCAAACTTTCTCGGCCTGCCTGTATAGCGCAGCCTGGCAAAAGGCATAACACTTAAGGTATCCAATGCCACGATCAATATCACCCATAAAATATATTCCGGGTGATCTGGAAGTTCAAGGAAAACAGCAATATTGTCTGCAAGCAGCCAAAGCAAGCCGGTAAGTAAAATGGTTGATAGGATTATTGATGAAGATGAAGTGTTATATACTTTTTGCTCTGGTTCCTGTGATGAAAAGCGGAAGTAAGAAGTCTCCAGGCCATAAGTAAAAAAGATATTAAGAAAAGCAGCGATTGTAAAAAGGGTGGTGATCTTTCCATATTCTGCAGAAGCAAAGATGGTAGCAAGAATAGGAGTAAGCAGGTAGTTGATAAACCTTCCGAAAATACTGCTTAGCCCGTACCAGATTGTTTGCCCCGCCAGTTTTTTTATGCTACTCAAAGGAATTGGAATGTTTTAGCAAATGTACTGTTTGACTGTTGATTAAGCAATGGATGCCATTTGGGTCAGGCATTCCAGTTACATTTTTCTTAACTTTAAAGAAACCACTCTGATCACATAATCATATTTGCCCGGGCTGATGTCATTAAGCGCAGGAAACGCAGCTTGCTGAATTGGAGAACCAACGAAAAATACTGGAAGCGATAAAATCCCGAAAGAAGATCTAATGTGTTTGGTAAAACCGAAGGTCTTTCGTCAGGGTAGAATCAGTCAATGCTCTTAAGAACGCGACAAGATCAATAA
>DASUTO010000033.1:0-5963 GCA_036374555.1 Chitinophagaceae bacterium
CTCATACCAATAATATTCATTCTGTGTTTTCATATTCTATGAAGGCTTGAGTGAAATCCTGTTTTTGGTTTTTTGAATGAAATTGAGGCATACCGGGCTGCGTCCATCGCATGATCGTTAAGTTTTAAAGGTTCCTCCGGCTCGTTTGACTTGGATTTACCACGGTCTTTGAACTTGTAGCTTTTGATTTCCTTTAAAAGATTGGGTGATCCTGAATCAATGTATAATTTCCGGGATTTGATGAAGTTTATCCCGTCTGTTACGTTCTTATTTGCGGCCACTGCCTTTATTCCAGCCCTTCTGAGTTCTTCTATCCTGTCGGGTTCTGCTGCATCGCAGTAAACTGTTTCATGGCTTTTAACTACCTGTTTGATCATAGGTATAAGGTCGGCTGTTGTCAGGTGGCTTTGGTAGATTTCTTCTTTCCAGTATAAATCCTGATCTTTTTCTGTAACACGAACCAAAGCCGTTGGGTTATTGTACCCAAAATCAAGGCCAAAAACAGTATTACCATGTACATTGGTGCTATAAGTACTCCAATGAGTGTAGATAACTCCTTCCGAATGACCTCTTTCACCCTCACCATAAATTCGCCAAAAGTTTTCATCCACATTCTTGAGGTTTTCAATCTCTTTGACTTGTTCATGTGGTAAGAATGGGTTGTCTAAGTAGGTGGATTTGATGAAGTAAGCGTCCGGTCTGGTAATAATGTTATCGTAAATCCAATGAAACTCATCTGCGGGGTTGAAATCAATGAATATCGCTTTTCTAGTGCGGAGCATGAGTTGAGTAAATGTGTCAAAATCCGTAAGATTTGCCTCGTTAAAAAAAAGAATATCCCTGCCGGGGCCCCGAACTTTAAGATTATTGTCAGAACTGAAAAATTCAATGTATGAACCATTCGGATAGTTATAAACCTGTTCTGTACGTACGTGCGCGTTCGGATCATAAAGTCCACTGTTTTCCATTATTGTCCTCCAGTCTCTCATTGCCCCCCTTCTAAGGTGAGGAAAAGCCACTGAGGTGATTGAAATACTGTATTTTTCCTTTAAAGCCAGCGCAATCAATAGCTGGTTAATTGTGAACGTCTTTCCGGATCTTGTCCCCCCCTGGTTTACTATTATCCGGTAACCTTCTTTAAATGCTTTGTAAGACTCAAGAGCTACCTTTATCTTCGGAATTTGGTAAAGGAGGTTCTTGCCACGTAATGTCGATTGAACCACTATGTTCTGTTTTTTGGTCTATCTCCTGCTTGTCTCGCCATCCAAAGTTCTTTAATGCGAAAATGGCCCCGGCTGGCTGTTTCATCATGGCCTCTTCGTACTTCCTTTCGATTCTAAGGAGTGCTTTTTTAATTGGGTAAGAAAACCCTTCTTTTTCTTTGTAGTCCTCTAAGCTCTGTCTACTCTCAAATCCTAGATGAATGGCTAATCCTGTCCATGTGTGGTTAATTTCGGTGTTTGAAAAGTATGAATCGACAGCTTGCTCGAATGCCTCCGGGTCTGTCCATATTGCTGGTCTTGCCATACACGCAATTTAAAAATTTTTAATCAATGGTTCACGTGAAAAACTCATTTCTTTGGGGTTAGTGAATTAAGTTTTTCATCGATCCAAATTAGTGCTTCAAAATAACCCTGCTTGAAGTTTACGGATGATCCTGAACGTCCTGCCATTTCTCTCTCCTTCTCTACCTCTTCACGGAGTTCTGATTTGAAAGCCCTATTGTAATCGTTAATTGATTTAATCGCTGCTTCTAGCCTAACATACTTAGCATCCATTTCAGGATGATACAACTTATTATTCCTTTCAATTATTTCTTCTGGTGTCATACTTTAAGAGATTCAAGTGTTTCAATAATACCGTTTGCATCAATTAGTCCAAAGGCTCTATTTTTATTGATTACTTCTTTCACTTCCTCAATGACCTTATTACGCTCTGATAAGGCTCCGGCTTTGAAACTTGTGAGATGGTGCCCATACATTCGATTATACTCATTAGGCTTAGGAATTGCCTCTACCCACTGCGCAAAATCCTCTTTAATCCTTTCTTCTGTACTCATTGCTTCTTTCTTTGGATTATGTAATATTTATGAGCATTTCTCATGTCAAAGTCATTCTCCCCGAACCTATACCAAAATCTTTCCCATTCTTTTTCATTCTGGCTTTCTTCGGGTTCAGGTTGGGGAACTTCTTCAAGCCATTCTATTAAATTGATAGGCAATCCTTGCGGACCTATATTCGGGCACATAAATCTTTTCAGACTGTAGTCATAATATCCGGCATAGTAATTCGCGTTAATTCTTAATGGACGTGAAACCATGTGTTGTGGTAGTCTATCGATAGCATAAACCCACTGGAATTCAGATTTGACAGATGCTTTCGTCTCAGTCTTTACTAAGCGGAGGACGTCTTTAGCGTAGCCACAGGTATCAGCATGAGCACAGTGGTATAGTCCGGCACGTTTACATCCTTCACAGTATCCACCATTCTCTAATTTGTAGCCTTCTGGTAGATCGAAGATGTCTCCGGGGTTTAAGTATTTCCCCTTTATATGTAAACACTGATTCATACTATCTTCAGTGACGCCAATTACCTCCGTGTTAACAATCTCTAAACTGTTAGACTTGCAGGATTCGAGGGCTTGTTTATATTGATTACACGGGCAATCAACATAATCCCTACAGCACGGTGCATCAATTTTAGAACGCTCATCCCACTTTACTGGATCACATTCAGGTTCATCAGGAATGGCTCTCAGCCCCCAGAATCCGGTAGTACCTTCCTTTGGTGAATATAAAATCTTTTCCATATCAATTCTCTTTAGTGGGGGAAAAATTGAATGCCGTTGTGTCAGTGATTAATTCAGAGCCACCTTTAAAATAAAAACCTTTTGTTACCTCAATCGGGTTGTTAATTTTATACTTCCCATCAAATACGAACTGATCAAAGTCGCTATTCAATAGAAAGTTGATTTCTTTACTGCATTCTTTTTGCCCAGTGGAGTCTATACCATAGAAGTCATTCACGTGTAAAACCTTAGGACTAGGCTTTTTAGGAATCAATTCTATGACCAATAAAGCAACCAATAAAACGAGGATGATAATTACAATGAATAATTTCATATTGATCTTAGTTTAGAATATCCGTTTTCAATTGCCCAGGCGCTGTGCTCAGTTATTTTCTTATGACAATCCGAACAAACCGCCATGAAATTCTCAGGATTAGTCAGGAGGTCATTGGATCTACCTTGTATGTGATGGCATTCGGCAGATGGCTTTACACAGTCACGAACCTGGCACATAGGGTACTGAATTAAAAAGTCCTTTACCATTTCCAGGTACTCCCGGTTCTGCTTGGCGCGCTTCTCGGTGATCTTTTTTACCGGTACGACTACTTTGGTTTTAACCCGGGCCGCTTTCCTTAGTGCGAAATTGTGGCTAGCACAATAGTCCGTTTTACCCTCACACATATTCATGCAGGGTTCTGATTCATCCGGGTCTATCCATTTACAAAGTCTCACTGTCAGGTTTTGATTTGGTGCGGATCATACCTTGTCAATTAGTTTTTCCATTAAATGATATAAACCGGCAGCGACTTTATAGACGAACCAACAAAAAACGAATGCTATTGCACCACCTATAAGTAGGGCCGAATAGTCCTCTATAAATTCAATTACCTTTTTCATCCTATTTTGTTTTAAGCCTCCAATGTTTAATAAAAGCCTGTTTCATAAGCTCACCGTATTCAATGGCTTCTTTTTCTGAAAGATTTACTATTGAAATGTGTTCCCGTTTATCTCCAATCTGGTAAGGAATGAAGTTAGGCATTAATATGGGCAAAAGTTTAATCGGTTTTTCCATTTGTTTTAAGCCTTTACAAAGAGAGCCTTAGCGGATTCTTTGGATTCAAGGGAAATACCATGAATGTCGGCTAAGACATCCAAAACTTTCATCAATCCGTTGAACATATATTCATCAAGACCACCTCCAAATTCAGCCGTTTCAAAAGCATATTCTATTTTCATAAGATCTTCAAGGGAATATCCGGTTGAATCAATTTGTTCTTTAGCAACACCTGTATATTCTTCTTTAGTGAAGAATTTAGACACGGAGCCACCCATAACACAAGTAGAAAATACATTAGACCAACCTGTGTTTTTTGCCCAAGACGCATGATATGGTTGATTCTTCCAAATCAAGTCTCCATCTACTGCTTTTACATACTCAAACCCCATATTACAGGCAACAATATTACCTACCGCACAAGCGTGGCAATTTTGATGTTTCAGGGTATCATTCAAATACGCCTTTACTAAAATATCAACTGTGTTCTGAAATGTTGCTCTCATATCCTATATTCTTTAAAGGTTAAAGTGATCTAAACTGTTTTCTGCTTTAACCGGGGCTTTGATGTTATCGCTACCCCGGATTTGTTCAGCGGCAAGGCTTTGCTACTAGTTCGTAATGTCCGCTGTCCATCGTTATGCTTCGATCATCAGAAACACAGGCCTCAAACAGCGTTGGCCTGCGACACATTCCGGAACCGCAGTACCCGGGTGCGAATTTTATAGCCCTGAACATTACAAACCAAACCCCACCTATGTGGTTATCTTTTTAGGTTTAACTTTTATCTCTTCGATAAGCGAAACGCTGCCGATCTTTACAACCCGGAAGCCGTTTTTTTCTGCCTGACTGCGTGAAATCCACGAATAAATGGTCTGCACGGGCTTTTTTCGCTTGTCAGCGTATTGTTTTACCGTCATCATGGAACAAAATAGAATAATTAATTTCAGACTGCCAAAAATATTAGCATAAATATTTTGCATAAAATGTTTTGCGTATTGAAATCTTTGCCGTACCTATGTATTACCAATTCAACATTAAACGAACAGCACATGAAAGGAGAATGTAAAAATAGCGGATCACAATCTGAAGAATTAAGAAGAGACTCCGGCACCCTTAAGTTCTCTAACCCTGTCAGTACTGTAAAGGAAGAAACAAAGCACACGCCCGGGCCTTGGAAAGCATCGTTTCATGGGCACATTTGTATAGGTGTTCAGAATGAAGATTTTTATGGACAAATGATCTGTAATTCTATCCTGCCAGAAACTGACGAGCAGTACGAAAAGGAAAAAGTAGAGATTGAAGCTAATATGCGCCTTATCGCCTCCGCTCCCGACCTCTTAAAAGAGAATCAAGAACTGAAAGCCATTAAAGCAGAACTGGTTCACGAAATCGAACAATTGATCCTGCATGCTGAGGAAGATAGTTTAACCTACTCAGTCTTGGAACATGCACGTAAACTTGTATACCTTAAAAGCAAAGCACAATGAGAACCATTCCAATCACCTCAGACAGAAACAACCCTATCTACCAGGAGAGAACCGGATGGGAGAAAGAAATGATTAACGAAAGGATCTGCGATGACAACTGCGAACCTTGTAATATGGTAGGCACATACCGCTTTGCTCAAGGCTTCGGAGGTTGTGACGACTGCATAGACTTCAATCCTGATGCCTTTAAACTAGTTGCTATTACTGAAGGTTATGAACCTGTAATCAGCGAAGAAGCAAAGAGGGATTGCATACTTGAACTTTTAAAAGCGAAACACGGACGTAATGTAAATTTTATTTAAACATACTATGAAAAATACTATCAAAAAACGCTTAACTAAAGCACAAAAAAGAATGCTTGTTTTGAAGGATGCTTTGAAACAGATAAAACTGAAAATATTACGACCAGCGCAAGAGGGTGTTTGTAAAATACCAACCTTCTCATGGGGTGAGGAGCAAGGAAATGGTCAGGCGCAGAAATTATTAAAATCACTTAGACGCAAAAAGAAGCCTTGCACTGTATGCGCTCGTGGTTCTCTATTGTTAGCTACCGTTTCCAGATTCAATGATTTTACACTAGATCAATTGCACCAGTCTCAGTTCGATGAAGGTTCTTTCGATAGTGACAATCA
>DASUTO010000034.1:0-7502 GCA_036374555.1 Chitinophagaceae bacterium
TACATACCAGCTTATATCTCGAACTAAGATTTCTCAAACCGATACTTGTAGAATCAACGAGATAAGGCTTAGGTCGTTTATTATTTCTTACTTTCAGATATTCCCCATTCAGGGATAATCTTATCATCAATGGGTTTTCGACACTGAACTCGTTATGCTTGATCGCATTTTCTACTACTGTTTGCAACGCACAGGGCGGCATCATTATTTTTCCTGTTCCTTTTTCCGATCCTTTCGCATCTAATTCAAATATTAATTTGTTCTCATGCCTGACCTGCAACAGGAAAAAATAGCTTTCAATAAATTCGAGTTCCTTGAATAAAGAAACAAGCTCTTTGTTCTTGTTCATCAATACATATTTATACACCTGGGCAAGTCGCGAGTTGAATACATAGGCAGTATCAGGGTTGGTGATGATAAGATGATTCAGTGTTGTAAGTGAATTAAAGATAAAATGCGGATCAAGCTCATTATTTAATACATCCAGCTCCGCCTCCATCCTTTCCCTGTCCAGTTCTTCAACAATTTTTGTATCCAACTCTCTTTCTTTACTTAAAAAAAGGATTTCATATATCAGGGTAAAGATCAGCACTGCCATTATCGTAAAAGCAATGAAACCAAAAAATTTGCCCCAGGTAAAGCTCTCTTTTGAAATACGAAACCAGATCATTGTCATTGCGCCGCCGGATGCCGCGCCATATAAAGCCGATACAATAGATATGGACAGGATCTTAAAAAACGGGTTCCGGGGTTTACGAAACATGGGCCGCATCGCCAGGTGTATCCAATTGCAACCACCCCATATTATGAATGACGTCAATATAAAATAGCAATTGGAAATAATTATCTGCACTGCAGAATATTTCTCATATGTAATGATGCCCGATACTGCGGGGATCAACAACCCGAGCAAGGGAATGAACAGAAGCCTTAACTGAAAGTCTCTTACCATAGCAGCAACGGTTGTGGTCCATAATTAATATGCCGGCTTCGTCATGTGTAGTCATGAAATTATCAAACGATATTTTCACTCAATTTATTTGTCCTTCATGTTAACTAATATTAAATAATGTCTTATGGACAAATACCATTACGAAAGGCAAACGAAAATCAGTTGATAGTCATGTGGAGGTGAAACTATTAATGCTGACTTCAATGATTGCCGTATTGCTGCATCATTTATCAAAAATTACAATCTTCAGATGAATTTGGTAATTCAAAGAGGTGTTTTAATAACGAACATTCATGCTTCAGGAATTGAACCCAGGTGCATTGAAGCAAAATCATGCAAATTGATGCCTATCTCGATAGTGTTTACCAAAAAATATGTTTGCATGAAAAAAATCTTATTTACTACGTTATTCTTTTTGTCCGTATTAATTATGGTTGGACAAAGCAGAACAGTTACCGGCAAGGTAACCAGTGCTGATGGAAAGCCGATACCTTTTGCCACCGTTACGGTCAAAGGAACTTCCACAGCTGTATCGGCCGACGAAAATGGGAACTTCAGCATCCAGGCCCCTGCAAATGCTGTTCTTGTTTTCAGCTCTACTGGCTACCAGGCCAGCGAAGTAAATATCGGCACTGAAACAACGGTTAATTCAACCCTGACCGGCCAGGGAGTCATGGCCGAAGTGGTGGTTACTGCACTTGGTATCAGGAGAACTGATCGTGGCCTTGGCTATTCGGTCGCGAAAGTGAATCCTGATAATCTCCTGCAAAAATCAGAGCCGGATGTTTTAAAAAGCTTGCAGGGCAAAGTTGCAGGGGTTGATATCCGCAGTTCACAGGGAACTCCCGGCGCAGCTACCCGGATCCAGATCCGCGGTAATAATTCCTTTTTTGGAAACAGTGAGCCTTTGATCATCGTTGATGGTATCCCATATAGTAATGACCAGGTAACGACAACCAGCCAGGTTTCCAACGGGGGCGCCTATAGCAGCGGCATTGCCAATCTTGATCCCAATGATATTGCAACTATGAACGTATTAAAAGGATCATCAGCGGCGGCATTGTATGGCTCGAGGGCTTCAAATGGTGTAATTGTTATCACCACCAAATCTGGCAGTACGCGGCGTAGCAAGGGAACAGAGATCAATTTCAAATCATCTTTCTCCCGCGAAACAATAGCGAACCTTCCCGAGTATCAAAATGAGTATGGAGCCGGCTCACAATCGGCATACTCAAATGCAAATGGATCCTGGGGTCCGGCATTTAGTGCCCTGGATTCCATTCCTGCATGGCCTACTTACAAAGCTGCTTACCCGGAATTATTTCCATCAGCAAATATTGATTATACGCCTTATCCCAATAATGTAAAAGATCTTTTCAGAGATGGATTCATTTATGAAAATTCTATCAACGTAAGCGGCGGAGATGAAAAAAGTTCTATAGGTGTTACAGCATCACATTTATTTCATAAAGGGTATGTTTATAATTCAGACCTGGAAAGAGCTAATCTTGCCTTAGGTGCCTCTACAAAATTAAGTATTGGCATCAATGTAAGCGGAAACTTCAGCTATACCCGGGCTAACCAGCACGGCGGTTTCTTTGGTGAAAACCAGGTGAGTGGTACTGCATCTTCCTTTGCCCGTTCTTTATTCCTTGCCCGCAACTGGGATCTTAATCTTCCTTTTGAAGATAAGAATGGAATACCGCTGCAACCTAACGTCACTGGTTATGATAATCCCCGCTGGTCGGCCAGGTATAATACCATAAATTCAAACGAAGAGAGATTCGTTGCTGGCGGGCATTTCGATTTTACCATTAAAAAATGGATACGTGTTGATTATTCACTGGGTACTAATGTTGCCCGCATTGACAGAAGAGAAGTAACTGAAATTGGTTCAAGAGCAGCATCTGGTCTTGGAAGATTGGTATTGGATGACTACAGGAAACAGGAATTAGAATCAAATCTTATTGTTACACTTACTCCTGAATTAAAAAATAAAGATCTTAATTTAAAAGTTCTCGTTGGTAATAATATAAATCAGCGGACCGTTACGGATGCCTTGCAAACCGGCAACCAGTTCATTACAAAAGGCATTCATACGCTAACCAATACTTCACAGCAACAATTCACCAACGATATCTATACAAGACAAAGAATAATTGGGCTGTTTGGTGATGTAACGCTTGGTTATAAAAATTTTGCTTTCTTAAATGGAACACTCCGCAACGACTGGTCCTCAACATTACCGGTTGAAAACAGGAGTTATCTCTATCCATCAATATCAGGTTCTTTGGTATTTACTGATGCTTTCAATATAAAAAGCAATATTCTTGATTATGGAAAAGTAAGAGCTGGCTGGGCCAGGGTTGGCCGTGATGCAGCGCCCTATTCATTGAATGATGTATATACAATTGATCCAAGTTTTATAGGTGTACCTGCAGCTACACTTCCTTCTACTGCAAATAGTCCTGATCTTAAACCGGAATTTACGGAAGAAATTGAGTTGGGAACCCAGTTAAGTTTTGCAAAGAGAAGAGTTGAACTTGATTTTACCTGGTATAAAAGGCAATCCACCAATCTTATTGCCATCATCACTACTCCCCCATCATCAGGATACCTCGCAAAGGTCACAAATTTCGGAGGCATCAGGAACAGGGGAATTGAAATCGATCTAATGGTGCGTGCCATAAGAGGTAAAGATTTCAGTTGGGATATACATGGAATTTTTACACAGAATGAAAATATAGTTACAGAATTAACCGGTGGTGTTGATAGAATTCAAATGGCCGGTATCATCTCCGGTATAAATCCTTACCTGGAGCCGGGTAAACCTTTTGGTTATTTAAGAGGTACCGTTTCTGCCCGTGATGCTGAAGGGAATCTATTAATTGATCCCGTTACCGGTTGGATGATCACTGCCGATGAAGAGGATATGGTCGGTGACCCAACTCCTGATTTTAAAATGGGGATCACCAACACACTCCGGTATAAAGGGCTTTCATTAAATGTGCTTTGGGACTGGACACAGGGTGGCGATCTTTATTCTGTAACAGTTACTTCCTTATTAGGCAGAGGTGTTACAAAAGATACCAGGGAGCGGCAAACCTCATGGATCATTCCGGGTGTATATGGTGATCCAAATAATCCTGGTCAACCGTTGCTGGTTGGTGGTAAAACAGTTGCAAATCATACTGTGATCACAACAAATGATCTGTATTTCTCTGCTGGCGGACCTTCCGGTTCATTCGGTATTAACTCCGCTACGGAATGGAATGTATTTGATGCAACATCTTTCCATCTCAGGGAAGTAACATTAGCATATGAGGTTCCAAAAACTGTGTTTAAAAAAATGTCCTTTTTTAAGGGAGTTACGCTGAGCTTAACAGGAAGGAACCTGTGGCATCTTGCTCCGAACTTCCCGCAGTACACCAATTTCGATCCTGAAGTAAACAGTTTTGGTTCTACAGCTGTACAAGGAATAGAGTTATCAGCAGCGCCGACAACAAGGCGATTTGGTTTTCATATGAATTTTTCTTTCTAACCCTTAAACACAAATCTTAATACTATGTTACATAAAATAAAATTCCTGGTCCCGCTCGTTGGTTTGCTGGCAATATCGTGTAAGAAATTTTTAGATATCAATACCGATCCCAACAATCCAACAACAATTGAAGTATCAAAGCTGTTACCGACAACACAAAGAACATTAGGCGATGCATTATCTATGGATGAACAAAATGGTGGTCTGTCGGAAGTACTGGCAGTATATACACATCAAATGACAACAAGAGAAGAAGCAGATAAATATGGGATCACAGGTGTAGATGTTAATCTTCAAACAGCCTGGTCCAAATTGTTTGCTTCCACTGCTAACCCGGGAACAACCTTTCCGGTATACGGCGTGTTACAAAACCTGGAAGATATTATTGCCAAAGCCACAGCGGCTGGCAACTTGCGTTATGCGGGTATTGCAAAAATTCTGAAAGCCTACACATACAGCGTCGCAGTGGATGTATTTGGAGATGTGCCTTACTCTGAAGCGAATAAATTAAAAGAAGGGATCCTCCATCCAAAATTTGATGATGATGCCGTTATTTACGAAAGCCTCTTTCCTTTAATTAATGCAGGCATCGCAGATCTGAACAATACATCAGCAACAAATGCCCAGGTACCCGGAGCTGACGACCTGATGTACGGCGGAAATGTTGCCAGGTGGATAAAAGCTGCCAATACAATAAAACTGAAATTGTATACGCAGATAAGAAAAGTAAAAAATGTTTCTGCAGAAGTAAATGCATTGATCAGCGCAGGAAACCTGATAAGCCAAACAAATGAAAGCTTTCTTGTCCCTTACGGACCCAATGCAGCAACCGATGACAGGAACCCTGGTTTTTATACCTATTTCGCTACTCAAAGAAGTAATCATGTGAGCCCCTGGTTTTATGAGATCATGAAAGGATATAATCCAAACATTTTCACTAATAACCCTGATCCAAGGATCAGGTATTATATATATAACCAGGTAAACGCAACACAAGCTCCAAGAGAAGGAAACCAAACTGAATACAGGGATGGTCCATTTGTTTCAATTTATTTTGGTTCAGTTGGTCCTGATCGTGACAGGAGCCAGCAAAATACAATTAGTCTTTTTGGGATCTATCCTGTCGGAGGTAAGTATGATGACGGCAGCGCAACTGTAGCTACCGCAAATAGCGGGACCGGTGCTGCTCCTTACAGGCTTTTAACTTACGCTGACAGGCTTTACCTGGAAGCAGAATTAATCAATACAGGTGTTATAACCGGCGATGCAAAAGCAAAGCTTGCAGCAGCAATGGATGAATCATTCAAACAAGTTGATTATGTAATTACAACCTTTGTAAAACCCACACAAAGTGTCCCTGCATTAGTTGGCACAAATGCGGTCGCAACTTATACTGATAAAGTATTAGTGGAATATGATGCAGCTTCAACTGCAAAGAAATTAGAGATCATCATGACACAAAAGTGGTTGTCATCGGTCGGTAGCGCGGTTGATCAGTATACTGATATAAGAAGAACCGGCTATCCTGTTGTATTTGATCCTTCAAACCCAGCGATGGCTCCGGGTGGAAGAGTGCAACCGCCAATAAATGGTGACCCTGTAAACCCGGGTAATCAAAAATCAGTTCCGGTACAATTGAGCAGAACATTTGCTTTGGCATTGCCCTGGTTCCAAACAGAACTGGAAAGCAATCCAAACGCACCTGCACAAAAAAACCCGAGCACATACAAAGTTTTCTGGATGCCTTAATTAATATCAAATAAAAAATTAACATGAAAAAAATAATCGTCCTTAGCCTATACTTTTTTACGGTAGCAGGTTTATTTACTGCCTGCTCGAAAGATGAGAATGGAGATTTACCGGATAATCTGACCCAGTTTCCCACTCCATTAGTTGTGAAAGTGGCTGGCACAGATCAGTCAATATCTGCTGCCAATCCAAATGCATTTTCGGGAAAAGTCAGGGTTGCTCTTTACTTTCCTGCTGGCGCACCACCAAAAAAATATGATGTAGTGGTGATAAAGAATGACAACAAGGCAAATGTCAAAGTTATCCAGGCAGATGTAACAACATTTCCGACTGATATAACAATTACAGGCTCACAATTAGCGACGTTATTTGGTGCTCCTATAGTGGCCGGAGACAAATTTGACATCAGTGTTGATGTAACTATATATACAGGAGAAAAGTTTGAAGCGTTTCCTGTAACGGGGAATCCTTATGCTTCAGGAATTGCAGCCCAACCCGGTTCAAGCACTTTTGTCCGCTATACCGCAAGTTGATAAACGAACTTCAGTATGAAAATTTCATGCTTCAGCTGGTTTATCAAACATTGATTGTGATATGGAATCTAATTTTATAATGTTAGTTATGCTCAACGACAAACGCAGTTAAAATACAGTTTTCTCATGTGGGGGTCAAAAAGACCCAAAGCAGGGGGTTGTCTAGCCATCCTGCTTTTTTTTTATATAATTTTCGGAGTTTTGAGAATGGCGTAAATATCATAACGTTCACCTTGGCTCAATGTTTATTCCTTTGCGTTTTGCATAGTCTTCATAAAAATCCCATCCCATTCCGATAACGGCATTTTTTTCCAGGATAACCGGGGTTTGTTGTTCCTTGGTAATGTCACCCTCTGCCTTTTTGCTATAGGTGTAGTACCATACAACTTCTACTGTATTACCAGCTGAATCAGTTTTAAATTCCCTGACAACAGGATTGTTTATGACGATGTCTTTTTTCTTTGTCACAACGTTGGCGGTGACATATGTCTGTATTTTTTGAATGCCTCCCATTACTTCCAGGGCTTTCGATTTACTAGCCCCAATGTCTATTTTTAATAGATTAGCGTGGTTATAAGATCCAACATCACTTCGTGTTGGGTTTTTTGGCAGGGTTTGGGCGAAAATACTATGGGCAGTTAGCATTAATCCAAACAATAGTAAAGCAGCTGATTTCATGTCAATAAAAGTTTAATTGATAGACCATCTGAAATCCTACATCATATGT
>DASUTO010000035.1:0-5847 GCA_036374555.1 Chitinophagaceae bacterium
AAATATCGGAAACCAGTTCCATAGCTTGTTATCCAGTCAGCATCACTAAATTTGCTCCATTCATCAAACGCTTTTCCTGTGCCTCCAAACAATATTAGGCTCCACCTCTTCACAAAATCCCAACGCATTTCAATTTCAGAAAGAATATCCGCTTTACCCTGGTAGCGTACAGCGGGTAAACCCCGCATAGATAAATAAGGAAGCATAAAAAACGGTGGCTCGCCGAAAGCCTGTTGCCCATCTAATCTGAAACCACCAACTAATTTTTTTGAAAAAGGTTTATATGCAAACATGTAATAGTTGACCCGCCAGTATTCATAATCGCTTCCCAAAAAATCACCCGATCCTGAAACATCCAAATGGACCTTCAGCCCCCGATCGGGAGTGAAAATATTGTCACGTTTATCTAATTCTATGAGCACCCCAAGCTGGCTAACGGTGGAGTTAACTTCCAATGTCTTTCCGAGACTGTCCAAACTTTTATCACCATTATATTTTACATCTGTTTTCAGGAAAAGATATTTTGGGCCCACATACCACCTGGAAAAACCGATCCTTTTTGACGCCTGTAAAAATAGTGGCAGCACTTTGATATTGAATTTAAGTTCTTTCTCACCCAACTGATCAAAGGTTTTGTAAAATGACAAGTTTATATTCCCATAACCACCTCCAATAATATATTTGATCCTGCTTTTTATAAGAGTACCAGAACGAAAACCTGCGAGCATCCAGGTTTTGTTTGCAGTATAAGCACCAATGCCACCGGTTATGTCGGGAGGAACAATTGTTTTTTCCAGTCGGCCATTTATCGAATCAAGGTATGGCGGTCTTTTTTTTATGAAAACAGGAATAAGGGCTCCTCCAAATCCACCTACGGCCGGTTCTGTTATGATATATGGTACCGGAACGAAACCATTTGCATCAATTATATAATCACTGAGATCAAAAGCGTTGTCAAGTGAGTCTTTAAAAGAAATATTTTTCTTTTTTGATTGTGCCTGCAGGGAACAACATAATACCAGCATAGCAGCTGCAAAAGACAAACTATATTTTTTCATAATTGTCAAACTATAAAATTATGAGATAGTGCTGCAATACCGATAAAATAAATTTTCACAGCGCTGATCTAATTAACAATAACTTTAAGACTCTTCGCGCCACTTTCTCGCCTGCATTATTAAAAGCAACTTGTTAGTACGAAACATTAGCGTTGAATCCAATCAAAAAGATGAAGGAAAAGAAAAATTTAAAGCGAAAAACTATAAATATCATTGATGGAAGGATATCTTTAAAGTCATGTGGATTTTTATCACCATGGTATAAAAATTGCAGATAAATAATTCAAATTCCAACCTGTGCTAAAAACTAATTCCCTACGGTTTGCTTTTATTTTTTTGATTATCTCTTTATTGTCTTTCACTGCTGAGAAACCATTAACAGGGGACCTGGCTGAAGACGTACTTAGATACACTAATCAATTCAGAAAGTCAAAAGGTTTGAAAGTACTCGAGATGAGGGATGATCTGAATGCCATTGCCCGTAAGCATAGTGAAGATATGGCAAGCGGCCGTTGCAGTTTTGGTCATAGTGGTTATAACCTTCGTGTTTCCAAAGTAAAAAAGACAATAAAACCCTGTGATGGATCTGTAGCTGAAAATGTTGCTTATGGTGCCAGCAATGGAAAAGAAGCCTTTGATATTTGGAAGAACTCAAGCGGGCATCGGAAAAATATGCTGGGTGACTATAAATTTATTGGCATTGGTACAGCACGCAGTAAGAAGGGCGTTATTTATTATACCCAAATTTTTGTTCGGTAAACAGATTTATAAAACAGCGAAGAACTTTATATAAATAGAAAAGCCCCCGAAAGATCGGGGGTTTTCTAATCAAAAACATTAACCATTAAACCTTATCCTATGAAAATTCACTACTAATATAGTGGCATAAAATTAAAATTCAAAACTTCAAAAGCTTTTGGTGGATAACCTGTGATTTTGTTTTTTGCAACTTTACCAATAAGAGGGGTTCTACGCGGTCCGGTTCTTATAATAATGTCGGGCCTATATCTCAAGCCGTTCCAAAACCATCAGGGCTTCCATCAGTTTATTCCAGGCCACCTGCCATTCCTCTTTTGCCTTGTGTACTTTCTCATGATGGTCTTCGGTTAATACTTGTTTTGTTTTTAGGTACTCTTCGAGTTTTTGAAGCGATTCCCGATTTAGCTCTTCTAATCTTTTTTTGTGTTCCATATGATTACTTTAATCTGCCTTATAATTTCACACTCACTAAAACTCATGTCCTGGCGACAGTTCTGACTCCTCATTAAGCACAGTAATTATGCCAGAGACGGGGCAGTTATTTGAGAGATTAAAGGAAACTCGTTTGAAAACGGGAACCGGGATAGAAAGGATCGCGAACCGGCGATTGGAAAGCTCCTTCATGGCGTAATAGTTAACAGATGAGTAGATTTCCTATTTGTTTGCTACCGTTTACTGTGGTAAGTTTGCGCATCCTCTCCCTATAAAAAACGACATAGTTCGATATCCCAGAAAGTGAGACTCCCTGAAAACTATGTTTCGTAAATCAACCTTATCGTTTATTCTAACTGTTTTTGCATTCGCAGTAGGCAAGTTCTCCTTTGCCACTACCTATGTATATGACGGAATTACCCCTCTTCCCAATCCATTAGCGCTAAATAGTGGTGATTCTCTTTTTGTTGCTACCGGTACCTATTCAGGAAATATAAGTTCATTCGTTGCGGGTGCAAAGATCACAGTTTCTGACATGGCTATTTTCCAGCCAGCCACTTTTCCGAATACAAATGGAAATAGTGCAAGGGGAACAATGTGGGTCTATGGCACTTTCACCTTCAATACCACTTTCGTATCAAACACTCTCTTTACATTACATAATTATGGAGTTGTAACGCTTGGAAGCACAACAATGAGAGGGAATAATCAAACGTGGACAAATTATTATGGAGCAACCATCAACTTTACAAGTAATGTTGTCATGAATGGAGATTTTGGAAACAATAATGTACTTAATAATTATGGAACGGTCAACGCCAGCACAAATTTTCAAATGAATAATGGTTCGGCATTTAACAATTACAAAAATTTTATGGTAGCCGGAGATTTTTTAGCTAATGGCGGAGTACTTACAAATGAGGGAAAATTAGAGGTTGTAGGAAAAATTGACCTTAATAATGGGGTTTCAACAATAACAAATTATTGCCGAATGATAGCATCGGGAGGTATTGATATCTCTAATGGCAATATGATTAATTATAGCTACCTGTGGGCGAGGAACGATCTTGGTCTTGGTACTATCAGAGTTTCAAGTGGAAGCCTTACCAATAGATCGGTTTGGGGATCAACTCCCATGATACATGGAAGAGATTTGATTCATACCGGAGGTATCATTACAGGCAGTGGTTACTTGTATTTCTACGGCACCACAAGTAAATCCAGCAATGCAGGTAATGGTTATACTGGTAGTCCGGGTATTACTACTGATACACTTAAAATGAATGATATAACCCGGGGCAGTACTACACAATTTTATGACAACCAAACTGGCACTGTATATCCCAATGCTATCTATAATGTATGGGGTGTTCCTGACTCCACAAGAGTATATAATGTGGCATGTTCAATTGAGATCATTCTCGAAGTGCCTTTGGCAATAAACTGGAACTCCTTTACTGTAAACCTTTCCGATAATATTCCAGTTTTAAACTGGTCGGCAGAGTTTAGTAGTGGCGCCGTCTTCGGAATTCAACGCAGCTACGATGGCAGAAATTTTTCCACAATAAAAGATATGGATTATATACAGGGGCAATCAGAATACGAGTATAAAGACAGAATGGTAAATATACAGGCGCCGGTTGTTTATTATCGCATTAAAGCAACTGAAATAAGCGGCATTGAAAAATACACACAAATAAGAACAGTAAAATTCAGTAGCAAACCGGGTGGCATATATGCTGCTCCTAATCCTTTTACAACCCATTTCAATCTAAACTACAAAGCCGCAGAAAGGGAAACTATCACTATACGGTTGTTTAATGTAAATGGTCAGCAGATGCTGATGAAAAATATTACAGTCAATGATGGTAATAATAACATCAAAATTACTGAAGCAGCAAAGCTCGCAAAAGGAATATATGTGATACAAGTGAGCAGGGGCCACGATATAATCTCATCAAGCAAGATCATTAAGCAATAGGATCTTTCCATAGCTGTCCCTGATCATCTTTTCAGTTTATGAGTAAAGCGCATGGCGATATTTTATTGCGGCTGATACTTAGACTCTTTACAAAACATGCGAAAATAACCTGGCTATTCTTTCAGGCAGTTGCTTATAAGCGGGCCGCTTACACCAGGCATCTGCATCAATTTTTTCTGCATCTTCCAGGTCTTTAAAAAATACGGTACGTAATTTTTCAGCAATTGGCCGGTCGTATAATATTACATTCACTTCAAAATTTAACTCAAAACTCCTGTAATCCATGTTTGCAGTTCCTATTATGGACAGGTTACCATCGGCAACCAACGTTTTTGCATGTACAAATCCTTTTTGATACATATAAATTTCCACCCCGGCACAAAGCAGGTCTTCATAATAAGACTTGGAAGCGGCATTTACCA
This sequence comes from Chitinophagaceae bacterium, assembly GCA_036374555.1. Classification (GTDB taxonomy): domain Bacteria; phylum Bacteroidota; class Bacteroidia; order Chitinophagales; family Chitinophagaceae; genus VBAS01. The sequence continues at coordinate 4,653 of DASUTO010000035.1, forward strand.
GCTTTGAATCACAAACACCGGGTACTAATAATTTCACTGAAAGCCCACTTAAAGCAGCAATTCTTAATGCTTCAAGAATACTATCTCCGGGAATAAAATAGGGGGTGGTTATGAGGATTTCTTTTTTTGCGAGATAGATAGCCTGCAACAATGAAAAAAGTACGGAAGGCTGGACCGAATCCGGCCCACTGGCCGCTACCTGTAAAAAGCAATCATCCTTATGATTTTTGCCAACAGAGAAATAGAATTTTTCTGCCTGCAAATTCTTACCACTGCAAAAATTCCAGTTGGTCAAAAAAAGATATTGCAAATAGAAAACTCCCGGGCCATCAATACGAAGATGCGTATCACGCCAATATAATTTATGAGATCCGTTGTTGATATATTTATCGCAAACATTTATTCCTCCTGTAAAAGCAGTTTGACCGTCTATTACGATGATCTTTCTATGGTTCCTGTAGTTGAGACGATTGGCTAAAAGATAAAACAACACTTTTTGAAAAGGGTAAATTTCAATACCGGCCTTTCTCATTTTTTTCTCGATGGTTCTCTTGATATTGGGACTTCCAAAATCATCGTAAATAAAACGCACCTGCACACCTTCATTCGCCTTTTGTATCAGGAGCTCTTCAATTTGTTCTCCAATTTTATCCTGCTCATAAATGTAATATTCGATATGGATGTGATGTTTCGCATTTCGAATTGCTTCTAATACTTCAGGAAATTTTTCTTCTCCATTCAGCAATAATTTTACTTTATTTCTGCGGGTTAAAGGGCTACGAAGTTCCTTTGCGAGCATAATTGCCAGCTCCCGGTTATTTTCAACTGACAGGTCCGAAGGTTTGATGGTTTCATCCATATATACTTTCATTTGCTTTTTCAGGCTTTGCAGCATTTTTTCATCTTCTGCTGATTTTTTACTGTACAATTTTGTTTTCCAGAAGTTGATACCAAATAAAATGTAGAAAACAATGCCGGCAACAGGAATAAAAAGGACCAACAGCAGGTAGGCCATTGTTTTGGTTGCACTCCTCGTTTCATATATTACCCGGAGACAAACAGCTAAAAGAATAAGTATATAGATGCTACCAATGATGTAAACCCAGTTCATATTCGATGATTGATGAATGCCATTACTAAGAAGGCATCGTAAAACAGTTTAAAGATTGTGCCAGCTTTTGCCCTGGGGTATGAG
>DASUTO010000036.1:0-5054 GCA_036374555.1 Chitinophagaceae bacterium
CATAAATTATTGTTTTGGTTGTTAAAAATAATTGTTGTGGATACGGAAAGAAAGTTCCCATGAGTAATTGTGATGTATGAATGAGTGTTACAGGGTAATCGGCAAATAAGACAAGGTATTTCGCAAATAATTTCATTCCTATTGTGAATATACATGTTGCGGCAAGAAGATTCCAATACCTCAATTGGGGTACAATTGTAAAAACCCGGAAATTTGATTTACTTCAGTATATGGATCTGCCGGATTTACAACATCTTTCGCCCGAAGACAGGGAACTCATCCTCCGATCTCAGCAAAAAATTTTGCCGGGGCAGGATGAGAAGATGCTTGTTGCGATGGAATCCTTTGCCGAACTACTGGATAAGGTGGGCCTGCATAGTGAGGCGAGAAAATATTTTCAGAATATTATTTCCTCAACTTCTGATATTTTAACAAAAGCAAAATGCTGGCGGAAGATTGCTTTTTCATTCAACAGCCAACGGGATCATATGAGCGCTGATACTGCCGCTGAGAATGCTGCTGTACTTATTCACCAGCTGCCAATGAATGAAAAAAATGTAAAAGAAGAATACGTGATGATATTGCACAACGCTGCGCACTCATATTACTTCCAGTTAAAATTTGAAAAACTGGAGGCAGCAGTAAGAGAGATAAAAAAGTTTTTGCCAGATGTTTACGATATAGCACTCCGATGTAATCTTTTACACAGTGTCAGCCTCGCTATGTATGCCAAATATCGTTGGTACCTGGTTCCGGAAGAAGTTTTCACACACATTGAACTTCAATTGCAACTCACCAGTCAACTGGAAGATAAATATCATTATGGATATACGCACTGTATTGGTGGCCATTTTCGCATGTTCAATGAAGAATTCGCATTGGCAAGGGATCATTTTTCAAAAGGTATCGAAGTGCTGGAAGGAAAACATTTTGGCCCACTGATGATAGGCCATAATTATACCGCGGTGAGTTACCGCATGCAGAATAATGTTTCAATGACCGAACAATGGACAAACCTTACACTGGAAAAAGCAAAACAGACTTCCAATGTTTCTTATGTCCCCTCTTCCTATGCCAACCTGGCGTGGGTTTATGCAATGCGTAAGAACTGGCTTTATGCAGAGGATTATGCCAGAAGAGCGGCCGAAAACTGGCCGATCAATGCAATACATTATTATTATGCCTTTCCGCTGATGGAATGTTTATTACATAAAAAACAAGCTGATGAAGCGGGAGAACTTGCTTTTAAATTGTTACACCCAAGGGCCAAAAAATTCCCCGATACAGTAAGTGAGAAATTAAAGGAGGTTGCGAAATTATGGACTAAAGGATGCAATGATCATTTGCTCAACGCACTGGAAAATGCCATTGATGAAGCAAAACTCACCGGTTATTTCTGATGGATAAAACTATTTATATATTACACAGGAATAAGTCGATGGCTAAGACGTTGGCCTGGACATTGCAATTGGGCACGGACCTGAAAGCTGTTTGCCTGCAGGATCCACTGGAATTAAAAACGACAGCAGAGCCACCGGATCTTATTTTAACAGAGCCGGAATTTTTTGAAAAGATCTCAGCACATACAAAAGGAATGTCTTTTCCGGTATTATTAATTTCGGTTAACCCGGAGCATGATAAAGTAATTGAAGCTCTTTATGCCGGCGCCGATGATGTAGTTGATCCCGGCAATGGTCCTGAAGAACTGATTGAAAAAACAAACCAGCTGATCCATCACAAAACAGATACAAAAAATATATTGATCAAAAAACTTATCCAGCAAATTAAAAAACCCGGGAAAACCGGCATAGATGAAACCGATTATGGACTTACTCTGAAAGAAAAAGAAATTTTACGTTTTATGAAAGAAGCTCACCATTTAAAAGAAATAGCACAACTCACCAATTGTTCTTATGAAACGGTCAGAACCCACGTAAAGCACATTTACAAGAAATTGGGAGTAATGTCGGCAAGTGAAGCTGTTATCAAGGCGATGAAAATGGATCTATAAGATCAGAATTTCCCCGGCTGTAATTTAGCCAGCAATAATTTTTTCCGGCTGGCAGAAACATTTATAGTACTTCCGTCATTAAGCACAAGGTAACCGCCCTCGCCTTTGATGTATTTATTTACTTCCTGCAGGTTGACAAGATAAGAGCTGTGAACCCTGGCAAACGAGTATTCTTCCAGCATCTCTTCCATTTCTTTTAACGTGCGGGATACAATGATCTTTTGCTTATTCTTTAAATGAAAAGTAGTGTAATTGCTGTCCGACTCACAGTAAAGAATAGATTCTACCGGTACCATCTGCAAGCCTTCCATGGTGGGTAAAGCAATTTTGTTGATCGGGTTTGTTGGTTGCTGCAGTTTCTGCATCAACAATTGTAATTGTTGCTCAATGGGTTTTTGTGTACGCTGAATTACTTTATGCACGGCGGTTTGCAGATCCTCTTTATCGATTGGTTTCAATAAATAATCCAACGCACTGAAACGGATGGCTCTTAAAGCATACTGATCAAAACTGGTAGTAAAAATAATTTCAAAATTGATGGCGCCGATCTTTTGCAACATATCAAAACCATTCATGCGCGGCATTTCAATATCGAGGAAGACAAGATCAGGTTTTTGCTGAGTGATAACGGTAATAGCTTCTTCACCGGAATGACAGAGAGCCACCAGCTGAACTTCCGGGCAATACTTTTCCAGCATGGTTTCGAGTGTGTCGCAGCAGTAAGGTTCGTCATCGACAACGATAGCCCTGATCATTTTTGAAAGATTATAAATTCAGCGATGATTTTAATTCTTCAAATGCGGGAAGAGAAAAAATCCTGACCGTCACTTTTGTCCCCGCAGCTTTTCCATTCTCATCAACCATGTCTTCGATCTCCATAGGTGATTCTTTGATTTGTTGTTCTTCTATGATTGCCAGTCGTTCTTTGGTAATTTGCAAACCCATGGATTTGTGATGCTCCGAAAGCTGGGATCTTAATTCCGACGCTTTTTTTCTCCCAATGCCATTATCCCTGATCACACAATATAAGGCTTCTTCTTTTTGAAAAAATTCGATCCCGATCTTACCATCCCCTTCTTTTGGGTTTACACCGTGCCAGATTGCATTCTCCACAAAAGGTTGTAATAATAATGGCGGGATCATCGCTTCCTCTGTATTCACCCCATCATGATATTTGATATAATAGGTAAATGCATTTTTACAACGGAACTGTTCCATTTGTATGTAGAGTTCCAGGCATTTTACTTCTTCTTCCAATGGTATGAGTGTTTGCTTTGAGTTTTCAAGCACCATCCGCATTAGTTTAGAAAACTTAGTAAGATAACCGCTGGCTGCTTCCGTATCATTTCGCAAAACAAAACGGTTGATAGAGTTAAGGCAATTAAAAATAAAATGCGGGTTCATCTGCGAACGAAGGGCCAGCATCTCCAGGTCAGTTATTCGTCGCTCATTTTCTAGTTTTTGTAATTGCAATTCTTTTTCAGCCAGCATTCTTTTTTCACCCTCAAGTTTTCGTTTTAATGAAACACTTCTGAGAATAATCACGCCTAACACAAACAGGCCCAGAAGGCCTGCTATTAAATATTTTTTTATAAAAGCTTCCCGTCGCAAGTTTTGTCGCTGAATTACTAGTTCCTGTTCTTTAATTTTATTTTCCTTATCCAGGAGTTCCATTCTTGCTTGTCTTTCCTCATCTTCCTGACTCGCTTTGAAAAAAGCAAGTTCGTTGGCGGAGCGATTTTGTTCCAAAGATTCTTTTGCGATCATATATTGCTGCAGATAAAAGAAAGAGCTGTCTGTCTTACCCAATTGTTGAAAAGCCTTCCAGAGTATTCTACTCGCATTCCTGACAGCTTTTTTGGAACTGGTCTCTTTGCCTATTTGATAGGCTTGCCTTGAATGTTCTAGTGCAGCAGAATAATTTTTGTTTCCTAAATAGGCCTGTGCAATCGTTAGTTGTACTCTCAAAACCTCTTTTAATTCACTATTGTTCTTTAAAGAGGGTAGCACCGCTGAAGCAGATTCAATTGACTTACTATATTCACCTTTTTTAAGATAAAACTCAGCAAGGTAGGGCTGCGAGAATTTTTTGAAGTTTTCTTTTACCTGAGGAAGGGCAGTAGATGATTCATTACCTTGAATCATTTTTTGAAAGAAGTATATCGCAGAATCTTGGTTTCCTAACGCGGAATATGCTCTTGCCAACGTAAACCTGGGAATTGTGCCCTTAAATATCTCTGAGCCGGAATAACTGATAACCTGGTGATAATAATCATTGGCTGTTTCAATATCACCTGCATCCCGATAAAGATCTCCCATCTCTAACAATGATTCAGCAATTCCAAAAGGTTCGTTGATTCTTTTTCTAAATTCAAAACATTTGAGACAATATTCAAAAGCTTCTTTATAGTTTCCCAATTGCTGGTAAGCCTCGCTCACCTGGTGGAGCTGCCACGGATGAGAATACATATCGGGTTCACCCTGTTTTTCCGTTAGGCTAATACTTTTCTTATAATACTCGATAGCAAGCAAAAATTTATTTTGGCTGAGGTATGTAGCTCCTAGTTCACCATATTCGATTCTCAGGCTTTCCTCATCTTTCAATTTTTCAAGCAGCAAAATAGCACGAACTAAATGCTTTTCTTTTTCACGTGAATCGCCACCAATTGCATTTTCAACCCTGGATAAATACATATGTGCATTTGCCTCACCTTTTGTATAGCTTATTTTTTGGGATTCTGCCAATGCCTGGCGCGAATACCATCGCGAAGTATCAGGATTTATGATCTGATAAGTCCTGGCGAGATGATTGAACGCATCAATTCTTTCTTTTCCTTTTAAGCGAGGTAAAATTTGATTGATGCTGTCTACATATTTGCGGGCGTTGTCCCGAAATTTACTGGCCTGGTCCTGGGCATTCATGTGAATACCGATTAGCGTCAGAAGTATCGACAAGTAGCCGAGCTTCCTAAAATTCTTTGTTTGCATAATGGTTGCTTATTAAAAGTTATGAAAATATTTTTACTATGCAACAGTTGCAATA
>DASUTO010000037.1:0-7272 GCA_036374555.1 Chitinophagaceae bacterium
GGCAAAATATGTGTGAAAACTGGTCATTTTTCCATAACGTATCAATGCATACGTGGTTTCCACAAGGAATAAGACCAGAAGGATGATGAATATAATAATATGTTGTTTTATAAATGCCAGCTTCAAAACAAACAAAGCAATCATGGCTACCAGTACGGTGAGATCATCGCCGATGGAATCAAGTTTTGTACCAAGGATACTGGTGACTTTATATTTCCGGGCAAGATAACCGTCAATCAGATCGGTAAAAAAACTTACACCTAGCAACCATTTGAATATCTCGTACTGCCTTGTAAAAAGCAATACAAGTAAAAAAGGGGCAGCAATTATTCTGTAAAGCGTAATGCCATTAATTATGTACCAGGCCTTTGTATGTGTATCCTTTTTCACCGAATATGATATATTTCTTAGTAGTGATCCTATGAATATCCGAATGTAAGACTTTACCGCCGGTTGTTGTCGATAAGCAACAACCGGCATATCCCTCTTCTGTTGTACTTTTAAAAAATGCAAGCAAACTCTTTCCTGCTATATGGTGCTAATGGTTATACCGGGAATTAAAAGAGAGATCGTTGATTAATAAAAAATTATCCTGGGAAATTTATTTGACCAGTAGAAATAACTAATCATGATAGAACAAACAGAACTTATTGTAACTAAATGGCAATATCATCCGCCCGTTAACTCAATTGGGGAGCAACCGGAAAAACTATCAAGCTTTATTTCATTTGATGTAATGAAGAAAAGAGCAGCCGCCAAAAAAGGGATCGCCTGCCGCTTTACCATTCGATTTGTGTTTGAAAATGAAACGATACTGGAATATGTGGGTGAAGATTCTTATGTAATAGATCTGCAGGATATAATAGATAAAAACGAGCTGCAAAGGATGATCAGGAATTCCTACTCTAAGTTCAAAGAAAAATTTGAGTTTAAAAAATTGGGCACAGTACTTCGCGATAAATCATTACTGCCATTTGATGAAACAAAATACGATCTCGACCCTGTACTTGAATTGCTGCAATAGACCGGGTGGAAAAATAATTTGACTCCTCATGATTTTTGCTTAACAACAGGGTATTAGTTTTGCTGCCGAAATCCTTATCTGTTCATCTTTCTTAAATTCATTTTGTGGCAAGTGCGATTGAAAAAACCGAAGCAGTGGGCCTTTAAGAGAGTAAGGAAAAATAGAGAACTTTTTACAAAAGAAAACTCTAAACTTCTTATTCTGTTGTTAGCAATAACAACAGGTCCCCAAAAAAGAAGCAGAGAATAAACCGGAACAAGAGATTGAATTAGGTTTGCCGCCACAGCCGAAGGGATATCTCAAATACCCGGATTGCGATTGGTTCTGAGAATACACACATCCATGTATATTTTCTTCCTGTGGCAAATTATTTGTACGATCCGAAGGAGCTATTCTGCTAGAAATTTTCAGCTGTTTGTTTATCCTTTGAATATATTCTAAGTTCTATTCCACCCTAAGAATTTAATCCCATTACATTTTCATGTAAAAGAAATCCAGACAAGAATAAAAAGAGGATGGTAGCAACTTTTATTTTGTCTGGATTCTACAACTCTATCTTGAAAGTATAATGGTTCGATTAGTCCTTTCAGTGGTCAATAATAATAAAGTAACAGAAGATTCATCAATATTACCTGTCAGTGGTGATTGGAGTAAATATACTTTGTATATATAGATGCAAAGAATCGCAAACGACCGAAACCCTTTCCTGTAAAGAGTTTCATAATTTTTACAGCACCTTATGCCTGTTTTTTTTTCAGCATTACCACAGGCTAAATATTTGACATTTATCAAATATTTTTTTAGCCGGGGGTGCTCATTCATCACTTTTTCAATGAAATTTTTTTTCTGACCCTGCTTAAGGTTTCAAGCGTAATACCAAGAAAGGATGCAATATATTTTAATGGGATCCGGTTGGCCAGGTGACCATACCTTGTTATAAAGAGCCGGTACTTGTTTTCGGCGTTGGTAAGCCTTACTATAAATGCACGCCCTTCTGCATCCTGGTAATACTTTTGCAAAATTTTCCTGGCCACAATATTGAATTCGGGAAACCTGCTATATAGATCCTGGAAATCGTCGTATGTTAATGCCAGCAACTCACAATTCTCAATGGCCTGCATATTTTCCTGGGCCGGTGCCTTCATGTCGAGCGCCGAAATAGAACTTACCACTTCATTTTCGGCCGTGATCCATGTTGTAATATCTTTTGTTCCTTCTTTAATGAATCCACGTACTGCGCCCTTCTTTATAAAATAAATGTGTTCGCATACATGGCCCGCCTTCAGCAATAATTTCCCTTTACGGAATGAACAGGCAAAGCTATGTTTGCTGAAGTAGTCTTTGATACCCTCACTTAAAGGATAGAAATGATCCAACGTGGTAATTACAGATGAAATATCAGGAGGGCTGTTTTTACTTGTTTGATCCTGCTTATATAAACCAGCTCCGTCCATTAATTGCATTTTGTCAGGTACAAAGCTAGGAATATATTTTTTCTGACGACTTAAGCCACCTGGGATTGACTTTGCGCACCGTTTGTTTACGATAATCTGCTGTTTATTGACAACCGCCTTTAGTGTTTTCATTTATGAAATATTCTTGTAAAAGAATTCTCTTAACATAAATATCAAATTAAAAACATCTATTATGAAACAGATCATTCTTTCCATCACCATTGCTGTCGTTACAATGGTTTTTTGCTCGTGTTAAGCTTTAGTTCGTTAGAAGAAGCATCAGCAAACATAATTGAGAACAATCGTTCTCAAGACATACAAGGGATGTTTTGACATCCCTTTTTACTTTTTGCAACAGCTGGCTAATTGTTTTTATTCCGACAAACAGTGGCAGATTGAAATCGCCATACGGGAGCTGGAGCAAGTAAATTTTTTAATGGCTCAGAAGTTCTAATGATGCGTACCTTAGATGCAAGTAATTTGTCCTTATGCAATCCTTTGTTGAAAAGAATTCGATCGTTAGAAAAATTTGGGGTAAAAGCGACACCGTACTTTTTATTTTTGCCGGAGCCGCCGCCGAGTTCGCACTAAATAAAGCTGTTGACTGGCTTTATTTTACCGGCCGGCTGCCTGCTGATCCATTGGGAAGGCTATTCTCCACCGTGAGGTATGCGAGAAGGATCGTTTTTTCTTCAATAGAGGATGCCAATAAAGCGATAGACTCCATGCGGCAGATACATACTGCCGTTGAACAAAACCGGGGCTCGTCCATACCTGATTGGGCGTACCGTGACGTATTGTTCATGCTGATATATTATTCCATTGCATCATACGAGCTGCTCGAAAAAAAATTAAGCGATGAAGAAAAGGAAGAGGTGCACAATGTCTTTTATCGTGTAGGAGCAAGAATGGGATTGAAAGAGTTACCAAGAACCTATATGGAATGGGTCCAGGTAAGAGAAATACATTTAATGAATGACCTGCAAAAAAGCAACTATACTGCTGATCTTTTTAAGCAATATAAAAAGCATCTTGGTGCTATGCGCTTCAGGGTGTTGATCGAAGGGCAAAAATTAGTGGTTCCCGACAGAGTAAAAGAATTATTGCAGTTCAGTGATTTTTCTTTGCTCACTCCTGTAGTACCGATATATAAGATCAGCAGGCTGATGAAAATGGACTGGCTGCTTAAAAATATCCTGCTTCCCTCGGATTATAAGGACCAGATAAACGAACTGGATGTACAACAGGATTAAAAGCTAGTTGATTATTAAGGAAAATCCATTTTTTGATTCAAATTCATTGCGAAGATCCGATCAGATTGAAATAAATAAGATGTCGCACACTTTTTTATCAAACTACCTTTTGTTAGGTTGTGTACAACTTTTATTTTGACATATCATTGACCATTCATTTCCAAACCTTGCATGATTATTGAGAATTAGGATAGCTCTTGGTTATCAATTACTCTTACCAAAATCATTTTGTGATGCATGCCATTGAAGAGAAAGGGAATACTTATCATTCACGTAAAAAAGGAAATCGTGAATTAACGCCGGCGGAACCTCCTGCAAGTCTTTTTAAAGTTGTGGTAAATAATTACAGGCAAGAAAAAGAGAAGTTAGCAGACCCTGATGAGGACCGTGATGCAACAATGATCTCCCCCGAATATGGATTACCACCACAACCAGTGCGTTATATTAAATTCCCGAAATATGATTGGTTTTGAATGAAGTTGAAAGTTGTTGTGTAGACTTTTAAAAGCTTAGCCGGACGCATCGTGCATAGCAGTTTGCAAACGCCAGCAATAAATTGTCAATGATTTTGTGCTAAGAAGGAGGTAATTTTTTCAAGATCATCCTTTTTATCAAAGTCGACTTTGTTTTCTTTCAGGTAATTCTCAATGATAGGCTGTTCCTTGGGGAAAAGAAACAGTAATTTCTTTTTACCAGCGCGGACAAAGTGGTTGTATTTATCTCCAAAAAAATACTGCGTTTCCTTTTTTATCAACATATCCTCGTTCATACACTAAATTTACTCAATAGTCATTACCAATAACACCGACCCGAAAATCTTTTGCCGGTGAATTTGGCTCTATCAATGAGGTCAAATAATGGATAAGGAGATCAAAGCTTCCGATATTTATAAGTCACAATAGAAGACATAAATATAAACAGCTCACTGTTTTGTATAGTAAACTCTATACCTGCCTGGGTCCAGCTAAAACTGTCAATAGGATAAAATTCCTGTGATGTGGGGGCAAATGATCTTATAGTCAGATTTCCATCCTTAAAGTAGTATTCTTTTTCCGAATAGGTCGGCATAAGAGGATTGAATGATTCAGGTTGCCTCAGAATGTATTTGCCATTCTTTTTCATAAACCATAAGGTATCTCCGGTGTTACTTCCTTTTATCCAGGTCCCGTACAGATCAGATTCGTCGCCTGAAACCTTTTTACAGGCAAAAGAAATGAGGACAAAGGTTATAATGATAGATCCGGTGGCGATAGGTCGCATATCCATTTTTTCAGCTGACAACCGAAATGTAAAGATCGTTGCACATTGAATGACCATGTTGATGCGTGGAGCCGCCGAAAAGACAAAAGAACCAAAAAAAATCTGCGAGCCTTTCGGTCCCGCAGATCATTAAAAAATTTTTTTCCTGAGTCGATCTCACCATCTTTTATTATCAGTGCGGACAGTTTTTTCTTTTGCCACTGAAACTGATAATGATCTTCCTTCAATTTCTTTATTGTTCAGCGCCTTCATAGCTGCCTGTCCTTCTGCTACAACATCCATTTCAACAAAACCAAAACCACGACTTTTTCCGCTTTCCCTGTCATTGATCACTTTTGCAGAAGTAACATTACCAAAAGGAGTAAACAAAGCTCTTAAAGCTTCCTCATCTGTGTGAAAGCTTAAATTCGAAACATACATGTTCATAAATAAATAATTTAAAATAATAAAATAAAATACTTCCCGCTTACAACGGGATAGCTGTGACTAAAATCAGAGACAAAGAGTAAAGAAGGATAAATTAATACTGAAGGGAAAAGTAAAAAATTTGGAGCGGTCTTATACTGAATATGAGCCTAATTAAACGGTCACCTGGTAAAGATAGACTAATAAAAGGCAATGAACTAATCTAATTAAACTGCCTTTCACCTGTAATTATGATCAGGGACGCTGGCTTAAGAACTGGTATAGTTTTTCAATATCATTCTTATTATTAAAGTCGACCTTATTTTCTTTTAAGTAAATCTCAATGCGCCGTTGGTCTTTGGGAAAAATCTGCATTAATCCCTTTTTACTGGCGCGGGCAAAGTCGTTGTATTTATCTCCAAAAAAATAATGTGTTTCTTTTCGCAACACAACTTCCTCGTTTAATGTTAAAACATTCCTTGTCACATCGTTTCCCTCTCTGAAAGTTCTAACAGAAGTGACGCCGGGTGTGGAATTGGTATTGTGAGTTCCTTTCTTTTGTATATCTGCCACTACCCACACCTGCTTCTCAGCCAGTTTTACAAAGTCGTTGTTGGCAATGACCCTTATATATCCTTCGTCGTAGTAAAATGTATCCCGATCAACGGCAATGAACTTGATAGTTTTTTCATTTGCCACTGCAAGCGTATCGCCTTTGGTATCGATAAAAAGCATTTGATCAAAGAGCCGGGTGTAGTTCAACTTCGCCGTTGCCTTTGTACCGTCCCTGAAAAAAACCTGGCCTTTTGTGAACTGCGGAAAATAATATATTTGAGATGGTGCAAGAACATCTCCAACATCAGTTCCATTTTTAATGGTAACAAGTGTTGAATCCTGGGCCAATAAGTGAGTGTGACCAATCAAAATAAAAATCAAAAGCAGTCGTGGTTTCATGACATCGTTTAATCCGTGGGCACTAAATTTAATCAATAAGTCCAATCCCAGGGCAGCATATTTGTCTTTTTATCCAGGGAATAAATAAGAACACCAGGGCAGTTGGATGACTGAAAGTGACCAGAAGCTATTTTTCATTTACCTGCAGTTCTTCCCATTCAGTAGTTCCATCTTTCTTTCTTTTGAATTCATAAACCGTAGTAGAACCGATAACAATTTCTGCTGTAGTATAAATCTTACACCCTTCCAATAAATGACCGCCAATTGTTTTACCTGTGCCATCGCTGATGCAGATATGCAGATGACTGCCATTAACCGAAACCGTACCTGTAAGACTTACAATTTCAAAATGACCGGAACCATGGTTGCCTTCGCCCTGGTTAGAGAAGCGTATCGTATAATCAGTAAGGCTGCCCACACAAGTATTGATCCAGCCGGCCTCAATATTTTTTTCCTTCACGATAGCTTCAATACTCTTGCGAAGGTCTTCACCCGGTTTAAGACGAAAAACATATACCTTATTGTTATCCATTGCACCCTGTCTTTTGGTCAATACTAAGATAAAACATTAACAAAATTGTCAATTAATAATATCTGTTCAATAAATGCCGGCCTTGGATTGCAACCAACGCCAGGCATGGTAAAAGATTCAGGTCAGGGATTTAATTGAATTCAGTAATCTTCCTTAAATTTCAGAAGGATTATGTTGCAGTACCGGAAATATTTTTTAATTCTTGCCCTTTGCTTCAACCAAGCAACTGCACAACTTCTCCCTTTTAAAACATACTCCTCAAAAGATGGATTGATCAATAAGCAGGTTACCGCAGTTATAAGAGACGACCTGGGTTTATTATGGCTGGGGACACCGTTTGGCATCAACTGGTTTGACGGCACACGATTCACAGAGCCTCCGATTAAAACG
>DASUTO010000038.1:0-21088 GCA_036374555.1 Chitinophagaceae bacterium
GAACAAAACACTGACAGGAACGAAACTTATGTGAAGAAAGATAATATTGCAAAGCAACGTCAATACGGAATCTCAGTTAGTGCGAGCGGATCAGTTAAAAAATGGTGGACACCGAATTTGTGGGCAAATCTTTATAACAACCAGTTTGAAGGAATAATAAACGGAGATTATGTAAAGACTGGCGCTACAACTCTGCAGGCCAATCTTCAAAATCAATTTAAACTTGGAAAAACACTGAGCGCAGAACTAAGCGGTTATTTTAATTCAGGTGGCGTTCAAGGCGTATTCAGGGTCAAAAGTTTTGGAATGATAAATATGGGAATCAGTCAGCAGGTTTTTAAAGGAAAAGGAACTTTCAGATTAACTGGTCGTGATGTTTTCCGTACACAGAAGATAAAAGGGGAAATAAAATACGGTTCCATCGATGCTGCTTTCCAGCAACGCCGTGACTCAAGACAAGTTGCTCTTGGATTTACTTATCGTTTTGCAAAAGGAAAAATGAATAATAATCAAAAGAGAAAAACAGGGGGAGCAAACGAAGAACAAAGCCGTATAAAAACAGGAGATAACTAAGAACAGAATCATTAGATCGAGTATAGCCTTGAAAATTATAAGCAGTCAGTTTTAGGTTTTGCAAACAGAACCCGTCTCGCAGACGGGTTCTTCTTTTTTTAACAGTCATTCACAAATGCGTTCTATTAAACTTGAATCTTACCGCTTGTGTATAGGTAAGTAGTATTTACCCTTCAACACTACTTCTACGAATCTTATCATATTTCATTTCTTGAAAGAATTTATTCGCCGCAATTTTATACAGTAGCCATTTATCAACTAAAGTATAGCCCTCTTATGAGAAAGTCATTTACCCTTTTGATTTTTATTTTATTTTCTGCAGTTGTCTTTTCACAAAATAAGATTGGTAAAATATCAGGTGTTATTACCGATGAATCGCAAAAACCTTTGCAATCAGCATCTGTATCGCTGCTGCGTGCAAAGGATTCATCATTGGTAAAAATTGCTGTGACCAATAAAGATGGTAAGTATCAATTTGAAAATATCATTGAAGGAAAATTCCTCCTTTCTGTTTCTTCTGTTGGTTTTCAGAAAAAATTCGGTCAATCGCTAGAGATCTCTACAACCAATTCAACGTTTACGGCCGAAACGATTAAGCTTTCTGCAGAGGCAAAATCAATGCAGGAAGTGACAGTGACCGCGAAGAAACCATTTATTGAAACCAGGATCGACAAGACAGTAGTGAATGTCGATGCTTCACCAACAAGTGCTGGTTCCACAGCCCTTGACATATTAGAAAAATCCCCGGGAATTACGGTGGACAATGATGGCACCATCAGTCTTCGTGGAAAACAAGGAGTGATCGTGATGATGGATGGTAAACAGACTTATTTATCTGCCACCGATCTGGCGAATCTTCTGCGTAACATGCCCGCATCTGCCCTTGACCAGATCGAGATCATGACAAACCCATCATCGAAATATGATGCGTCCGGAAATTCTGGTATTATTAATATCAAAACAAAAAAGGGAAAGAATAATGGCTTTAACGGAAGTATTATGCTTGGGGCGACTACCAGTCTGTATAAACCAGATGAAGCATTCTACATGAATCCTAAAACACAAAACAGTTTCAATTTTAACTGGAGAAAAAATAAGTTCAATTTCTTTGGCAATTATAACCCAAATGCTTTTCGCGGAATGAATCGCCTGAGTCTTGATAGCAGGTTTCTCGATGATAATCATAATACCACTGGTTATAATCTTACTGAAACACGTTTCAGATTCGGGAACAACAATCATACATTGAAATTGGGATTAGACTGGTATGCAGATAAAAAGAATATTTTCGGAGTGGTTGTTAGTGGATTTACATTCAAAGGGCATCCAACGCCAACTTCCACTTCTGACCTGTATGATGCAAACATGCAATTAGAAAGCAGGCTGGTTTCTTCTACTGATAATGAGATTAAGTTTCAAAATGCAACACTGAACCTTAATTGGAAACATACATTTGATACAACTGGCAGAGAAATAACAGCCGATTTTGATTATGTGGTTTACAATAATGTATCAGATATGGTGCTGACGACCGATTTTTATAATAGCGTATTTCAAAAAACATCCACCTCTTATCTAAAAGGGCATTTACCATCTGATATCAATATTTATACTTTCAAAAGCGATTACACGCAGCAGGTAAAAGGCGGTGGAAGGTTTGAAGCAGGTGTAAAATTCAGCTATGTAAAAAATGACAACCTCGTTGATTATGAGAGATGGGTCAATAACGATTGGGAAACAGATCATATACGTTCCAATCATTTTATTTATGATGAAACAATAGGTGCAGGATATGTCAATTTCAGCCGTGAAATCAAAAAATGGACGTTCCAGGCCGGGTTAAGGGTAGAAAGTTCTATTTCACACGGCAACCAGGTAATAACAAACCAAACTTTTAAGAGAGATACTACAAACTTATTCCCAACTGCATTTGTAAGCTATAAGGTAGATAAAAAGAATACACTGACTATCGCGTATGGTCGTCGTATTCAAAGACCCAACTACCAGGATCTGAATCCGTTCATTTATTTCCTCGATACATTAAGCTACCGGCAGGGAAACATTTATCTGCGTCCGCAATACACACATAATATTGATGTGACACATAGCTTCAATGGCAAGTTTATAACGACTTTCAATTATAATAACACAGATGATGTAATTTCCCAGATAGTAAAACCTGAACCAAACAGTAAGATAAGATATCTTACTGTTGACAATGTTGCCCGGTACACTAATATCGGTCTTTCTATTACCGCTCCGGTTGCATTTGCAAAATGGTGGAATGCAAATTTCTTTACAAATGTGTTTAATAATCATTATAAAGGTGTTTACGATACCATTAATATCGACATGGCTTATACTTCCTTCACTGCTAACGTTACTAACAATTTTACTTTCAAAAAAGGCTGGACAGCTGAGCTAAGTGGATTTTATCGCCATAAAGCCCTTAATGGTCTTACACAAATGGAACCAATATACCAGATGAGCATAGGAGTTCAAAAACAAATAATGAAAGGAAAAGGGACGCTGCGGTTTAATTTCCGCGATCCATTTGCGTGGCAAAAGTTTGAGGGAAGAAATACATATGGATTGGTTGATGGCGGGTTTATTTCCCGGCCAGATGTAAGACAGGTAACCGGGACTTTTACATGGCGCTTCGGAAAAACTGGCCAGCAAAATCAGCCACGACGTAGAAACAGCAGTTCACAAGATGAACAAAACAGGGTAGGACAAAGCCAATAAAAATAAATTTCAGTTTTCTCATGTGTGTGAAACCTCTCTTTTCTAAGGGAGGTTTTTTTATTTAATAATTTTATTTTAAAACTCAGTTTAAAAGCTTCAATTTTATAAATCTAAAATTAAATTATGCCTTCATTTGATATTGTTTCAAAAGTCGATGCACAAGCATTGGACAATGCTGTTAATGTGACAACAAAAGAAATCACAAACAGGTTTGACTTTAAAGGAAGCCATGTTGTAATTGACCTGAATAAGAAAGATTTTAAGATCAACATAGAGACCGACGACGATATGAAGATGCGCCAACTATGTGATGTACTTGTTAGCCGGGCACATAAACAAGGGATCGACCCATTAGCCTTTGATCTGAGTAAAGAAGGTTTACAAAGTGGCAAGACCTGGAAAAAAGAAGTACAAGTAAGAAATGGGCTCCCACAAGAAGACGCAAAGAAGATAGTTAAACTGATAAAAGATTCAGGAATGAAGGTACAGGCATCAATAAATGACGACCTGGTAAGAGTAACAGGAAAAAAAATTGATGACCTTCAATCCGTCATCCAACTATGCAAATCGTCTAATCTGAAATTGCCGCTTCAATTTGTCAATATGAGAGATTAGTTCGTTCATAAACTGTTCATAACTATTGATAAATTGTGCATATCTCAAATTCTATTTGTGCAAAACAAGTGAGTATCAAATAGGCAAAAAATTTGGAAGACAACTTATTGTAAGGCATCTTAGCGTTATAAGATTGAATGAGCCGTCAAAAGCGAGTTTGATCTGGGGTCCGGAAAGTCCGTCAAAAGATTCGAAGGATCTGCGATCAAAGGAATCCGTCAAAAGAAGAATTTGATCGCTGGGGTCGATGGTCCGTCAAAAGACACAGAACCTCACGGAAAGCGTTGGGTTAGTAAGACGTTCAGGAGCTTCGGCAAATGAACGGAAGAAAAATCCGGCGCTTTTCTATTTTTTCGACCTTCTGTTGGTGATTAGCGCTGGTTACGTTACTTTTGCACGTAAATTTTTTAATTAGTACGGCAAAATCCGTACAGCCTTTAAATCAAACATTTATGAAACAGGATATTCATCCAAAGAGTTATCGCCTCGTAGTTTTTAAG
Source organism: Chitinophagaceae bacterium (assembly GCA_036374555.1). Classification (GTDB taxonomy): domain Bacteria; phylum Bacteroidota; class Bacteroidia; order Chitinophagales; family Chitinophagaceae; genus VBAS01. Next base: position 4,434 of record DASUTO010000038.1, read on the forward strand.
GACATGAGTAATGGTCACAGTTTCTTAAGCCGCTCAACAGCTGCTTCAAAAGAAACCGTTAAGTGGGAAGATGGAAACGAGTATCCCCTTGTTAAATTGGAGATTTCTAATACATCTCACCCGTTTTTTACCGGCAAGAACATGCTGGTTGATACTGCGGGTCGTATTGATAAATTCAAACGGAAATACGAAAAGAAAAAATAAATTCTTAAATTAGAATATTATTAAGTTTTTGTTTTTCATGGCTATACTTTAGTCCCGGAGATTCTTCTTCGGGGCTTTTTATTTTTTTAAAATCTTTAGCTTTACCGGATGCCTGTTAAAATCATTTTTACGGAAGAGTTTTGCCAACCTGAGAACCTTTATCCATTTACGCTTACAAGGCAGATTCAGGATATCAGAGTGGGCATTCTAACTATCAGGGAAAAGTGGGAAAGAATTCTTGGTGTAACATCGTATGATCGTGTAGAGGATGATTATAAGGATCTCGACCGGTCAATCCGCCTTGAAAATATAAGTGAAGATGATACCTGCTTCATGATACATGGAAATATTCTTCCTTCTCCGAAACTTATAAAGGCGCTTAAGAAATTAAAGAATGGAGAATTTATTTCCGCGAATGGTAATACCGGCATCATTTTCAGATTTTCAAAAAAAGAGATACAGGAGCCAAATAAAATAAAAGTATCAAAGGCGATAACAATTCATGACGAAATAAAAAGCATTCAATTTCCCTGGGATATTTTTCAATTAAATGATCATGCTATCCGGGATGATTTCAACTTATTGACTGAAAAAAGAAAATCCCAAAAAATTTCAAAAACAAACAAATTAATTAAGCCTGGAAATATTTTTATTGAGAAAGGGGCAGTAGTTGAATATAGCATTCTTAATGCCTCCGAAGGTCCTATATATATTGGCAAAAATTCGCTGGTAATGGAAGGTGCCTCTATCCGGGGGCCATTTGCTTCTGGAGAAGGGTCTGTTATTAAGATGAACTCAAAAATTTATGGCGCCACAACCATCGGTCCCTATTGTATAGCCGGGGGTGAAATTAAGAATTCTATATTCTTTGCTTATTCCAATAAATCTCATGATGGATATATCGGCGATTCTGTAATAGGAGAGTGGTGCAATCTTGGAGCCGGCACCACGAATTCAAATGTCAAGAACAATGCAAGCTTCGTAAAAGTATGGACACCTAAGGGCGAAATGAATGCTGGACAAAAGTGCGGTGTTTTCATCGGTGATTATTCTAAAACATCTATCAATACATCATTTAATACCGGTACTGTGATGGGAGTCTGCAGTAATGTTTTTGAAACAGGACTGACTCCAAAATATATTCCCAACTTTTCATGGGGCAGTGATGGACTTCGGAGATATGAATTACAGAAAGCGTTAGCAGATATCGATAGTTGGAAAAAGTTAAAAGGCCAATCTATCACTGAAAATGAAAAAACAATTCTTTCCTATATCTTTAAAAACTACTAAAACCAAATCATGCGTACACAAATTGCAGCGGCTAACTGGAAGATGAACCTGACTTTTCAGCAAGGAGAAAAACTTTTAGATGATATCCTGGGAGCAAAAATTAAATTAAAAGGACACCAAAAAACAATTTTTGCAGTTCCATATCCCTACCTGACAATGACCCGGAGCGAGGTTGCTGAAGAAAAGAATTACTATGCTGCCGCACAAAATTGTTATCATAAAAAATCAGGGGCGTACACCGGCGAAATATCGGTTGAGATGCTTCACTCCCTGAAAATTGTTTACTGCGTGGTTGGGCATAGTGAAAGAAGAGAATATTTTTCCGAAACAAATGCAATGCTGGCGGATAAGGTAGATCTTTGTCTTGAAAATTTTATTACTCCTATCTTTTGTTGTGGCGAAGCATTGGCAATCCGTGAATCCGGCACTCAAAATGATTATGTAACACAGCAACTAAAAGAATCTTTATTTCATTTAACGGCTGCACAGGTAAAAGACATAGTGATCGCTTACGAACCCATTTGGGCTATCGGGACAGGAAAAACCGCCACAACTGCCCAGGCACAAGAAATGCATTCACATTTACGTTCTATCATTGCAAGCCAATATGGTGAGGCAATTGCAAACCAGGTTCCCATTCTTTATGGAGGTAGTGTAAAAGCCAATAATGCAAAGGAATTATTTAGTTGCCCGGATGTAGATGGGGGATTGGTTGGCGGGGCTTCGCTGGTCGCAGCTGAATTTATCGAGATCATCCGTTCACTGAAATAAAAATATATTCCTGCTCAATATTATATTGTCATCAGCCGAAAGAAACAGATACTACTTAGCATTCTGAATGTACGGGTAATTGTAAATAATAAGGAAATATATCCATTACCCAATGAAGACCCGGTTATAATTGAAGTATATGATAACCATTCCAAAATAGTTGTCACCGATGGGTTTCATTTTACAAAACCAATTGACCTGAATTACAAGCAACCAAGCTACTATCACTTTAAAGTAGTTTGTTCGATCGATGACCTGCAATTGTTGGGAAATGTTTTTGTACTAATTGTGTTTTATCTGCTTGGTTTCTTTACCGGAAGCTTTGCGCTTAAGCTACTTAGCTTTTTACCAATCTTCTATCTACTGTTTGCATACTACATAGACAGAAAGTCATTTATTCAGCTAAGGCAGGATAAATTATTGCGCAGTAATAACCGGGGATAGTGATTCAATCTTTTCGTAATCATTCAACTTACCGAGATCAGGAATTGTTAGCTTTTCTTATCGTCAGCATGAGACATCATTAAGCTGGTTGTAATAATTTTAAACGAAACCTGTAATTGCTTTCATATTTGGCTTTATCTTTATTGGTTTTTAATGAAACGGCAGCTTCAGCAATTGGACGGAGAATTAATTAAAGATAGTTTTCATGATCAGCGAATCAAATATTTATACAAATGGTGAGTATCTTGAAAACAACCCAACATGGAATGAAGAAGATAGTCCATGGAAAGCAGATATCATAATTTCAATGCTCGGGCGAAATAAAATAACCATACTTGATCTTGTTGAGGTTGGTTGTGGCGCCGGAGGGATCCTGGCCAGTCTTGCTGAAAAAAATACCAACATAAAAACCTTAAAAGGATACGATATATCTCCACAAGCAATTTCGCTTGCAGAAAAAAGAAAAAGTGAAAGGGTACAATTCTATTTAGGTGATTTTATCAGCGATGCTCAAAGAACTAAAGTCGATGTTATCCTGCTGATCGATGTGCTTGAACATGTAACCGATTATTACGGTTTTTTACAAAAGCTTAAAGATAAAGCCAGGTATTTTGTTTTTCATATTCCGCTGGATCTGTCTTGTCGTTCAATTTTGAAGCCACATGTAATGCTTCAGCAAAGGGAAACAGTAGGCCACCTCCACTATTTTTCGGAAGAGATGGTGTGGTGGTTTTTAAAAGATTCGGGTTTTACCGTCGTTGATTGGGAATATACAAAGCCGATAACCGATATCAGAAAATCAGGATCTTTTAAACAATACATCAAAAAGAAATTGCGAAATATGTCTTACAAAATAAATAAAAAGAAAAGTGTTAAGCTTTGGGGTGACTATTCATTAATGATTTTAGCAAAACAAAGTACATAGATAAAAGTGCAGGAAATATTTAGCATCAAATAATAAAAAATCTTTCAAAATTGATCCTGAAAAATTTGATGGTTCAGGTTTGAATAAAAATTATATTTTCTTTACATAAACTCAGAACGTGCAACTTCTTCTACGTGGATTTATTTTTAGGATCATTTTTACATGCATTGGCTTTGGGGTCAGTTTGCTCATTGCAAAGCTTGCGGGTGCTGATCAATTCGGGACACTTTCATTAATGATCGTAAATGCTGCTTTTCTTTATATCATAACGGGGCTTGGAACAGACGCAGCAATAGTATGGCATGGAATTACCGGGAAGAACTATAGCCGGGATAAAATTTTTTCTTTTACGATAATAACGGCTGCGATCCAGCTTTTGTTCTTTTACATCATCGCAATACTTGGCAATCTATTTTTAGGTCACACATTGCTGGGTGGAAGTTTTGAACTTAGTATTTTTTTTGCTGAAGTAGTTTATTTTACAGGCCTGGTAATAATTGATAAATTTTTATCGCTCTATTATTCACAGTATGAGGCAAAACTTTGCAATAAGGTAATTTCCATTGTGGCAGGGATATTATTCATTGCTCTAATAACAATCTGGATAATAAAACCTATTCTAATTGTTAAGCACCCGATCTGGACATTCAGCCTTTATACTTTTATCCCGGCCTTCATTTTATTTTTCTATTTCGTGGTGAGATTTAATCCTTCATTTAAGCGTATTTCACAGGAAGAAATGAGATCATTTTCCTCTTTTTCCTCCATTGTCCTGGCTTCAAATATTATTCAATACGTTGCTTTTCGTGCCGACTACTGGTTAATAAGCCTCTATTATGACCATACAACCGTCGGCATCTATTCACAGGCTTCCAAATTTGCGCAATTGCTATGGATAATTCCTGGCATTTTAGCGGGCTTGATCATTCCTGCATTGAAAAATGAATACCAAAGACTGAGCGAAGGGGCCCTGCTTTCTTTATGTCGCGTATCATTCTATGTTCATATTATTCTAGCATTGATAGTTATTGCATCTTCATTGGCAATCTATCTTTTCTTTCTCCCGGGAATCTATTTTGATGGTTTTGTTTCACTGTTGTTAATGATACCAGGATACCTGATGTTTACAACTGCAATCATTCTCGCTGCTTATTTTTCCGCCAACAGGTTGTTACGGGTAAATCTTATTGTATCTGCTCTTTGTTGTATTATGATAGTTTTGATGGATCTTTTACTCATCCCGGCATTTAGTTACAAAGGCGCAGCCATTGCTAACCTGGTAGCTTATTCTATTACAACTGCATATATTATATATCGTTTAAAGCAATACCTTAACGTGTCTTTCAAGGAATTTTTTGCGATCAGGAGATCTGATTTTAATATATTTTCAGGTGAGGTTTTAATCACTGCTAACAAAAAGGCATGAAGCATATCCTTTATTTACCTAGCTGGTATCCAAGTAAGCTGGACACGTTTACGGGTGATTTTATACAACGCCATGCACTGGCACTTTCATTATTTATGCCTGTTCAGGTGGTCTTTATTGTCAGGGATAAGAATAAAAAAACAGCAACGTCCATAAGGATCGAGGAAAAAACTACGGGTAATCTTACTGAAACAATTATTTATTACACTTCCAAAAATTATCGGGTTGGTTTTATTGAAAGACTAATGTCAATTCGAAAATACAACTCTGTGTATAAACAATTCTTTTCAACGTGGATCACCCAAAATGGAAAGCCATTTGCTGTTCATGTTCATGTACCTTATAAAGCAGGTTTGATCGCTTTATGGTTAAAAAAAAGATACAACCTTAACTACTATGTAACGGAACATTGGGCTGGGTATGATAAAACAAACGCGGATAATTTTTTCTCCAGGCCCGCGTCATTCAGGTATATCACGAAAAAGATTTTCAGCAATGCAAAAAATGTGATTTGCGTAAGTGAAGATCTTGCTTTCAAATTGAGTTCAATTATACCGGCCATTCAAACAAAAGTGATCCCAAATACCGTGAATGAAAAACTATTTTATTTTGATCGGAATAATCATCAAAGTTTCAAATTCATTCATCATATATCCGCCTGGAAAGGTCAGAAAAATACAGAAGGCCTGATCAGGGTTCTTGCAGATTTGCATAAAAAAAGACAAGATTGGGAATGTATTATGTACGGGCCGGTTCTTCCCAGCCTGGCGGAGCTGGTAATAACATTAGGATTAGCAAACCATATAAAATTTACCGGGGAAATTTCTTATGAAAACGTTGGTGAGATCGTTAGATCGGCATCTGCATTTGTAACATTTAGTAATTATGAAAATCAACCGTGTAGTATTCTGGAAGCTTTGTGTTGCGGAGTACCAGTGATCGCTACGAAAGTAGGAGGGATCCCGGAAATAATAAACGCACAGAATGGCATACTAATAGAACCGAAAAATGAATTACAACTTCTTCATGCGATTGAAAAGATCATGAAAGACTATAACGACTATAACCGAGAAGAGATCGCAGAGGATTCAAAAGATAAATTCAGTTTTTACACTGTGGGAAAGCAGCTGAGTTTACTTTATCGCTCCTGATACTACCGGGTTTTTAAATTATATAATTATTGCGATGTATTTGTTGACCATATATTCATTTACATACTGAATTATTTCTTCCCAATAATATTAAAACCAAATGTATCAGAGGTCGTTACTTTCACATCGGTGAAATTTCTTTTTGTGAACCAACTCCTGGCTTCTGCTGGTGTATGTTCCCAGCGAAATTCGGGCGAGAACCAATCCATAATAGCGATCATCATTTCCCTTGCATTTTGCTTATTACCCTTGATCTTTTTTACAACATAGCTGGCAGGAAAGAGTGTAAACAGGTATAAATAATATTGAAATTTAATTGGAAGTTTAGATGTATAATTTCTCAGAAAATTAAATGAATTGTGAACAAAATTTTTTCTTGGATGATAGAGCCACACACTCAATTTGCCATTCTTTTTTACACAAGGTGCAATTTTTGAAAAAGTGAGTTCACTGTTATTTGTGCAAATTAAAACGCCACTGCTATGAACAATATCAAATTTTTCAAATTGGAGAGGAGGAAATTGTACATCACCTTGCAGGAAAAAAGCATTATTTTCTTTATTGTTTAAAAAAGCTCTTTCAACACTTCTACTAAGATCCATTCCTACTACCAATGCACCACAGCGGGCAATATATTGATTCAATTGTCCATTACCGCAACCAGCATCAAAGATCAATTTGTCTCTCAATGATTCTTTTGTCTCATCAGTTTCTTTTAAAAACCGATCGAGTAATCCTTCTCCTTTAAGTTCCCAGGTTTTGTCCTCATCATAATTGAATAGGCCCCATTCTAATTCAAAACTTTTTTTCGTTCTGTTGTTTTTCCTGATCGTCTGCCGAATAAGTTCGGGATATTTTTTCAATAAAGTTTCCTTCCTGGTTTTATAATCCGAAAGCTTTTCCATTAAGAATTTTTCATAATCTAAAAAGGCTTCGATCAATAAACGGGGGACGCCATTAATAATGGGATAAAACCAATCTTTCTCTGCAAACAGAATTCCTTCAATGATTTCTATTTCGCCTGTTGCAAACGATGTTGTTTCAAGAGAAATTATTTTAACCTCGAGTTCGGATCGGGTAACTGGGCACACAAGAAGAGATAAATATTTTTCCAGCATATTCTAATAAACTCATCCTTTAAGTTTATTAACAAGGTCCACATATTCCTGCATGGCGGTTTCTTTTGTTTTTCCTTTTAATGATGCCCACGCATCATGCTTGGCTTTATTTACAAAGTCAAACGGATTTGAAGGAGGTTCCGTATCAACATCGCCAGTGGTAGCTTGCTTATATAATGAATACAATTGAAGTAAAACTTCATTGGATGGTTTTTCACTTAGACTTTTACTATTTGCAGTTGCTTCTTCAAATTGTTTTTGCAGATCCATCATTAAATATTTACAACGAAAGTATGTGATTTATTACAATGAAAACGGTTTAAACTAAACGTGAATAATGAGTTATTTTTGAAAAAAAGTCATGAAAAAGATAATCTTAGCTACGCTTATTTTATTTCCAGGCTTTATCCTTTTGGGTCAGGATCCTAAGATCACAAGAGAAATAAATGAGCAGGTCTGGATGATCTTCATTAGATCCTTTGGGAACGGTGATGAGGAACAGTTCAAATCGGTGCATAGCAGAGATGTAGTCAGGGTAATACAGGACGATGGGCAAATTTTTGGCTATGATGAGTACTTTAAAAAAATACCGGACAGCCTTAGAGCAAAATGGGCCAATTGGAAAAAGAACATCGAACTACGGTTTACCCAACGGATCTCCAGTGACGATAAAGCCTTTGAAGTGGGTTTTTACAAAACGACAAGCACCAATATACAGACCGGTGAAAAAAGAAAAAGCTTTGGGCGTTTTCACGTATTGTTACGAAAAGAAAATGGAACCTGGAAAATTATCATCGATGCTGATACCGGGGAAGGGGCTTCTGAGGAAAAATTCGATAAAGCCAGCCCGATGCAGCTATAATAGTTTTCAGATTACCGCCCAAATCAATTTATATTTTGATAAAAACCCCGAACTTTATAACAAACGATAAGTTATGCGTACTGTAAACGATCTGCTGAAAAGTAAACCAGTTGTTTTCAACAATATTGATGCAGATGCACTTGTTATTGATGCTTTGCAAATGTTGAACGCGGTTAACCTGAGTTACCTTGTTGTGATGAAAGATGATGAGTTCAAGGGTATTTTTTGTGAAAGGGATTATAGCCGTAATGTTATACTTAAAGGCCGGTCAAGCGCCAATACAAAAGTAAGAGAAGTAATGACCAATGATCTCCCGATGGTTGAAATTACAGATACAGTAGAGCATTGCATGAACCTCATGATCTCACATAAAGCAAGGTATCTCCTTGCCTATAATGACCAGCAGTTTGCCGGTGTCATTACTATACATGATCTGTTGCGCCAGGTGATCTCCAATAAAGAGGCGGTCTTTGATCATTCGATGGCAGAGCAATTATTGAGTCATGAAGAAGGCAGAATATATTAATGGGCTACGAGTTTCTTAATATTTTTTTCTTCGTCTTTCACACGGTTCTCATGTTGTTTAATTGTTTTGGGTGGGTATGGAAAAAGACCCGTCGCTGGAACCTGTTTACCCTTTTGCTTACGGCCGCATCATGGTTCATTGTTGGCATCTGGTATGGATGGGGCTATTGCTTTTGCACCGATTGGCATTGGGCGGTAAGGGAAAAAATGGGATTGCATGATCAATCTACCTCGTATGTTCATTTCTTGTTACTAAAACTTACCGGTATCAATTTTCAAAAAGACCTCGTGGACAAAGTAACGTTGATCGTATTCTTTGTTTCATTGGCTTCAAGCGTCTGGTTAAATATTTTGGATTATAGAAGAAACCAAATAAAAAACCGCCCCCCTCAGGCGGAACGGTAATGAGATAAACGAAAGATTATGCTCCAATTGCTTCGGCCATTACAGTATTGTTCTTTTCTGTTTTCTTTTTTTGTTTTGAAAACAGATCATTTGCCAGCAATTTACTTGCCCGCTTTACAGCAGCTTTAAATTTTTTCTCTTTGGTACCATTTTGGAATTCAACTAAACTTGATTCCAATTTTGCAGAGATCGTTTTGCGAAATTCTTTCTTAGATCTTTTACCCGTAGTGTTATTCACAGCATTATCCATAATGAAGATTTGAATAATTAAGGTAAGAAAATCATGCCAAGTAACCGGCCGCGGCGCTCCATTTATTTTCCTTCGGCAGCATCCATGTCCTTTAACTTTCTGACCAAAAGTGAAACTGTAATACAAAGGGCTCCGGCGCTGAACCACAGCCACTTAAAGCCGAACTGGCCTGCCAGTTGAGAGCCACCAAGTGGTCCAAGAGTTTGCGCAGCCGACCATGCCATTGTATATAAAGCAGCATATTGGCCCCGATTTTCCGGGAGGGTCCGGCTAATCCAAAAACTATTCATAAAAGGCATGGAAAAAATTTCCCCAAATGTGACCAGGGTTATTATGCCCAAAGCTAACATTGGCCCCATCCCGGGAATGTTGAGCATTAGAAACGCAATACCCACCATCAGTACTCCAATAAAAATATAGTCCAGGTTTTTACCCCTGCCCTCTAATTTATAGATCAACACCATTTCAACAACAGCGATTATTATTCCGTTTACAGCTAATAAAAAACCAATCAGTGGTTTTGAAAAATGCAGCTCACTAAAAAAGTAGGGTGAAAGGTTTGTAAATAGTTGAAAGAAACAACAGGCGAAAAGAACTGTAAGCAGGATAAAAAAAAGATAAACCTTGTCTTTGTAAGGAGATAATGATGTTACAGGTTCAAAATGTTTTTCACTCTCAGATCTAAACGTTACAGGTTTTAAAAAGATCCAGATAAGAATACCCGCTACAATATTTGTAATACCATCAACATAAAAAAGCAATTTGAAATCTATGTTTGCCAATATACCGCCAATGCCGCTGCCTATGGCCCATCCAAGATTTATTGCCAGCCTGTTCAGTGCGTAAGATCTTGTCCGGTTCTCTTGTTTGCTATAAAAAGCCACAGCAGTAGAATTGGCCGGCCGAAAAGCTTCATTGATAAATGCAAGTAAATAGGTGAAAAGGCAAATAAGCCAATAGGATTGCATTTGTGCCAACACAAAGAACATCACCCCACCGCCAAGTAATGTTATTATTTGAACGGGGTAGAAGCCTATCTTATCTGTAAGCTTACCTCCAACAAAAGCGCCGCTAAATGCGCCAAGACCAAAAAATGCAAAGACAAATCCCGCCTTAGAAACACTATAGCCCATCGAAATAAGATAAAGCGTAAGAAAAGGAACCACCATTGTGCCGCTGCGGTTGATGAGCATTACAATTGAAAGCAACCAGGTAGAACGGGATAAACCGGTATATGCATTTTTATATGTTGCAAAAACAGGTGTTAGCATATAAAGAAATGCAAATGTACCGCTGGAATAAATTTGAGATTTACCAAACCGGCAAAGATTTTTTGATTAAAAATTTTTCAATACTTTTAAAGACTTAAAAAACCTGAGAATGAAAAAAATCTATGTATTCGCTGGGATGGCAGTTCTTGCATTAGGCCTAACCTATTGTTCATCTTCTAAGAAAGCCGCTAAGAAGGCAGCTGAAGCTGCTGCAGCTGTTCCTAAAACTACTTATACGACCCACGTATCCACTGTTATTGCTGGTTCTTGTTCCCCTTGTCACATTCCATCGAAAGGAGGAAACAAAAAGCCATACGATAATTATGCGAATGTAAAAGCCGATATTGACTCGATCATCCGTCGGATAGAGCTAAACCCTACTGACAGAGGCTTTATGCCATTTAAAAAGACCGAAAAATTACCTGCTGATGTAATTGCTATTTTCAAGAAGTTTAAAGAAGATGGCGCATTGGAAAACTAATAAATATTGTATTAAAATAAAAAGGTCTTCAATCGAAGGCCTTTCTTTATTATAAGAATTCTTTGAGTCGCCGCTATAAATGTTTTTCAAGCATCAGCATTTCGAGAGGTTGGGTGGGGATGCCAAATCGTTCATCAACAGGAAAGGGAAGCACTTTACCAGTTTTCTTATAACCGCTCCTTTCGTACCAGGCGATCAATTTCTCCCGAACTGTTATTACTGTCATGAAAATTGAAGTACAGTTTTGCTCTTTGGCATAATCCTCAGCAGCCGTCAATAATTTTTTACCGATTCCTTTTCCTTGTACCAATGGCGAAACTGAAAACATACCGAGATAAAGCCTGTTCTCTTTTTTCTGAAGAAAAACACAACCTTCTAATAAGCCTTCATCATTTAAAAATTTTAGAAAAACAGCGCCGGGTTTTCTAATAAGATTGGACACCGTTGCTTCGTCTGTTCTTTTATTGCCAATAAAAAGATCGGCTTCTGATGTCCAGCCATGTTTGGAACTTTCGCCCCGGTAGGCGCTGTCCATTAATGCAACTAAAGAAGTAACATCTTTCTCTTCCGCAATTAAGATCGGCATTGAATAAAGATATTATTTAATCCTTTTTTATTAGAAATTCCTGGCCGAGTTGGAGCCTTTTTGAACCCTTACTAACCGCTGTCCATAGTCATTCAGGATATAAGTGAGGTAAAGCATTTTAGCTCCATAAGCGCCACTGCTTATCTTCGGATACAGGTAAAAATATTCGAGTCTTAAGCGATTAGCTTTCCAGATATAATTATCCTTAAAATTGTTGACAGAAACCGTGCTATCAAATTTTACTTTTTCATTGCTGCTAAAATCTTTCGTGGGTTCGCCAAAAGAACTCTTGCACAGATCAATAAGCTTTGCATAATATTCCGGGGAAATTCTTACGATGATCTTTGCCAGGGTGTCTCTTAAATAATATAATTCTATAGATTGAACAGGTATGTCACCAATCATTTCTTTGGTGTAGGAGATGACAATTTTATCGGCGCCATCCTGGTCTTTATGCTTTATTCCTAAACCCAAAACGAATTTTGAACCAAGCTTATATTTTTTAAAGCCGTTATTTTCCTCCAGGCTTTTCAGGCTTTGTGCCTGCATGCTTGTTATCATTAGCAATCCCATCACCAAACAGGTTATACAGAAAAGGCATTTTTTCATATTGAAGGGCTTTATAAAAGTTTCATTTCTAAAGCAAAAATCATGCAACCTGTCTTATAACTGAAAACCCTTCGGAAAAATTGTAACCAGGGTTGCCTATGGTGCGTCAAAAGAACAAAAAAATGAGGTCTCGCTTATATTTCTTTGGTTTATTGGTCATTTCTTCATTTTCGGCTTCGGCCCAGTTAAAAAAATTTGGAAAGCCAGGTTCTTTTGCTGATAAACATACCCTATATGAATACAAAAAATCCAATTGGGACGGGACTCATTCCTCAAGTATTTTTCTCTACGTTGCGGACAGTAACAAGCTGGAATCTTTTAAATGGTGGGAAGGGGATGAAGTTGCAACCCTTGTAACCGCCGACATAGATTGGAAAAATTTTTCTGTAACCGAATTTCAAAATTATAAACTCGGGAAAGGAAAAGCTCCCGAATTTATTGCGCGGCTAAAAGGAGTGAAAAATCTGAAAATTGAAGCAGGAGAAATGCGGGATTCGCTTTTGATCGCTGATCTTCCCTGGCAGAGTTATGATTTTGACTTTGCAGGATTAAGTTTTATATGGCGTGCATTGAAAAATAAAAAAGATTCATTTTGGTTTCATATTGCCGATGTAGTCATGATAAATGACAACCCCAGGTTTGTGAATAAAGGAAAAGTAACCGTGAGATTCGAAGGCGATGAAATGATAAATAATAAACAATGTTTTAAATACTTTGTTGATGGCCCCGGTCTTGAAAATAAAGGCGGATATGTATGGATCAACAAAGAGAACTTTATGATACAACAATATAAAATCGCATTACCTGATGAACCGGGTTTTGAAAACGGCATGATGCAACTAGTCAATACCTATAAATTGACTCCCGAACAATGGAATGCATTTATGAAAAAGAAATTGGGAGAATAGCTCGACGTTTAATAATCCGAATACTCTGTTGGGTATAAAAAGGTAATATCGATATGCGAAACATTATGCTGGTATTCCGGCATCGCGGAAAGCTTTTTCCAATCTGCGTCATTTCCAAAATTTTTCCAATTGGCATCTCTTACGGTTTTGTTTTCGTGGCATGTCATATACATCAGGTTCGGCATTTTACCACCGGCAATAACTTCCCCATAAAAACTTGCATTAAAATTCAACCGCCTGAATAATCCAATTTCATCACCTTCATTAAACATGTGTACTTTATTCTTGAATATTTTCTCTGTGGCGCTCTCATAACTTCGGAGCTCATAGATCCTGTCCTTTCTTGCACCGCTTAGTTTCGGTAATTGAAGTGCGGGCGCCAGCGAAAATGCATGTAGCAGAATTGTTTCCATCCTCGAATAGGGTGCAGATGTATAAACGGCATTATGATATTCTGCACCGGCGGCCTGGTATCCTTTATCAGTATTTAGTTTCGATGATATTTTCACTATCTCTTCCAAAGCCTTAATAGGTATTAATACATACAAGGTTTTATCAGCAAGTGTGTCATTTAAACGATTCTTAAACACACCGATATTTTTAATATTGATTTTATGTAATGCGGGTAATAATGCATTTTGTAAATAGCTGTCAATTACTTTTTCCTGTGATGCATCTTTAAAATGATAAACTGTAAGTTGGTAAAATTCCCTTTCTGTTTTGGCGGTGGGAATCCAGGACTGAAACATCACTCCAACAAGCACGACAGGTAAAATAAAATAGCCAGGTTTAAATTTCCTCATTGCAATTAATTTGGCTAAAATTAGCAAATTCAACATTGACTTTGAGGGAATAAAAAAAGGGACCATAAAGTCCCTTTTGCTAAACGGTTTTATCATAATTAATATCGGCCATCTTTTTTATCCATTCCGCGACCAATCACATAACCACCACCGCCACCGATGACGCCACCAATAACAGCACCTGCTACACGATTCTTCTTATTTATCACAGCTCCAAGTACTGCGCCCGTACCGGCGCCAATCGCCGTGGCTTTTGCAGCCTTGCTCCAACCTTTCTTCTTAACAGCTGTTGTTTTAGCGGCATTTTGAGATTCAGATACCATTTTTGGACTCTGGTAGCTTACGGTACGTTTCGCCGTAGAATTTTTCGTGACGGGTTTGGCAACAATAGCATTTTCCTTTTCCAATTCTTTTTGCAAACTTGCTGCTTTCCATGCCTCGAATTGTGCTAATTCGATCGCATCAACTTTTTTAGAATTAGAATTTTTTGTAAAACCAACCACTGCTACAGACACTACTGCAGCTATGGCGATAAATAGCACGACTTGTTTTAGTAGAACTTGTTTCATAACTGAGTTGTTTAAGATGATTAAATTTTTTTTCATTTCTACCTATATAATGGAAAACGATGCCAGAGATTTTGTAACTGTTAAAGAAATCGTCAACAGATTTTTAAAGTACACTTACTTAGTAAGTTGTCGTTTTTGACTTTTAACAATGAGAAAAACATTGCATTTCAATAAAAAAATAACCTGCATTATGTACGCAGGTCATTAAGAATTTTAAAAAACGAAAACTAATTTGATACGATTGCACGGAGACGTTCTATGTCCTGGATCCCTTCGTATTTGATTGGAACTTCTTTGTTAAATCCTGCTTTCTTCACAATGGCGTAACCGTCGATCCTGATCTTAGCCTGCTTCTTTTTAAATATCTCACGATGATTTTTTATTGCGCTGATATTATCCATTTTTATAAAAGCAGGCACTATAAATTCCTCGTGTTTATGTACTGTTACTTTATCCTGTATACCGAAGCGACCAAAAAACATATCATCAATATAGACATCGCCGCTTGCGTTTGCCAGCTGAACGCCAAAATTGTTCGGGTTATAATAAACAAAATCGAGACCCGCAGTGGTCTGTAATAAACCTACCTCCATGATTCGTACATCACGAATTTCACGGTATTCGGGTTCTTTAATATTTCCCGATTTGCAGGAAGCGAGAAAAAGAGCGGCCGGAGCCAAAATGAGTATTAGTCTTTTCATAACGTTTGAGTTTAATTTTAATGAATATAAAACGTTACTATAGTCAAACTATCAGGCCATTTTGCGTTAAACTTCTGTGAAGCGGGACTCTTAACAGGATTTTATTATTTTACACCTAATTCATGAACAATACTTTAAAAAGACTACTCGTGATCTTGCCGGTAATGATCGTGAGCTTATTTTATTTCCGTGTATTGTATCAGGATAGTTACAGCAGCGCAAGTTTTAAAAGAGTGGCAGGGTTGGCATTAAGTATCCTGTTATTATTTGCATGGATCTTCTTTGTAACAGCCAGAAGAAAACAGGATAATTTTTTACAGGTAACCGTACAGGCAAGTTTTTTTATCTATGTTTTTGCTGTTCTTCAACTCACTGGTTATTTTATTCTTTTTAAAGAAATTTCATCGCACGGATGGTGGGATAAAATGAACCAGCGAATCGAAACACATGATCGGGTAAATCTGGAACCTTTCAAAACAATCGACATCTATCAAACCTGGGGCAAACAGATACTCGGTAATTTTGTAATGCTTCTACCTCTTGGAATTTATCTTCCTTTAATTTATAAAAGGCTTAGAAAAGCTTATTATTTTTTTGCGGTGTTGCTGATCTGCTTTTTTGTTGCAGTCGGGATAGAACTACTTCAATTAGCGACAAGTTATCGCAGTACCGATATTGACGATGTGATCTTAAATACGTTGGGTGGTTGCGTTGGATTCCTGATCTACCTATTGATAAAATTTATAGTATCTCCTAAGAATAGCGTTGACCAGTGATCATTGTACTACTCGCTGATCACATCCCATGGAGTTGTCATCGTATTATCTTTATCAGCGTCCTTGGGTCTTTCTTTAATGTTCTTAATAGGCAACGGTGCATGGGCTTTGTCTTTTGGCAAACTCATGTCTATATATAAATTTTCAAAATCCTCCTTAGTTATCTTATCGTCTTTATCACTGATATGGCGTTTTACGATCTCATTCGCAGTTTTACCTTTCGCTTTTCGCTTTGGGTTAGTGTTTTCAGTATTTTTTTCCCCTTTTGAAGAAGACTTCCTTTGCTGAGCCATAAAATGATTTACCAAAACTAAGAAAAATATGTGCCAGCTATTAAATCTTCGATGGCATCTTTTTTGCCAACGTCATTACAGACATTGATGTTGGCATCATGAAAATTGACTGAATAAAACATTATTTGTAACTACTAAAACCTTCTAAGTATGAAAAAGATCATAAGCAGATCATGGTTAAGAATAACAACAACTCTTTTATCCTCCTTCTTTAGTGTATTAGCATTTGCGCAGGATAAAGGAATAGATGTTGATATTAATGTAAAAAAAGAACAAGAATGGTATCA
>DASUTO010000039.1:0-10465 GCA_036374555.1 Chitinophagaceae bacterium
AACGTTTTGCTGACGCATCAGAGATCGCTGCAGTTGCTGCTTTTCTTGCATCTCCGGCTGCGTCGTATGTAAATGGAACCAGTATCCCTGTAGATGGAGGACGGACGGGAAGCATTTGAAGTTTGAGGTTTGAGGTTCGAAGTTTTGTAACCTCTCACAACCTCAAACATCGAACATCAAACCTCAATCATGAAGTTGGAAATTCCATATCACTTAGAAAATTACATCGGAGGAAATTTTATTGCTCCGTTGAGCGGGAAGTTCATTGATAATATCAATCCTGCAACCGGTGAAGTATACGGACAAATCCCTGATTCAAATGAGAAGGATATAGAAGCCGCTGTTCTTGCGGCACAAAAAGTTTTTCCAAAATGGAGTGTAACCCCAGTTGAAGAGAGATTCAAAATTCTTAATCGTATAGCTGAATTAATAGATGCTAATCTTGATCAATTGGCTTTTGCAGAAACCAATGATAATGGCAAGCCACTTTGGTTAAGTAAAAGAGTGGATATTCCAAGGGCATCTGCAAACTTTCGTTTTTTTGCCACCGGTATTATGCACTTTGCTTCCGAAAGTCATAATATGGAAGACAAAGCAGTGAACTATACATTGCGGCAACCGATCGGGATTGTTGGTTGTATTTCTCCATGGAATCTTCCATTATATTTATTTACATGGAAAATTGCGCCGGCAATTGCGGCGGGTAATTGTGTTTTGGCAAAGCCGAGTGAAGTAACTCCTGTTACAGCATTTCTTTTATCAAAGATTTGTAAAGAAGCGGGTTTGCCTGATGGTGTATTGAATATAATTCATGGTACAGGTCCGGGTGCGGGTGAAGTGATCGTTTCGCATCCTGCTATTAAAGCAATTTCATTTACCGGAAGTACGAGAGCTGGCGAAAGAATTGCAAGCATTGCTGCACCAAAGTTTAAAAAGTTATCTCTTGAATTAGGAGGTAAAAATCCTGCTATTATTTTTTCTGATTGTGATTGGGATAAGATGATGACGGAAACAATTCGTTCCTCTTTTTCAAATCAGGGCGAAATTTGTTTATGTGGCAGCAGGATATTGATCGAAGAGCTTATTTATGAGAAATTCAAAAAAGATTTTGTTGAAAAAGTAAAGCAGTTAACAGTTGGCGATCCGCTTGATGAAAATTCCAAACAAGGCGCCATTGTAAGCAAGGTACATTATGAAAAGATCCTGCGATGTATTGATACAGCTAAGCATGAAGGAGGAAAAATTCTTTATGGTGGCAATGCAGTAAAACTACAAGACCGTTGTGCCGATGGGTTTTTTATCCAGCCGACCGTAATAGAAGGGTTAGGCCCAAATTGCCAAACTAACCAGGAAGAAATTTTTGGGCCTGTTGTAACTCTGCAAGCTTTCAAAACAGAGGAAGAAGCTTTGCAATTGGCAAATGCGACCTCATATGGACTTGCAGCAACAATCTGGACACAGGATATTTCAAAAGCAAACCGTGTTGCAGCAAAAGTTGAAAGCGGGATCATTTGGGTAAACTGCTGGTTACTCAGAGATCTTCGAACTCCATTTGGTGGAATGAAAAATAGTGGTGTTGGGAAAGAAGGCGGTTGGGAAGCGTTGAGGTTTTTTACAGAATCTAAAAATGTTTGTATTCAATTATAATTATGGCTGGCATTATAAATACTGAAAAAGCTTCAACACCTCTCGGCGCTTATCCGCATGCAAGAAGAGTTGGCAATCTTTTGTTTTTATCGGGGATCGGGCCAAGAAGTCCACAAGACAATTCAATACCCGGGTTAGAGCTGGATGCAAATGGGAATATTTTAAAATATGATATTGAAGCAGAAACTCATGCAGTTTTTGCTAATGTAAAAGCTGTACTGGAAGCAAGTGGCAGCACCTGGGATAAAATGGTTGACGTAACTGTATTTCTGACCAACATGAAAAAAGATTTCCCTGTTTATAATAAGATCTATGGCGAGTATTTCAAAAATGTGCAGGCTTGCAGAACAACCGTTGAAGTAAAAAGTTTACCAACACCAATTGCGATCGAATTGAAGGTGATTGCCACAATTGAGAACCACGATTCAAAAGATTAAAAGGATTTTGGAGAAAATATGGAATATCAAAATAGTTTGGCTTTCGCCAGGATGATGGATGAAAAGGATCCTTTGAAGGATTTTCGTAATAAATTTTTTATTCCCCAGCATAATGGAAAGGATTGTATTTATTTTACTGGAAATTCTCTCGGGCTGCAACCGAAATTAACTGCGCAGTATGTACAACAGGAACTGGATGACTGGGCAAAGATGGGAGTGGAAGGACATTTCCAGGCAAAGAATCCATGGTTGTCTTATCATGAAATCTTCTCTAAACAGTTATCGGAGATCATTGGTTGCAAAGAAAATGAAGTGGTGGTGATGAATTCACTTACTGTCAACCTTCATCTTTTAATGGTCTCATTTTACAAGCCAACAAGACAGAGATATAAAATTATTTGCGAGACAAAGGCATTTCCATCGGATCAATACGCTTTTGAAACACAGGCGAAGTATCATGGTTATGAACCCGCCGATGCAATAATAGAAGTTTCACCAAGAGATGGTGAATATCATTTGATGACAGAAGATATCATTTCGCTCATTAATAAACACGGTGATAATGTTGCGGTAGTTTTATTCGGAGGAGTGAATTATTATACCGGCCAGTATTTCGATTTGAAAGCAATTACTGACGCGGCCCATTCAACAGGTGCTTATGCAGGATTTGATCTTGCTCATGCTGTCGGAAATGTTGAATTGAAATTGCATGAATGGAATGTTGATTTTGCATGCTGGTGTTCTTATAAATACTTGAATAGCGGACCTGGTGGTGTGGCAGGAGTCTATATTCATGAAAAGCATGTAGCAAATACTGAATTACCAAGGTTTGCCGGTTGGTGGGGTTATACTAAAGAAGCAAGATTTAAAATGGAGAAAGGATTTGAAGCAATCCCAACCGCAGAAGGGTGGCAATTGAGTAATGCGCCAATACTTTCTATGGCGGCGCATAAAGCCTCCCTGGATATTTTTGAAACAGCAGGGATGGAAAAGCTTCATTTAAAAAGAAAGATGTTGAGTAATTATTTATTGTTTATAATTGAAGACCACAACAAACAGTTTGGAGAAAAAATAATTGAAGTAATTACACCACGGGAAGAAAATGCAAAGGGTTGCCAGGTTTCTATGGTAATGTTGAGAAGGGGGAAAGAAATATTTGTTGAATTAACAAAACAGGGTGTGATCGCTGACTGGAGAGAACCGAATGTGATTCGTGTGGCGCCAGTGCCTTTGTATAATTCGTTTGAAGATATTTATAGGTTTGGTGAGATAGTGAGAACCACTGTTAGCAAGATCTAAAATGATTATGCGGATATGAAAGAAATTACAATTATTGGTGCCGGGCTTGTTGGTTCTTTACTTTCTATTTACTTATCAAAAAGGGGATATAAAGTAAAAGTATTTGAACGTAGCGCTGATATGCGAAAAGAAAGGATCAGCGCAGGCCGTTCAATAAATCTTGCCTTAAGCGATCGGGGGATAAATGCATTAGATGAAGTTGGGATCATGGATGAAATAAGAAAGGTTTGTATCCCGATGCATGGCCGTTTTATTCATAACCCTGATGGCAGCACGTCATTTCAGGCCTATGGGAAAGAAGGACAATTTATCAATTCCGTTTCCCGGGGGGAGTTGAATAAGAAACTGATGAGTCTTGCAGAGCAGCATGGTGCTGAATTTCTTTTCAATCATAAATGTGAATTGATAAACTGGCAAACAAACACCGTCACTTTTGAACAGCCCGGGCTCCAACGACAAACCTCGAACTTCAAATTACTATTTGGCGCCGACGGTGCATATTCGGCTGCAAGACTTCAACACCATTTACACCACGAGAGGTTTCAATATAGTCAATACTATATTGATTTTGGCTATAAGGAATTGAACATTCCGGCGAGTGAAAAGGGAAGTTTTCGAATGGAAAAGAATGCACTGCATATCTGGCCCCGCGGGAATTATATGCTGATCGCATTACCAAATATTGATGGCAGTTTTACCTGTACATTATTTTTCCCATTTGAGGGAGACCCTTCTTTTAAGTCACTAGAGACAAAAGAAAAAGTAAAAGCCTTTTTTGAAAAAACGTTTACAGATGCCGTTCCGTTTATGCCAACACTGGAAGATGATTTTTTTAGGAATCCTACCTCATCGCTTGTTACGGTTAAATGTTATCCGTGGATACGGGAAGATAAATTTGCTTTGATCGGTGATGCAGCTCATGCAATTGTTCCTTTTTTCGGCCAGGGAATGAATTGTGGATTTGAAGATTGCTCAGTACTGAACAGCCTGATCGAAAGACATGGAGAAGATTGGACTACTATTTTATCCGAATACCAGCAATTAAGAAAACCTGACGGAGATGCTATTGCAGAACTGGCATTGAATAATTTCATAGAAATGCGGGATAAGGTCGCTGACCCCAAATTTTTATTGCAGAAAAAAATAGAATCAAAGCTTCATGAAAAATATCCGGATAAATGGATACCGGCATATAGCCAGGTTACATTCTCTCCGCAAATCCGGTACAGTGAAGCCTTAGAAAGAGGAAACAAACAAGAAGCGATCATGAATAAAGTCATGAGTGCTGAAAAAATTGAGGAGTGCTGGGATGATGATCAGTTTCATCAGAAAATTATTAGTCAAATAAATGTCTGAGGGTACAACTTCAAACATCAAACCTCAAATAGTATCTTCGCAAATATGACCCGTCAGCAACTCGTTGAGCAAATCTTTAAAAAGCGATCTTATCTCTGCGTTGGACTGGATACTGACATTACAAAAATTCCAAAGCATCTTTTATCTGAACCAGATCCAATTTTTACTTTTAATAAAGCGATCATCGATGCAACTCAGGATATATGTGTGGCATACAAGATTAATACTGCATTCTACGAAGCTTTGGGACTGAAAGGGTGGAAAGCAATGGAAAAGACTGTTGATTATATCGGTGATAAGCATTTTAAAATTGCCGATGCAAAACGAGGTGATATTGGGAACACATCAGCTCAATATGCAAAAGCATTTTTTGAAACATTACCATTTGATTCGATAACGGTTGCACCTTATATGGGGGAGGATAGTATAAAGCCTTTTTTGCAACATGAAGGTAAGTGGGCTATTGTTTTGGGGCTGACTTCGAATAAAGGGGCCAATGATTTTGAGTTTAGAAAAATGGCTCGGGAAGATACAAGACACGGTACTGATGAGTTTCTTTATGAGCGAATTTTAAAGACCGTTTCAACCTGGGGCTCAATTGAAAATTTAATGTTTGTTATTGGCGCTACACAGGCATATGAGTTTGTTGATATAAGAAAACTAACTCCACATCATTTTTATCTTGTTCCTGGTGTAGGTGCACAAGGTGGCAGTTTGAAAGAGATCTCAGAAAAAGCAATGATAAGAGATTGCGGTTTGTTGGTGAATGCAAGTCGTGCTATTATTTATGCAAGTGAAAAAGAAAATTTCGCAGAAGAAGCAAGGGCTGTTGCCAAGATGTATCAGGAAGAAATGGGTGATTTTTTGCCTGAAAAAAATACTTTTAACCTGGGCTGTGTGTATGAAATATTTAATACCTCTCGCGGTTTAATCACAATAATGGATTTTACTGATAAAACAACACCGAAGATCGGGACGGTTTTAGAGAGCATGTCGGGTCTTAGATGGAAAATAATTGGAATTGATGCGCCAAGGCCGATCGGTATGACAAACCTTAAATTTAAGCCTCGTTTCAGCGAATTTATTTTTGGTTGCATACTGGAGCCAATGGACCATTATGAAATTCTTAAGGAAAATGAAATTCTGCAGGTATTAAATTGATTCTTTATTTAAAAATGTATTTCCCTTTTCCTGCCCACCATGGATAATATTTCATGATCAGTCTGCCGGTAATAACAGCGCTATCTGTTCTTACAAAATTTTCTACTTCTGTTGAATCGGCACAGTTCATAATAAAAATTCCACGAAGATCATCTTCAATACCGATAGGGCCGGCCATTATTAACTTTCCTTCTTTAGCCAGGCGATTGATATTTGCCATGTGTGCCGCCTGAATTTTTTCGGCACTGATGCTATCCTGGTTCCGGTTTGGCCCTTTTTTTAATAGTACCAACCAATAACGTTTCATTTCACCGGAATAAACCGAAGTGTCTTTCTCCAGATCATATTTTTCCGCTGTTGTTGAAACTTCTTTTTTTTGATCATCACTGCCGCATGCCACAGCAATGGAGCCAACAAATAAAGCCAATAATAAGATCTTCATGTAAATTATTTTTCTCAAGATAAGAATTTGTTGAGTTGCCCCCTTTTAGGGCTGGGTAAGATATTGGATGATTTTTTATTTTTTAATCCCACGCCATAGATCAGCGCAATTTATTTTATAATTCGATCATTGATGAATAGCATTGACGACGTAACAGCAGCTTACTAGCAGAGAGAAAGTTGGGAGCATACTCATACTTCAATCCCTTAACTTTGTGCGGCCTGATTTAAATCTGAAATCTAAAATCGTAAATCTAAAATCGAATGGCTGCCCGTACTGATGTTTTTCAAAGCCCGGATTATTATTTGGTTGATGAATTGCTTACTGAAGAACAAAAATTAATTCGTGAGTCGGTAAGAAATTATGTGAAGAAAGAAATTTCTCCCATCATTGAGGATTACGCCCAGCGGGCAGAGTTTCCGCAACAGATCATAAAACAATTAGGTGATCTTGGTTGTTTTGGTCCAACAGTTCCGGTTGAATACGGTGGCGGAGGTTTAGATTATATCTCTTATGGATTGATGATGCAGGAACTTGAACGTGGCGATAGCGGTGTTCGTTCTACTGCATCGGTACAGGGTTCATTAGTGATGTTTCCCATTTATGCCTATGGAAGCGAAGCGCAACGAAAGAAATTTTTACCAAAGTTGGCAAGTGGTGAGTGGCTCGGTTGCTTCGGATTGACGGAACCAAATCATGGAAGTGATCCGAGCAGCATGCTTACAAATTTTAAAGATGCAGGTGATCATGTAATATTAAATGGTGCAAAGATGTGGATCAGTAATGCCCCATTTTCCCAGGTAGCGGTTGTATGGGCTAAGAATGAAGCAGGGGATATACAAGGATTGATCGTTGAAAAAGGAATGGAAGGATTTACTGCTCCAACAACACATGGTAAATGGAGTTTACGGGCATCAGCAACAGGTGAATTAGTTTTTGATAATGTAAAAGTGCCGAAAGAGAATATTTTTCCAAATGTAAAAGGTTTGAAAGGCCCCCTGGGTTGTTTGACAAAAGCAAGGTATGGTATTGCGTGGGGAACTATCGGTGCTGCAATGGATTGCTACGATACCGCATTGCGTTATTCAAAGGAGAGAGAACAATTTGGAAAACCAATCGGCGGATTTCAATTACAGCAAAAGAAACTGGCAGAGATGATCACTGAAATTACGAAAGCACAATTACTGAATTGGAGATTAGGTGTTTTGATGAGTGAAGGTCGTGCAACGCCACAGCAGGTAAGTATGGCAAAAAGAAATGCATGTGAAGTGGCAACAAATATTTGTCGTGATGCAAGGCAAATGCTTGGTGGTATGGGCATCACCGGCGAATATCCGGTAATGCGGCATATGATGAATTTGGAAAGTGTCATCACGTACGAAGGCACACATGATATTCATTTGCTGATAACAGGAATGGATGTGACGGGGTTGAATGCTTTTAAATAAACAAACCCCCTGTCCTCCGCCGCGGCGGAGAGACTTAGGATGAACATTTCATTTTTGTTGTTAAGTTCTTTACGATGTTAGATTTTCATTGTGTTACCAACTTAAATTCCTTGATTGAGCTTATGTTGCGTCGCACCCTTCGGCGTGCTGTAATTCTAATGATCAAAATTGATGAGTAATATATTTTTGAAATTTCATCAATTAGAATTTCTCAAATATTCCCCTTTAGGGGCAAAGGAAAATTTCGACAATGAAACTAATACTGGGGGTTTGGTATGAAAATATTTCTTATAGGATTTATGGGTTCTGGTAAAAGCTACTGGGGCAGGAAACTGAGCGAAAAACTCACCCTTCCTTTTTTTGACCTGGATGAACAGATCGAATCAAATGAAGGTAAAAAGATCACCCAGATATTTGCCGAGGAAGGAGAGGAGTATTTCAGGTTGCTTGAAAAAGATACACTTCACATCATTGCCGAAAGCCATGATTCATTTATTATGGCGACGGGTGGCGGCACTCCCTGTTATTTCAATAATATTGAATTCATGAATAAGACCGGAACTGCAGTTTGGATAAATACTCCTATTGACCTGCTTCATGAAAGATTGATAAAAGATAAAGCCCATCGTCCGCTTATCAAAAATTTAGATGATGCCCAGCTAAGAAGTTTTATCATCAAAAAATTTTCTGATAGAAAAATTTATTATGAACAGGCCGAGATGGTAGTAGAAGAAGATGAAAAGAGTATTGAAAAGATCGTAGAAAAATTATTTCATGCATAGAAAATTTATTGCTGCCGGCGCCTTGCTTGGTGCTATTGCCGTGGCGCTCGGGGCTTTTGGGGCACATGGGTTAAAGAAAATAGTTCCGGCTGAAACGGTGCAAACATTTCAAACCGGGGTTCAATATCAAATGTATCATGCGCTGGCTTTATTGCTAACCGGGTTGCTTTATGAAAAATGCTATCCAAAGTTTGCAAGGATAGCGGGAATATTATTTATAACCGGAATCATTCTTTTTTCGGGATCGCTGTATGTACTTACAGCAGGCAAAGCCGCAGAAACTACTTCGCTGGATAAAGCAGGTATTATCACACCTTTGGGCGGCGTCGCTTTTATAGCCGGGTGGTTATTTTTATTTCTTGCAGCAATGAAGAAAAGTGAAAGGTCATAATGGTAGTTCAAGTTTTGTTTCGGTGCCATTATGATTGGAAATAACATAGCTTCCTCCAATTCCTTTCATTCGTCTTTCAATGTTTTTAAGCCCATTCCCAAAGCGACGGATTTTTTCCTGTTCAATTCCCACACCGTTGTCTGCAATTTTTATCTTAAGTGCATGGTTAACGTCGATATCAATATTTATGAGGCTGGCTTTTGAATGCTTCAATACATTGTTCAATGTTTCCTTTACACACAAAAAAACGTTTCTTCTTTTGTCACCGCTTATCTCGTGAAATGGAATTGTATCTGGCATTTTGACTTTACATTCTATTGGCGTTCCGTCAAAAAACTCATAGGTATAGGCCCTGATGTACGAAATAAGACTATCAAGCGAGTCGTTACTGCTATTCATACTCCAAACGATCGCATTCATTTTATTCAGCACTTCATTGGCGGAGCTGGATATTTTTTCAATTTCAACCGGGATGTTTTCTTTCATTTTATTTTTGGCGATCTCACTCATCAGGCGGATAGTTGTCATTCCCGAGCCTAATTCGTCATGAATGTCAGCTGATATTCTTTCCCGTTCTTCCTGGTGAGCCTGCATTACCGCTACTTGTTTTTCCAGTTCTTTTCTTTCATTTTCCATTTTTAATCTTTCCCTTTCTGTTGTTTGTTCTATCAGTTGGGTCCTGTTTTTGTAAGTAAGACCCATCAGGAAAAATACCAGTTCGATCAATAGGCCAAGTTCATAAAGGATTAATGAGTTATTAAATATACCGGGGAATTGAAATTTACGGCCAACTAATATGGAAGATAATGACAAGAAGGAAAAGACCAAATAGAGAAGATTACCCCAGAAAAGATAACGAAGGAGTTTGTGATGCCAGTTTTTTATTGCATAGACAAGAAATACGATGATCATTATTACCAATGTGATCTTTGTGATGAAGTTTTCAAGCAAATTTTCCCAGTAATAATCAATCGAACTGTAATGAATGTAGGTGTACAGAAAAAGAACTGCCGATAAAAAAATGATACCACTAACATAAAGCTTGTGAAGAAACGGGAAATTTTTTCTTGTTACCAGGAACCGTATCATAAAAGCCATAAAAAAACAAATACCAATGCCCTGGAGTGTGAAATCCATATATGACTCAAAGAAAAAGTTACTTTCATTGGATTGGTTATAATAGAATTGTTTAGTGAAAAGCATCATGCCAAGAAAAAAGGCATAAGCAGCGTAATGGAGGAATTCCCTGTTGCTTCCCTGTAAAAAATTAGCAAGCGAAAAAAGGATCATCATTAATAACAGGCCGCAAAATACATAAGTGAAAAGCCTGACATCAGGGTTTTCCATTTGCAATTTTGCAGTGAATGTGTCTATATAATTTTGCCTGAATATATAGGGATAGAATCCAGTTGTATAAGTTCTTAAAGGATAGCATTCGGCAAGAATGGTAACTGTATCATGCGGCAAAACGGTGAATAATCTATAAGAGATACTATCCCGGA
>DASUTO010000040.1:0-3278 GCA_036374555.1 Chitinophagaceae bacterium
TCACTTCCCCAGGATATTAACCAATTTGATTGGAGAAATTTTCAACAGGAATATCGTGACTATATTGACCTCGCCAAAATGGCGCAACTGATACCTTTGATCGGTGCCCCGGTTGGAGTCTTTGTAAACAGTCGTTTAATAAGAAAATTGGGCCTTACAGCAATGAATGCTTACAGAATGAGATTGATCAAATGATCACAAATTTATTTTGCCGGTGGCCCTTCCCATAATACTTGTTCTATTATCCATTTATCACCCTGTTTGGAAAGCAGTATATAATCAATACCCCACCAGGCGGTAACTTTTGCTGATGCAATTGAATTTCCGATATCAAGCACTTCAACTTTTTTAGGCGCATCGGGTTTTGCAAAGTTCTTCTTGCTCATTACATTTTTCGCATAATCCATTGCCTCGCGGTATGTCATTTGCCCATCAAAACCATAAATGCCGGTATCTTTATTTTTCCAATACCCGATCTTATACATCGATGGCTTTAACGCTGCTATGAGCTTGGTGGTATCCCCTTCATAAAATCCTTCGATATAATTCAGGCAAGCTCGTTCAACTTTTTCTTTCTCTTGTGCAAATGAGAATTTTGTCGCAGAAAATAATAATAAAAGAAAGATGAGTTTTTTCATGGTGTAAATTTTTATATGAGTAATGTAACACTGAATAGTGAGACAATCAAACTGTTTACATGAGCGGAAAGCTGTCATGTTCTCACAATTTACCAGAATAAAATATCTTAACACAAAAAAATAACCTTTTCATACTCAAGTATTAGAAATTTAAGATAAAGATGATAGCGGAAGTTATTTGCCTTCATTCCGAATTGGTTGTTTAAGTTATTTCTCATCAAACTCATTACACCTTCAACAAGTGGGGATATAGTTTTAAAATGGCGAAACAGGTAATTAAATAGTGTGGCCAATGTGCTACATCTCAGATTAATTTACAAGCTGAATTATTCAGGAACAATAATTGTTAAGCTCTTAGAAACATTAATCATGGGAGACGTAAAAAACCTAACAGCCACAGACGCTGTTGAAAAAATTCGTGAGATAGCGAAGGATGCAAATATTTGCATGTTTGTAACTGATCTTTCAAGCTTGCCGCTTTCCGGAAGGCCAATGGCGACGCAGGAAGTGGACGAACAAGGCAATATCTGGTTTATGAGTGACCGGAATAGTGACAAAAACAAGCACATAGAGGATGACGAACAAGTTCAATTGTTTTATTCTCACACCAATAATTATGAATATTTAAGCATTTTTGGGAGAGCAGAGATTGTAAATGACCGTTCAAAGATCGAGGAGCTCTGGACACCTATGGCTAAAACATGGTTTAAAGAGGGGAAAGACGACCCGAATATCAGTCTGTTAAAAGTAATACCTGAAGATGCTTATTATTGGGACACTAAGAACAATAAAATGGTCTCTTTAATAAAATTCGCAATGGGAGCGATAGGCATCAATCCAAAAGATGATGGAGGTATTGAAGGGAAATTGAAAGTTTAGTTCCAATAATAGAATACTAAATAGCTTTCACCGCCGATATAAATTTTCTTATATCATCCGCCGAAGTATAGACAGCCGGAGTTACACGAATACAACCGTCCTTTCCCAATGCACGCCCAACTGTCAGAATATTGTGGTCTTTAAATAAGATATCTGCAACATCGGAAGTCTTCTTATCTCTTATCCGAAATGAAGCAATGGCACAGGAAAGTTCAGTGGGAGTAACAATTTCCACCTTACTAACTTGTTTCAGTTCATTTATCCAAATCGATTTTAGATAATGTAATCTCTTTGTAACTTTTTCGACGTTCATCAACTTATGAAAAGCAATACTATCAGGGATGGTCATTATAACAGCAAAAGGTGTCGTGCCAAAATGAGCCAGCTTGCTGATATTATCTTCAGCCGTGTTCACATCACCAAACAATACATTCATTTCTTTAATGCGTTCTTTCTTTATATACAGCACTCCTGCTCCAATTGGATTTCCGATCCATTTATGCAAATTCATTCCAACAAAATCAGAACCAAGCGCAGGTAAACTGAAGGGCACTTGTCCTAATGCATGAGCTGAATCGGTAATAGTGTCGATGCCTTTTTGTTTTGCCATGGCAGCGATCTTTTGTACCGGTACTATCAGCCCATTGATATTGGAAACATGGGTTAATAGAATAACTCTTGTCTTATCAGTGATCATCCTACGATATTGCTCAACAATTTCATCTTCATTCGCAGGTAATAAAGGCATCTCAAAGGCAGTTACTTTTATCTTACCTCGTTTCTCAAGTAGCTGAAAGGCTTCTATCATGCTGAAATAATCGAGCTGGTTGATCAACACTTCATCGCCCTCTTTAAATGGATAACCTTGTATGGCAATATTCAACGCTTCTGTTGCATTACGGGTAATAATGATCTCCTCCGGGGCCACCTGCAGAAAAGCAGCCAATTCTTTTTTGACTCCAGTGCTTACATCAGGATATGTTTTTCTTGCAAACCTTGCTCCTTCCCTGTTTGCCAACAATATATTTTTTTGAAAAGCTTGTAACACCGGTGTGGGTTGTATGCCGTAATAGCCATTCTCAAGATTGATATAATCTTTTGAAACGATATAATATTTGTGCGCAATATTTTTCCAGTATTTCTCGTCATCTGCAGCACCGTCGTTTTTAAAATCGTTTATGTCAATTATTGGATCAAAAATACCCTCCGCTGATCCAATAGCAGGCAGTCTGGTCATGATCAACCCGGCGCCCAACTGCTGTATAAATTTCTTCCTGTTGTTTGCCATACAAAAAAATTAAATAAGCACTGTTATATATAAAGGAAATAAGAATAATATAAACAAGAAAATGAAATTGATGAAAGGCATTTATTAAACTTTTTGTCCTTCTTAAATAAAATCTCTCAGCATCTTCATATACGCCAACCCTTTTTCCCTTGCGAAATTAATATTACGAACGGGTATGCTCTCGGGGCTTTTATAGTTCTCCAGTGCCTTATCGATACTTTCTTCCCTTAACAATTGAAGCATTGGGTAAATTGACCGGTTTGTATAATTGGCAGCGTCATTCTCGTTTGAATTTGCAAAAAGATATAAGGGGTGAAAACTTGCTACCTGGTAAACTCCTTCATAGCCATTTCTTTTCAACCGATTTTCGGCAAGAGCAACCAGATCAAGATAATCATCAAATTTTTGAAATGCATTTGGAAAAATAAGAAAGCTGGTTTCAATGGTTGCATCATTATCCAGTCTTTTCATTT
>DASUTO010000041.1:0-5083 GCA_036374555.1 Chitinophagaceae bacterium
TAAATTTTAAACAATGAAAAATTACTTTTTATCTCAAAAGGAATTAAGAACTAAGGCGATTTATACAAAAGCCCTTGCTAATTCTTTTGCCGGTGTATTTATTCGTCTTGCATTATTGTTGACTGCGGCTTTGATCTTCAGCATGACAACAAATGCGCAAAAACATTTTAATAATGTAGATGCCAATGGCGTCATTCTCGACGGATATGATGCGGTTGCTTTTTTTACAGATAATAAGCCTGTAAAAGGAGATGCGAAATTTCAATATAAATATGAAGATGCGATCTATTATTTCACATCGCAGGATCACCTTGATCTTTTCAAAGCGGATCCGAATAAATACAAGCCACAATTTGGTGCCTGGTGTGCTTATGCTGTTTCATTGGGTCGTATCGCACCAATTGATGTAAATACATTTTCGATAGTTGATGGAAGATTGTTTAT
The DNA here is from genome assembly GCA_036374555.1 of Chitinophagaceae bacterium. GTDB lineage: Bacteria > Bacteroidota > Bacteroidia > Chitinophagales > Chitinophagaceae > VBAS01. Next base: position 445 of record DASUTO010000041.1, read on the forward strand.
TCAGCATAATCAACGGGCAGTAAATGGTTGGAACAAAGATGTTGCTGGTAATATTGTAAAGGCCGATAAATACTGGCCGGGAGTGGCTGCGAAAAATGGTAAACAGATCACCACTGATGAAGAAAAAGGATTTCTTAATAATACCGATGCAGATGGAGTAACACTGCAAGGTTACGATGCAGTCTCTTATTTCACCGAAATGAAAGCAGTGAAGGGGGATCCAAAATTCTTTGCAAGATATAATGGCGCCACCTACTGGTTCTCATCTGAACAAAATGCAAGCATGTTCAAAGATCATCCTGAAATGTTTGCCCCGCAGTATGGTTCGTTTTGTGGTTATGCAATGTCGTTAAATAAACTTCGTCCTATCGATCCCACAATTTTTGACATTGTTGATGGTAAATTAATTCTTCAGCATTCCCAGGATGCGTACACACAATTTCATAAAGACGTTGTGGGCAATGTGATGAAGGCAAATGCCAACTGGCCCGAGCAAATAAAAAAGCATGCCGGTAAAAAAGTAAAATATGATAAAGCTGCAAAACCAGCCGATTCGGGGAAGTGAATGGTGAATAGAATTGTTGCAGTACAAGAGTGCGACGCAACGAAGCTAAATAGATTACAAAAGTTGATAAACAAAAAATAAGAAAATGAAACCAGGTAAAATAGCCGCAGCACTTAGCGTTGCTGCCATGATCATCGGCGCATCGTTGAATGCACAAGTGATCGATCAAAAAAATATAACACTCGAAGCTGCAAAAAAAATTGTAGCGGAAGCGGTGACTTATGCAAAAGAACATAACGCTCCCGGAGGCTCTATTGCTGTTGTTGATAACGGCGGCAATCTTGTTTACCTCGAAAGATTGGACGGAACGTTTGCAGCATCGTCTGAAGTATCCATTAAAAAAGCGAACACTGCTGCATTGTTTAAAGCTCCCTCTTCTAAACTGGAAAATTCAATCAATGGTGGCCGCCAGGCATTGATTACTGTTGGACATACTTTTTTGCAGGGCGGTATTCCTATTATATATAACGGACAAGTGATCGGGGCAATTGGTGTAAGTGGTGCTTCCAGTGCACAACAGGATGAAGAGATCGCTATTGCAGGCAGTAAAGCAAAAATTGACCAGCTATGAAAGATCGTTTTGGATTATTTCTGTCTCTCGGGATCGTGACCGGTATCATTGTCGGTGTTGCTATTGACAAAATTCCCGCAGCAGCATCGATGGGAATGATCATTGGTTTGATCTCCGGGCTGTTTACAAAAATCGTTTCAAAAAACGAAAACCATAATTATGAGCAGGATCTATGATGTAATAAAAATCTATGTGCTGATCATTGCTGCAATTGTAATTGCGATTGCAACAGCGGCACAGGAAACAAGACAGCTTGCCGTTAATAAACCACAGGCTATTGCTGATCTGAAAACAAAAGAAGGTTCAGATTTAGTGAATGCAAAATGGTTTATACAACCGGGACATGTGCAGGAAAAAGCTTTTCGTTTGCCCGGGCCTCAACCTGGTGGTGGTGATGCTTTGCATTTATATCCTACCGGATCTGCCATTAAAACACATACGCTGCATCCACAAATTGGAGCAGATGATTTTGAAAAAGGATTTGTGGAAATAGATCCTGGAAAACTTGAAGAAAGACAGGGGACTGGTTTGTTCTCTTTTGTTTGGTATAAAGTCGAATTGACGATCCCTGGAGTAATCGGGAAATTAAATACAAATGGAACAACGGCAGTATTTGAAATTGTAATCGATGATTACAGTGAGATCTGGGTGAATGGAAAACAGATGGTTGGTTTTGGACAAAGTGGGAATGGATTGATCAGTGGTTATAATACAAGGAACCGTGTGATACTTTCTGACAATGCAAAAGCGGGAGAGAAGTACACGATTCATGTGCTAGGAATAAATGGCCCGGTTGGAAAATTGCCGGATAATTATATATGGGTAAGAAATGCTGTAGTTGATTTTTATAAAGATAGGTTGCCAACAAATCCCTCATGGAAAGACATTGGTAAAATATATACTATAGATGAGAAATTAAATTCGATCATTGCTCCCGGAACGAAGATCGAAAAGATTGCAGATGGGTTTTCATTTACCGAAGGTCCTGTTTGGCATCCGGATGGCTATTTATTATTCAGCGATCCGAATACTAACACGATCTATCGCTATAATCCAAAGAATCATAATGTGACGGTTTATATGAGTCATAGCGGTTATACGGGTGCTGATATCGGTGAGTATGGACAGCCGGGATCAAATGGCCTGGCTATTGATAAAGAAGGACGATTGATAATCGATCAACATGGAAACAGGAGAGTGATCCGTATTGAAAAGAAAGGACCGGTAACTGTGCTTGCTGATAAAATAGATGGTAAAAGATTTAATAGCCCGAATGATGTGGTATTAAAAAGCGATGGAACGATCTATTTTACTGATCCACCTTATGGCTTGCCCAACTTTTTTAATGACACAAAAAAAGAATTGGATTACCAGGGAGTGTTTATGATAAAGGATGGTAAGGTATCGGTTGTCGCAAAAGATTGTGGCGGTCCGAACGGCTTAGCATTTTCTCCGGATGAAAAATATTTTTATGTCACCAATTGGGATATTAGAGATATCCACCATACAAAAACTTTGTGGAGATATGAGGTGAAGCTTGACGGTACTTTAAAGAATGGAAAAGTGTTTTATGATTTCAGTTTTACAGAAGATGATGAAGCATTGGATGGTTTGAAAGTGGATAAAGAAGGGAATTTATATGTATCGGCTTCCGGCGGTTTATGGATCTTAAGTGCAGAAGGAAAATTATTGGGAAAGATCGTAACACCTGAACGCCCGGCAAATATGGCCTGGGGCGATGATGGAAAAACATTATACATGACAGCACATACAAGCTTATATAAAATAAGAGTGAACACGGGTGGAAAATTTAGCTGGGAATAATTCAAACAAATTAGTTGATATGAAAACAGTGATCGTGACCGGTGCTTCCGGAAATTTGGGACAGGCAGTGATAAGAAAATTTATTGATGAAGGATATAGAGTTACCGGCACGATCATACCAAACGATCCTGTATCAATGGATCTTCCTGCTGATAAATTTGAAAAGGCTGTTGTTGATCTTTTGAATGAAGATGATTCGGCACAATTTGTCTCTTCAGTTATTTCAAAAAATGAAACTATTGAAGCGGCCGTGTTAACTGTAGGTGGGTTTGCTTTGGGATCGATCGTTGAAACCAAAACAAGTGATATTGCAAAACAGTATAAGTTGAATTTTGAAACAGCCTATAACATAGCAAGACCAATTTTTGCTCAAATGCTGAAACAAAAAAGCGGCAGGATATTTATTATTGGTGCCCGCCCTGGCTTAAGTGCAATGAATAGTAAAGGAATGGTTGCTTATGGACTGGGTAAATCGCTCATATTCCGTTTGGCAGAATTAATGAATGATGAAGCACAGGGTACCAATGTCGTTACATCCGTAGTTATTCCCAGTACAATTGATACGCCACAAAATCGTAAAGCAATGCCCGATACCGATCCCGTAAAATGGGTGAAACCAGAATCTATTGCTGACATTATTCATTTTTACTGTACTGATGCAGCATCAGCTTTACGGGAGCCGTTGATTAAAGTTTACAATAATTCATAGTGAGTTATATATCTGAACTGGCCGACAACATAATCGAGAAATTCAAAATCCATTCTTCAACTAACACATTTACTGTTGGAATCAGCGGTATTGATGCTTCTGGAAAAGGTTATATAACAGGATTTCTTCAAAAAGAACTGGAAAAGAAAAATTATAAAGTAGCCAATATCAACGTCGATCCATGGCAGAACCCAATACCAATAAGATTGCAAAAGGATGATCCTGCAGAGAATTTTTACCAGAATGTTTTTAGATGGGATAATTTTTTCACACAACTGATAGTGCCTCTAAGAACGAATAGGCATATATATCTTCAAACAACTCTAATCCGTACAGACGGTGATTTCTACTACTCTTTTATTTACGACTTTAACGACATTGACATTCTCCTGATAGAAGGTATTTTCTTATTTAAACAAGAGCTGCTGAATTATTACGATTGGAAAATATGGATCGACTGTTCCTTTGAAACAGGAATATATCGTGCAATTGAACGCAATAGCGAAAAGCTAAGCAGAGAACAGCTCATTCATGACTACAACACTTACTACTATCCCGCACAGATCTATCATTTTCAACGAGACGATCCCAAAGATGTCAGTAATATTATTTATTGTAACGATGAATTGCTGGGAACTGTAGGTCAACTGACAGAGAGGCAAGTGATATAAACATAGATTTGGTAAACAAATAAAATATGGACGCCTCTTTATTAAAAAATAAGAAGGTCCTCATCACTGCAGGCCCTACCAGGGAAGCGATCGATCCCGTACGCTATATTAGCAATCACTCCACCGGTAAGATGGGTTATGCGATTGCTCAGAAGTTTCTATCGCATGGAGCAAAAGTATTCCTGGTTTCAGGACCTGTAAATCTTAAGCCGGAACACCCAAACCTCAAACTGGTGAATGTAAATTCAGCAAATGAAATGTACCTGGCTTGCTGCCACTTCTTTGAAGCGGTAGACATT
>DASUTO010000042.1:0-19487 GCA_036374555.1 Chitinophagaceae bacterium
AATATGCAAGAAAAGTTGGCAATCGGAACTTGCGAAAAATGACTTTTCATGAACGTGGAAGAATGCTGAAAGAACTTGCACTTCATTTGCGCAAGCATTTGGATAAATTTTATAATATTTCATATAAGACGGGTGCCACAAAAGCAGATAGCTGGGTAGATATTGAAGGCGGCATCGGAAATCTTTTTGCCAATGCTTCGTTACGCAGAAAATTTCCTGATGAAATATTTTGTATTGATGGTGAAAGCCACAACCTGAGTAAGAACAATACTTTCATGGGCACTCATATTCTTGTTCCGAAAGAAGGAGTTGCCATCCATATCAATGCTTTCAATTTTCCTGTATGGGGAATGCTGGAGAAAGTTGCGGTAAATCTTTTAGCGGGAATGCCGGCAATTGTAAAACCGGCAACGATCACTTCTTATTTAACGGAAGCGGTGGTAAAAGAAATTATATCAAGTAAAATTATACCTGAAGGTGCTTTACAGCTTATCTGTGGCAGTGCCGGTGACCTGTTGGATCATGTTACTTCACAGGATGTGATCACTTTTACAGGCAGTGCATCAACAGGTTTAATGTTGAAAAGCAATCCTATAATAATGAAAGAGAATGTTCCATTCAATATGGAAGCAGATAGTTTGAATTGCATTGTGCTTGGTGAAGATGTAACGCCTGATAAACCTGAATGGGACATTTTTGTAAAAGAAGTAAGAAAGGAAATGACGCTAAAAGCAGGGCAGCGTTGCACTGGTATCCGTAGGATTTTTGTTCCTCAAAATAAAATGGAGGATCTGTGGAAAGCGATCTCAACTTCTTTATCACAGACCACAATTGGCAACCCTTTGAATGACAAAGTGAGAATGGGAAGTCTTGCCGGCGAATCACAACGAAAGGAAGTAAAAGAGCAGGTACAAAAACTCCTGGCTTCTTCTCAAATTGTTTATGGTTCGCTGGATAGTGTTGAAGTGGTAGATGCGGATGCGAAGAAAGGAGCTTTCTTATCGCCTATTTTATTAATGAATGATCAACCGCACACTGCAAAGGAAGTACATGAAGTAGAAGCATTCGGCCCGGTGAGTACAATTATGCCATATAAAAATTTAGATGAAGCAATTGAATTAGGAAAGCTTGGAAAAGGAAGTCTTTGTACAACGGTGGTAAGTGCAGATTACAAAATTGCAAAACAATATGTGATCGGTGCTGCAACGCATCATGGAAGAATTTTGGTATTGAATAATGAATGTGCAAAAGAAAGCACAGGGCATGGTTCGCCATTGCCATTATTAATTCATGGAGGACCCGGTCGGGCAGGGGGTGGTGAAGAAATGGGAGGTGTTCGTGGTGTAAGACATTATATGCAAAGAGCTGCTTTGCAGGGCTCGCCAACTACACTTACTGAAATCACCGGCGTCTATCAGCAACATGCAAAAGGAAAAGACCCCGGCAGGCATCCCTTTAAAAAATATTTTGAGGACTTGCAGATCGGCGACCAGATCATAACTGAAAAAAGAATTATAACGAGCGAAGACATTGATAAGTTTGCCGACCTGAGCGGCGATCATTTTTATGCGCATATTAAATCAACTGATTTTAGCGGGACCATGTTTGAGCAACAGGTAGCACATGGTTATTTTATCATGAGCATTGCAGCCGGTTTATTTGTGGATAGCTATGAGAAAAATCCTGTGCTATTGAATTATGGAATCGATGAACTTCGGTTCACAAAACCTGTTTATCCCGGCGCGGAAATTCATATCCGCTTCACCTGTAAGGAAAAATTGCCAAGTGATAAAAGAGTTGTTGAAAAACCCGAAGATCTTAAAAGAGGGGATGATATTGAAAAAGGAATTGTGAAATGGCTGGTGGAATTTATTGACGAAACAAATGAGATTACGGGTGTGGCAACAATACTTACAATGGTTGCCAAAAAGAGCTAAGAGTTTAAAGGAGAAAAAAGAGGCAAAGAGAAAATTTCGGGCTAACTCTTTTTCTCCTTCTCTCTTTTAATCTCTTAGTTAAAAATAAAATAATGGATATAAATAAGCTTACTGGCATTGTAGTAGACTTATGCATAAAAATCCATTCAAGAATTGGCCCGGGCTGTTTTGAAAGGGTATATGAAGAGATCCTATATTATGAATTAATAAAACTTGGTATTAATACAGAGAGACAAGTTTTACTTCCAATTGAATATGAAGAGTTGATGATTAAGGATGCATATAAACTTGATTTGTTTCTCGAAAAAAAGCTAGTGCTTGAGTTAAAATCTGTTTATCCTTTACCTTCGGTTTATTTTAAACAGATACATACACATCTTTCACTGCTTAACCTGAAGCATGGAATGCTGATAAACTTTAAGGTAGATTTAATGAAAGATGGAATTCACAGAGTGTTTAATAATTTTGGGAGAGAATCTCTTTAATCATTTTCTCTTTTATACTATTAGCTTATGTCACAGGGGTATGTAAGAACGGAAACACACAAAGGAATTACCACAATTGAATTCTTTCATCCGCAAAGCAATTCATTACCTGCAAAAATTTTGTATGACCTTTCGGTTGCTATAAAGCATGCAGGGGAAGATCCTGCTACAACTGTCATCATCCTTCGGTCCGGAGGTGAAAAAGTATTTTGCGCTGGTGCATCTTTTGATGAATTGGTGGAGATCAAAAACGAAAAGGAGGGCCTGGCATTTTTTAGCGGGTTTGCTCATGTAATTAATACAATGAGGTTATGCCCCAAATTTATCATTGGCCGCATTCATGGAAAATGTGTGGGTGGTGGCGTTGGTTTAGCAGCCGCAGTCGATTATGCTATTGCAAGTGAAGCTGCCGAAGTAAGATTAAGTGAATTAGCGATCGGTATTGGACCATTCGTTGTTGGCCCTGCAGTTGAAAGAAAGATCGGCGTATCAGCGTTCAGCCAGCTCTCTATTGATGCTTTTCTTTGGAGAAATGCGGATTGGGCAAGGAGAAAAGGATTGTTTGCAGAATTGCATAGTACTACAGAAGAAATGGATGAATCGATCCAACGAATTGCTGACACTCTTTCACATTCCAATCCTGATGCAATGGCGGAAATGAAAAAGATATTCTGGAAAGGGACAGAACATTGGGATCATTTGTTACTTGATCGTGCAAAGATCAGCGGCCGGTTGATCTTAAGTGAGTTTTCCAAAAATGCAATAGCGAAATTCAAGAACAGGTAATGGTTGTTTTCAACGACGATAATTTTTATCAATTCTGTGATGTATTGGCAAAAAAAGACAAGGATCTCCAAAGAATAATAAAGCAATACGGCTATCCTCCTATGTGGACAAGACCTGCCAGCTTTCAAACATTGATCCTTTTTATTCTTGAGCAACAGGTTTCTTTGGCTTCAGCTTATGCGGCGTTTAAAAAATTAAGAGAAAGAATTGGATATGTAACTCCTTCCAAAATTCTTTCATTAACGGATGAAGAGCTTCGTGCCTGCTATTTTAGCCGGCAAAAAATAGTTTATGCAAGAGAGTTGGCAAAAGCAGTTCAATCAAGACAACTCAGGCTTAAAAAATTTTGCAATGCTCATGAAGATGAGGTAAGAATTGAGTTGAAAAAAATTAAAGGAATTGGCGATTGGACGGTAGATGTTTATCTGATGCATGCATTGCAACGATCAGACCTGTTTCCGCTGGGTGATATAGCATTGGTAAATAGCTTAAAGGAAACAAAACAACTTCACCCACAAATAACAAGGGAAAAAATGCTGGCTATTGCCGAACCCTGGCGACCCTACCGTAGTGTGGCTTCGATGATCCTTTGGCACGCCTATATCCAGAAGAGAGGAATAAAATTGCAGGGTTGATAAAATATACATTAACCCGCTTCGTTAACTAAAAAAACCCCCTAACATGACAGTCAAACTTTCCCTGTTTACAGGCCTGTTTTTATTAACCGGCATACTCACATCATTTAACAATGACGATCCTTTTTCCCTTACTGCAAAAAGTATTCAGCAAACGATGGCAAAAGTGAACGATGAGTTATATGCATGTAAGTATGAAGTTTCAAATCTGGAATACAGGAATTTCCTGGGCTATTTGAAATCAAAGAACGCATCGTTAGCGGAAAAATATAAAGTGGATACGATGAAATGGATAACTGAGCTTCGTTACCAGGAACCAATGGCCAGGTATTACCATTCACATCCTGCGTATAATAATTATCCGGTGGTTTGCGTTTCTTATGAAGCTGCATTGGCATATTGCGATTGGTTGACCGAACAATACAATGCGGATGCAAAAAGAAAATTCAACAAAGTAAAATTTGTTCTACCGAACGAAGACGAATGGATGTCAGTGGCAAAGGGCGGAGACAAAAACAAAATGTATCCCTGGGGAAATTATTATCTGAGAAACAAAACTGGCCAGTTTCTTTGCAATTTTCGGCGTTTAGGGGATGAGAGCATTACCTATAATGAAACAACAAAGGAATATAAGGTCATTCCTGAATTTCAGAATGTAGCTGGTGGTTTGAACGACAAAGGCATGTACACCACCCCTGTGAATGCTTTTGAAGCAGTTGCTCCATACGGCATACACAATATGAGCGGTAACGTTGCAGAAATGATCAGTGAAAAAGGGACTGCAAAAGGAGGAAGCTATAATTCTCCGGGTTATGATGTGCGCATCCAAAGCAAAATGAATTATACAGAGGCTTCGCCGGAAGTAGGTTTCAGAGTGTTTATGAAGATAGAACCATGATTAAAAGGATTAGAAAAAAGGTTAAGAGGAAACCCGGACATTTCCTGTTAATCCGATCAATCACGCTGATCGCGGTTCTGCTCTATATATTCAATCCGCCACAAACGCTGATGGTTTGCCCGGTAATATAATTTCCCCAATCACTTGCAAGGAACAAAGCTGTATTAGCGATCTCTTCACCCGATGCAAAACGACCTAAAGGAATTCCCGCTTTGTATTTATCTGCGGCATCACCTTGTTTTAAATAACTCGTCATATCTGTTTCTACAAAACCCGGTGCAATCGCATTACAGCGAATATTACGACTGCCTAATTCTTTCGCTACTGATTTTGTAAAACCAATGATGCCGGCTTTCGATGCCGCATAACTTGTTTGCCCCGCATTTCCCATTTCGCCAATGATACTGCTCATATTAATGATGGCGCCACTTTTTGCTTTCATCATTGGCTTTATCACTTGCTTGGTCATATAAAAAACACTGTTCAGGTTTACCTGTATCACATCATTCCATTGATCTGGAGTCATTCTTAATAACAGATTATCTTTTGAGATGCCGGCATTGTTCACACATATATCTACAGTCCCGAATTCTTTCAATACATCATTTACAAAAACCTCGCATTGTGCAAAGTCACCAGCATTGCTCTTATAAGATTTGGCCTTTACACCCATGCCCTGCAACTTTGTTTCCAGGGCTGCAGCTCTTTCAGCACTGCCATCACTTACATAGGTAAAAGCAACATTAGCACCATGTTCAGCAAATTTTATAGCAATTGCTTCGCCGATACCGCGGGCAGCTCCTGTTACAATGGCAACTTTTCCTTCAAGTAGTTTCATTTCTTAATTTTTGTAATCAGCAAAAGTAATTCTAATGAGCATTTGTTGCGACGCTCCATTCCACTTTCTATTCGCTATTGAGCAATAAGATCTCTTCAATTAAAGTTCTTTCATTCGATAATCGTGGCACTTTATGCTGTCCACCCAATTTTCCCTTACGGCGCAACCATGCTGTAAAAGTTCCTTTCTTTATCGCATGAACAACAGGCAAGCTCAAAGCAATATCCTTGTATCTTTTTGCTTCGTAATCGCTATTGATCGTTTTTAAAGCGCTATCCAATTCCTTTATAAACTTATCAAGACTCGGTGCTTCTTTTTCAAATTCAATAAGCCATTCATGGGCACCATTTGACGAATCAGAAAAATAGACCGGGGCAGCGGTATAATCAATAACCACTGCGCCTGTCTTTTCACTTGCTATTGCAATTGCTTTATCTGTATTATCAACGATCACTTCTTCTCCAAATGCATTGATATAATGCTTCAGTCTTCCCGACACTTTTATCTTAAATGGTTTTATAGAAGTAAACTGGATGGTGTCGCCAAGCAGGTATCGCCAAAGCCCGCCAGTAGTAGAAATGATCAGTGCATAATTTTTATGTGTTTCTACATCCTGCAGCCCGATCGTTTGCGGATGTTTTTTTCCATATTCACTTACCGGCATGAACTCCATAAACACTCCGTGATCAAGAAACAATAACATACCGTCTTCCCCGGGGTTATCCGATGCGGCAAAAAATCCTTCACTCGCATTATACATTTCCAGGTAATGAATGTCTTTGCCGATCAGCTTTTTGAATTGTTCTTTATAAGGGGTAAAGGAAACACCACCATGCATGTAAAGCTCAAGTGTTGGCCAAACATCGGCAATGCAATTTTTACCCGTGATCTCAAGTATCCGTTTAAATAGAACAAGCGTCCATGTAGGTACCCCTGAGATTGAAGTAACGACCTCCTTGATCGTACTGTTTGCTAATTTTTCGATCTTATTTTCCCATTCATCCATCAATGCAATACTAAGATCAGGGGTTCTTATCCAATGTCCCCAAAAAGGAGTGTTCTGTAACAATACTGCACTTAAGTCGCCATACTGCGCTTCAGGATTTACCTGGTTAATAGTATGGCTTCCCCCGATCACCAATCCTTTGCCGGTTAATAATTCCGATGCAGGATTGAAATTGTAATACAACGTCAATACATCTTTGGCTCCTTTAAAATGACAATCCTGCAAGCTTTCATCGCTTACGGGAATGAACTTGCTTTTATCATTGGTAGTGCCGCTGCTTTTTGCAAACCAGTAAATGGGGGTATTCCATAAAACATTTTGCTCACCATTCAATATGCGATCAATATAGGGTTTCATTTCCTCATAATCGTGAATAGGAACTGCTTCCTTAAAAGCTCGTAATGTAAATAGTTCCGAAAAATTATATTGCCTGCCAAATTCAGTGTATTGAGCAGCCGTCACCAGGTTTTGCAAAACATCACGTTGTGCTTCGATCGGGTTATTTTTCCATGCATCAATGCGCCACATACGCATACGGGCAAGGGATGATATGGCAGGGCTAAGCAATTTCATATGCGGGACGGCAAGATAAAATTAATTAGAGGTAATTCAGAATTTTAAAAGAAGTTGGTTTAGTTGCCCCTCGCATGTAGCTTCAATTTAATTTCATCGAGGGCAGACCTGGTATCTGAAAGCATTGTACGAATATCCCGGAACACAGGCATATAAATGGTATAAAATACCGGAAGTACGAGCACAATGCCAATTAAAAGAAAGCATGAAATAAATGCAGGAATCAATAAAGCGTCATAGATCCTCAATATTCTTTTATATCTGTCTGGCTCAAAATCTCTTATCTTTTTTAAAGAGTTCATTATATCCGGATCATCAGAATAATTGCGGACGATAGCTTCTTTAACTTCATCTATATACCTGGTGTAATCATGTAGCCCAAGATCAGAAGCCATTTTTAAACTTAATTTGTAGATCCCGATCTTTTCGACCAGCCCGATCTTCCTTTCTGTTTCTTGTATGCATTTATGAAGAACAGTTTCAAAATTGTGAGCCATCTGTATTTTTTCTTCTGAATCACTTCTTGCTTCTTCATGTAAATAGTCCTTCCTCCGTAATTCAAAATTTCTTCCGAGATATAATCTTCTTACATCTTCATCAGCCGCTAACTCTTCTGCAGTACCATGTTTAAAAATTTTTCCTTCGATCAGGAGATAAGCTCGATCGCAAATGCTCAGCGTTTCCGTTACATTATGATCAGTAATAAGAATACCAATATTTTTATATTTCAACCTCGCAACAATAGCCTGTATATCTTCAACAGCGATCGGATCAATCCCCGCAAACGGTTCATCCAGTAAAATAAATTTTGGATCGGTCGCCAATGCCCTTGCAATCTCTGTTCTTCTTCTTTCACCACCACTGACTACGTCACCATTACTTTTACGGACATGTTCCAAACGAAATTCCCTGATCAGTGTTTCCAATTTCTGGCGACGCTCATCATGTTTCATCTTCGTCATCTGAAGAACTGCCATGATATTATCTTCCACCGTTAATTTTCGGAATACAGATGGTTCCTGGGGCAGGTAACCAATTCCCAATTTTGCTCTTTTATACATGGGAAGGCTTGTAATATCTGCATCGTTTAAGAAAACATTGCCTTCATCCGGTTTTATCAGGCCTACTACCTGGTAAAAAGTTGTTGTTTTGCCCGCGCCATTAGGACCAAGCAACCCAACAATTTCGCCTTGTTTTACTTCAATAGAAACATGGTTCACTACGGTCCGTTGACGGTAGCGTTTTACAAGATCATTTGTAGTGATAGAAATTGACATCAGCAGCAAAAATAAGGGTTGAAAGATTAATGGTTAAGTGATCTGAATGCTTTAACATCAATTTGCGTTATGTAGCTATCATGCTTAGCTTTGCACGTCCCGATAGCTATCGGGATTAATTATAAATAAAGAATGAAAGTAATCGATCATATTAAGCAATCGAAGGGAACATTGATCTCATTTGAAATACTTCCTCCTTTAAAAGGGAAAGGCATCAGTGCTATTTATACTCATCTTGATCCGTTGATGGAATTTAAGCCAGCCTACATTAATGTGACTTATCATCGTAGCGAACATATTTTTAAGAAAAAAGCTGATGGAAATTTTGAAAAAGTGGTAGTTCGTAAACGGCCCGGCACAGAAGCTATTTGTGCATCGATCATGAACAGGTATAATGTGGATACAGTACCGCATTTGATCTGCGGCGGATTCAGTGTGCAGGATACTGAAGATGCTTTGTTAACGCTTAGCTATTTGGGGATAGATAATGTACTTGTGCTTCGTGGTGATGCAGCGAAAAATGAAACTGCGTTTGAGCCAGAACCGGGGGGACATAAATATGCAATCGACCTGTTGAAACAGGTAATGAACCTGAATCATGGGATCTACCTGGAAGAAGAATTAAAAGGGACAAGCAGTACAAAATTTTGTGCTGGCGTTGCAGGCTATCCAGAAAAACATTTTGAAGCGCCGAATATGCAAACCGACCTTACTTACCTGAAAAACAAAGTAGATGCCGGCGCTGAGTATATCGTAACGCAAATGTTTTTTGATAATAAAAAGTTTTTTGAATTTGAAAAGCAATGTCGTGCTGCTGGTATTGAGGTGCCGATCATTCCGGGTTTAAAGCCGATCACCTCAAAAAAACAACTCTCGATCATTCCAAGAACATTTTATGTTGACATACCTACCGATCTTTCAAACGAGATTTTGAATTGTAAGGATGATGCTTGTGTAGAGCAGGCTGGTACCGAATGGTTGCTGGCGCAATCTAAAGAGTTAAAAGCAGCCGGCGTGCCTGTATTGCATTATTATACATTGGGAAAGCCGCATGTAGTTTGTAATGTGGTGAAGCAACTTTGAGCTACCTGGAATTAGGAATTGGTAATTTGGAGGAATCTGCTAAAATATCTCTCATGAACTATAAGTGATATAAAGAACTTGAATGCTATATCCAGGCAAGATTGCTGAGGATATTCATATCAGCACTGGTAAAAAAATTTCCTGTTCATGAAAAATTTCTTTTAACTGCCCAAATTATTGATTCATCTCGTTCAATTACTCGTAATATAGCTGAAGGATATGGAAGGTATACATATACCGATACAAGGAACTTTTTTATTATTTCACGTGGATCTGTTACGGAAACGATGGAACACTTAGCAACTGCTTATGATGAAGAATATATAACCGAGGAGGAATTAAAAACTGGAGAAGCAAAATGTGAATTGATTTTCAAATTGATCAATGGCTATATTGCTTATCTTGATAAATCGAAAAAAGGAATGTCCTCGCCCAATTCCTAATTACCAATTCCCAATTACTTCCTACTTCGCAATAGTCTTCAACACTTCTTCATTCACTTTTACCGGGTATTTCTTTTTTAATTCTGCAATCCATTTCTTATCAATTGAATCCTGGAAATCGGAAACAACATCTCCGCGGGCATCTGCAAATGATTTCTGACCTGGCAATGGGTAGACCTTGAAGATTAATGCAAACGATGCGCTGTTATCATCTTTGTTCTTCACAATGTTTGTGATCATTCCGGCTTTTGCAGTTGTTTTTAGTGCGCCCGGGATCTTAGTTACTTCAAATCGGGCAGAGTCAGAAGTTATCTTGTCACTGAAATTTTCCAGCACTGTCTTCCATTTTGATTTGTCTTTTATCAATATATCTCTGAATGATTTTGCTGTTGCATCGTCGCCACAATAAAAGATCACGGCATCGGCACTATAGTTCCATTTATACTTGCTTTTATTCTGATCATAGAATTTTCTTTGTCCGGCGGTATCACTTTGCGCATTCGACCATACTTCTCTCATCATAATATCGAAAAAGAGATTGCCATCTTTCAGCTCTTTCATTTGCATATTAAATTCCTCATTGAATTCTTCAAGGTGGGCCCGGTAATAGTCCATCACGGCGCTCCTTTTAAACTCGTCATTTAATTCGTTAAAAGGTTTTACGCCGCTGCCATCTAATTTATACCGGTTAGTGATAGAATAAGTAAGAAGATCATTGACGACCTTTGTTGATTGCCCCACGCTGAACAATGCGGTTGATTTATTTACAGGATTTCCCAATGATGGCGGTCTTGATGCAAGCACACTGTCAAGATACATTTGCAACATTGCCTGGTCCACATTGAATTGTTTATATCCTGTCTGTGCAAGTATTTTACTGTATAGTTTATCTTTCGACACATTTACCCGGCCATCTTTTTCCACTAAAATGCGGATCATATCCAGGTTCTTTTTATTTTTTACACTCTGCGGCGGTGTTAAAGACGTTCTTTTTATGATATGATAACCATGGTCTGTAAGAAATGGTTTGCTGAGCTCTCCATTTTTGATCAACGAAAAAGCGGCAGCTTCAAAAGCGGGGTCAAAAGTTCCTAAACCAAATTCAGGCATTGATCCATTAGATGCGGAAGAGACAACATCATTGCTGAATAAGGTGGCGAGCTTTCCAAAGTCATCACCCTTTTGTAAACGGTTATAAATGGAATCTGCCAACTCAGCGAGTTTCTTTTTGGCTGGTTCATCACTGCCCGGGGGAACAGCAATAAGAATTTGTGAAACCTTAATTCGGCCAACTGCTTTTCTTTCGCCCAAATTTTTAAAAATATGATAGCCTGAATTTGATTTATAAGGTGTGGAAAATTTGCCGGGAGAAAGATTGTATATAACATTTTCGAACTGGTAGGGCAATGAAAAGACAGTGATATAACCAAGATGGCCTTTGTTCTTTGCTACAGAAGGATCCGCAGAAAATTTCAAAGCAACATCATCAAAACTTTTTCCCGATTGAAGCTCCATATAAGCTTCCTGTATTTTTAATTTTACAACGGGAGAGTCAGAATAGTTCACATTTATGTAATAAGGAATGAATATGTGTTGGACTCTGATGTCTTTCTGACTTCTGTCAAATGCTTCATTCACCAAAGCGTTCATGCTTTGGGCATCATTCATATAGTTTTCGATCACCTGGTTGCGCAATGCAGTGTATTCTTCTATAAATCCGGGCATTGAATCATAACCTCTTGTCATTGCTTCGTGGATCTTTAATTTAGAATTGATGTAGAGATCAAGATAGTCACGCATCTTTTTTGCCTTATCGGGAACCGGTGCAGGATATACTTTGTTAAATGCCTTTGTGTATTCGCTTGCCGCAACACTTTTATCAGCGTAGGTAAAAAGTGTTTGTGCTGGTAACGAAGCGGCAATAAGAAGTGTAAAGAGTAGTGATGGTAGTTTCATAAATAATGGTTTTATTGGCCTTTTAGCTTATAGTCAAGTACTTTATCGATCTGGTCAAAAGGGATCTTCTTGGCTATTATCGATTTGTCTTTGTCCAGCAAATATAATGTAGGCACCACTTGTACATCGTACAACTGGTAATAGCTGGGGATATTATTTTTTACCCTTGCTTCATTTGCATCTTTTGAATTATAAACATGATCCCAGCCTTTCAGCTGATGCTGCCCAACAAAGCTCAGCCAGTCTTTTTTTGTGCCGTCGGTTTCTTTTGCCACTGCATAGATCTTTATATTCAAAGCACTCCACTTGGCCCGGTAAATAGAATCTATTCTTGGCAACTCCTCTTTACAATGTCCGCAGGTCGGATCCCAAAAAACAACCACCGTATAAGGATTATTTACGTTGTACAGGCTTTTTGTTTTACCGGTGCTGTCCGGCAATTCAATATCAGCTGCTTTAGAACCAAAAATATTGGCCGCCATGCTATAATAACGATCAAAAATTGTTTTCTTTCCTTTCTCTGTCAGCCAGGGGTATTCTTTTTGAGAAAAATATTTTTCAAAAAGATGAACATACACTTTGTCTTCCCACATGTATTGTGGGTTTAGATAGCGGTTGATAAATTTTACCAGGAGGAAACGCTGCATTTCATCGTTGGCGGTAGCATAAGCAAGCATCCAATCTAATTCTTTAATTACAGAATCAGGATGTGGATAGATCATCGTTGCGAAATATTCATCTAACTTTTCTTCAAAGAAAGAGGTACGGGCAAGACGTTCATCGAAGAACCACGTATCATCCCAGTAATGATCTTTGAAAAAACGATAGGCAAATGTGGAATCGTATTTACCGCCCGGGTGCTGGGCAACAGGAGGCACTTCGGGATTTTTCATCGCTTTCAATAAAGCGCTGATAGTTGCATCCGGATTTTTTGTGATAAGATCCTGCCTGAATTGCTGGATCTCTTTGTCGCTTTTAATAATAGCATCGGTCCATTTTGTTGAATCAGCTTTTGTTTTTGAAGTGGCCAATTGTTTTTTTGCATCTTCTATTTCACGTCCTTTTGCCGAAGCATAATTCTGGTATTGCAAAAACAAGGTGTTGTCGGGGGATCCCACAAACTTCATGGACGGAACAAGATTGGCCGAGTCAGCAATTACTGCAAATTTTTGTTCTTTGTCGATCAGAATTTCAAAATAGCCAGTCTTGTTGGGAAAACCGATCAGGTAAACGCCTTTCTCTAGTTTTTTTGACCTTTTAAAAATACCGGTGCTGTTAACATCGAGCAGAACAGAGTCAATGATGGGTTTTTGTTTGCCATAGTGATAACCAAGGTAGATAAATTGATGTTTAAAAGGCTTGAAAGTGACCTTGAGCTCAAACTCATTGGTTTGTGCAAAAAGAAAACAGGTGGTGCCAAGTAAAAATAGTAGTGAAAATATTCGCTTCATGGAGTATTGATAATAAAACGGTAAAGTTATTTAAAAACCGCAATCGTCCCGCCTTAAGCAGGATAAAAGATGCAAATAGCCTGTTAACCGTTGTATGGCTAAGAACTTGAAACGCTTAGTTTTGCGCCGTGAGAAGAAAAAAGAAAAATATTGTTCTTGAAAAGGTAGTGGTGGAAGATTATGCCGCTGAAGGAAAAAGCATTGCCCGGGTAGATGGCAAAGTGGTTTTTATTGAAAGAGTAGTGCCTGGCGATGTTGTGGACATCAGGCTCTTTAAAAGTAAAAAAGATTGGGCAGAGGGTTATCCATTACAGTTTCATTCCTTTTCAAAAGAACGGATAGACCCATTTTGTCAACACTTTGGGGTTTGTGGTGGTTGTCAATGGCAAATGCTACCTTATGATAAACAACTTTTTTATAAACGCCAGCAGGTAGAAGATAATTTGAAGAGGATCGGAAAAATTGAATTGCCGGAAATACCTGCGGTACTCGGAGCAGATGAAACCAAATGGTACAGGAATAAACTTGAATACACTTTCAGTTCCAAAAGATTCATCCCGGAATCAGAGTTTAGAAATTTTCAAGAGCAAAATGAATCCTCTAAAAGCAAGGAGGGTGAGAAGGTGGTCCCGACAAGTCGGGATCGGGATGGGGCTTCCGGTTTTCATGCAAAAGGCTTGTTTGATAAAGTTGTTGAAATTGAAAGATGCTGGTTACAGGCCGAACCAACAAATGCCATCAGGAAAACGATCACTGAATTTGCAAGAAAAAGCAATTATAGCTTTTACGACCAAAAGCTGCACACAGGTTTTTTAAGGACCGTGTTGCTACGCATTTGCGAATCCGGCGAAGTAATGGTGAATGTAGTGATGGCTGAAGATGATAAGGAAAAAAGAAATACATTGCTCGAACATTTATTGAAAGAAGTTCCCGGTATTACAACTTTGCTTTACACCATCAATACAAAATGGAATGATAGCCTGCATGATCTCGATCCAGTTGTTGTTACGGGTAAAGGATATGTGATGGAAAAACTGGAGGATCTTCAATTCAAAATAGGGCCCAAATCATTTTTTCAAACCAATACAAAGCAGGCAGAAAAGCTTTATCGTGTTGCAAGAGAGTATGCAGCGCTAACCGGCAATGAAACTGTTTATGATCTTTATTGCGGTACGGGCAGTATTGGAATTTTTGTAAGCAAGCTGGCAAAAAAGATCATTGGCGTTGAAATGATCGCCGATGCTATTGAAGACGCAAAAGAAAATGCAACACTGAATAATATTCATCATGCCGATTTTTTTGCAGGCGATGTAACTAAAATATGTGACGATGCTTTTTTTGCCGCTCATGGAAAACCGGATGTCATCATCACAGATCCGCCAAGGGCAGGAATGCATGAAAAGCTGGTGAAGAAAATATTGGAAATAGCGGCACCTGTGGTTGTATATGTTAGTTGTAATCCTGCCACGCAGGCAAGGGACCTTCGTTTGCTTGATGAAAAATATATTGTAACAAAAGTGCAGCCGGTGGATATGTTTCCTCATACGCATCATATAGAGAACGTGGCCCAGCTGAAATTGAGATAAAATCATCTAATTATCTCTTTTTCTCTTTTATCCTGTTAGCTTAATTTTACCGAATGAGTTTTCGATACACAAGACCAGATAGCCTGCCGCCGGTAGTTAAGAATCTTATTTTTATAAATGCGTTGTTTTTCCTGGCAACAGAATTTTTATTCAGGGATTTTGGAGACTTCGGTTTGCGGGGGACATTTGGTTTATGGCCGATCAATAATGAGAATTTCAGGCCCTACCAGGTCTTCACTCACATGTTTACTCATGCGGGTTTTATGCATATTCTTTTCAACATGTTTGGTTTATGGATGTTTGGACGTGTTTTAGAAAGTGTTTGGGGACCTAAAAAATTCCTGCTCTTCTATCTTGTTTGTGGTGTTGGGTCTGCCGCAGCCCATATGGTGGTGGCATATTTTGAATATGCACCTATACTGGAAGCATTAGAATTTGCGAAAGCAACGGGACAAACGGAATATGTAGAACACTTGCAAACATTCCAGGGCTATGCTGTTGGTGCTTCTGGTGCAGTAATGGGAGTAATGGTAGCTTTTGCCTATTTATTTCCCAATACCGAATTGATGCTTCTTTTTCCGCCAATACCTATAAAAGCAAAATGGCTGATCCTCATAATGATTGCTTTTGACCTGTTCGGAGGATTAGGAAAGACCAGCGACGGGGTGGCACATTGGGCGCATCTCGGTGGTGCGGCTATGGGCTTTTTGTTGGTTTATATCTGGAACAAAACAAATAAAAAAACGTTTTATTAGCTAAAGCAAGAAGAAAGAAAACCTAAAAATCAGGAACTTTACATTTCATTATTCACAATTGACCATTGACAATTTACCCTATGGGCATTTACGAAAGAGATTATAAGACTTCAAAATTCACAGATAACCTGCAGGACAATGCATTGGTAATGCTGATCATCATTAACCTGGTGGTCTTTGTTTTATTCCAACTCATCCAGGTTTTTTATTTCTTTTCCTTTAAAGAAGGAACTACCGGTGTAAAATTCATGAACGATTTTTATTACAACCTTGCCTTACCCGGAACTTTTAATCAATTTATACGTAAGCCATGGACACTTATCACCCACATGTTTTATCACCAGGGCTTATGGCATATCATCGGCAACATGCTTTGGCTTTGGATGTTTGGGTACATCTTTCATGATATTGCCGGCAATAAAAAGATCATTCCATTATTTATTTACGGAGCATTGGGTGGAGCAATTGCATTTATGCTTGCTTATAATTTTATTCCTGTATTGAGTTCAGTAAATGCAACTGCTACTGGAGCATCGGCGGGCATTATGGCTATAGCTGTAGCAACAACCATGATGGCGCCGGGTTATCGCATTTTTCCAATGCTGAATGGCGGCATTCCGCTTTGGGTGCTAACTACTATTTATCTTATCATTGACCTGGCACTTATTCCTGTAAGCAACACGGGAGGGCATATTGCACACCTTGCCGGAGGCTTCACCGGTCTTCTTTTTATATTTTCTATGCGGAAGGGGTTTGACTGGAGTATTGGCATGAATCGTTTTTTTGATTGGGTCAGTAATCTTTTTAATCCCAATAAGCCCACCAAAAAGATAAAAGAAGAATTGTTTTATAAAAGTGAAAGAAAGCCTTACACAAAAACGCCGAACCTTTCTCAACAACGCATCGATGAAATTCTTGATAAGATCAACCAGCATGGTTTTCATTCACTCACTACAGAAGAAAAAGACCTGCTCAAAAAAGCAAGCAAAGAAGATTTAAAATAGTCAATAGTTAATAGTTGGGAGCCAGGAGTCATGAGAATATTTCTATTAAACTATTGACTAATGGTTCCCGACTCCGAACTCTGAACTTCCTTCGTAACTTGCAACAATGCCATCCCGCCTTCGAAACATTACAAGAAGAAGTCTTGTCGTACTCAATATTATTACGGCGGTTTTATATTTACTTTCCTGTTTGGCGCCCTATATTAAGCCCGGCAACTCATGGGTGATCGCTGTGCTTGGGCTTGCATTTCCTTTTTTATTAGCGTTATTGATCGGGTTTATTTTTCTATGGCTGATACTTAAGTTAAGAAGAGTCTGGTTTTCCATTGTTGTTTTATTGGCCGGTTATAAAAGCATCGGTGTTTTTTGGGCATTCAATGCACCTTCAGCATTTCAGTACCAGAAAAAACAGGGACACATTCGGATTGCCACTTGGAATGTGGCAAGATTTCTTGAATGGAAAAGAAACAACAATGAAAAAAGCCAGGTAAGATTAAAGATGCTTGACCAGATACAAAAACAGGATCCCGATATTCTTTGCCTCGAAGAATTCTTTCATTCACCCGATACTATTTTTTATAATAATATCAGCGAGATAAAAGCAATGGGGTATCCCTATTATTATTTTTCTTATGATCCCGATGGTGATCACCAATTTATTGGTTCGGCAATTTTTTCCAAATACCCGATGCTCGACACCGGGCTCGTTCGCTATTTCCGCCCCAGCATGACCGAGGCGCTGGTACATGCTGATATAAAAGTGAATGATGATACCATAAGAGTGTATGCTACCCATCTTCAATCTGTACAATTCAGGCAAAAAGATTATGAAGCGATCGATGAAATAGCAACCGTCAAAGACAGTTTGATCGATAATTCAAAAACAGTGCTGGCCAAACTGCGCAAAGCAATGTCACTTCGAAGTTCACAAGCTGATGTGGCCCGGCAGATAATGGATGACAGTCCTTATCCAACCATCTTTTGCGGTGATCTGAATGATACACCCAACTCCTATTCCTACTTCACTATCCGTGGCAATATGCAGGATGCGTTCCTGAAAAAGGGCTTTGGTATTGGCCGCACGTACTCATCACTTTCACCCACGTTGCGGATCGATTATATTTTTGCGGATGAAAATTTTCGGATCAGCCAGTTCACAAGAGTTGTTAAATATTTGTCAGACCATTTCATGTTGATGGCTGATGTTGAACTGAAACCCCCATCCCCTAAAGGGGAGTAATAAAACATTATCTTTACTGCATGAGTTATCTCAATAAACTGCGATGTTGTTGAATTCCCTTTATCAGGGCAGTGCCCTATTTTTACAAAAATTTTTTTATTATTAACCCGGCTTAATTGCTACTATTAAAATTTCGTTGCGACGCTCCCTTCAGGTTTCTGTTCGCTATTCAACAAATAGCGTCGCAGTTTACCCAGAGCGAAGCGAAGGGTCGCACTTTTTTACGTTCGGTAATTCTAATCACCAATCGTGAGATTAGGCATATTCACGACTCACGAAAAAGGATGATAAGCGAACCGAACCCCGAACGGAGCGTCGCAAGGGACGATGATAATAGTACAATTGTTTAGAAAGTAAAAGAAAATAAAAAATGAGTGATACCACAAAACAAGTTAGTGAGTCTCAAAACTCCCCTTTAGGGGTTGGGGGTGCACTAAAAATATATAACTCGTATTCAAGACAGAAAGAAGTTTTTAAATCGATCACTCCCGGGCATGTGGGCATGTACGTGTGCGGACCAACCGTGAGCGGCGAATCGCATCTTGGTCATGCACGGCCATATATTACGTTTGATGTCATCTACCGTTATTTGATGCATCTTGGTAACAAGGTCCGTTATGTCCGCAACATAACCGATGCAGGACATTTTGAAGAAGAAGGCCGTGAAGCAGAGGATAAAATTTCAAAGAAAGCAGTATTGGAAAAACTGGAGCCAATGGAACTGGTGCAGAAATACACCAACCTTTATCATTGGGCGATGGAACAATTTAATACACTCAAGCCGACGATCGAACCAACAGCAACCGGGCATATTGTGGAGCAGATCGGGATGATCGAAGAGCTCATTAAAGCAGGCTATGCGTATGTATCAAATGGCTCAGTATATTTTGATGTAAAAAAATATGCGGCCTCACATGATTATGGAAAGTTGAGCGGCAGAGTGATCGATGATCTGTTGGAAACAACAAGAGAGCTGGAAGGGCAGGAAGAAAAAAGGGACATGGCTGATTTTGCGCTATGGAAAAACGCAGCGCCGGAACATATCATGCGTTGGAAAAGTCCATGGGGTGTTGGCTTTCCAGGCTGGCATATTGAATGCTCGGCAATGGCAACAAAATATTTAGGGGCACAGTTTGATATTCATGGCGGCGGCATGGATCTTTTATTTCCACATCATGAAAGTGAGATTGCACAAAGTACAATTTGCAATCATGTAGCTCCTGTCCGTTATTGGATACACAATAATATGATTACTATTAACGGCAAGAAGATGGGGAAGAGCTATAACAATGTTATCAAGCTTACCGAACTTTTTAGCGGAGATCATCCTGCATTGGAGAAAGCATATCACCCGATGGTAGTTCGATTTTTCATTTTGCAAACACATTACCGCAGCACACTCGATTTTGGTAATGAAGCATTGCAGGCAGCGGAGAAAGGATTGAAGCGATTGTGGGAGGCTTATGAAAAGTTACGGGCTATGAGTTGGGAGTTGAGAGTCGGAAGTCAGGAGTCGGGGGCAGACAAAGAACTT
>DASUTO010000043.1:0-3821 GCA_036374555.1 Chitinophagaceae bacterium
GCGATATTTTAAAAATGCGGAATTTCAAAGATTAGTCGGTGATCTCACGGTAACCATCAAAAACATATATGATCGGCAAGAGCTGGAAAGCCGGCAAAGGGCACAGTACATCGACCCTCTTATCATTAATCATTATGATTACGATTTTGATACGAAGCTTAAAAGTGGTGATAATACGATTTTTACTGCTACTGAAAAATATGAGGCCAATCATGAAATTGTGCCCTACCAGATCAACGGCGTGGACAAATTAGAAAGGGAAAAAACTATAAATGTCTTATCCTTTTATAAAGCAAACGTTATCAGCTCAACCAGGACGACGTTTCTTCAAAAATACATGGAGATTAATACGAAGCTGTTAAATGAATTAAGGAAAGAATTTTACCTGGAATGATACCCCCTGCATAATTGGGCGAATCATATAATGCAATTGCTATGGCAAAATTGTTTATGACATTGATTGGTTGTACTCCTGCCGGCCGGAATATTGAACAGCATGATGTTTATTTCGGTATTGGGGATTCTCTGAAGGATATAGTGCCCGCAGTTAAAAAATTCTGGCCGGATGCAGGTAAACTTCATTTCGATGCATATCGTGAAGTAACGCATGTGGATGGTTGTAAAGTACAGATCGTTCCTCACCAGGGTGGCACCAGTCCTTACAAATTATTCTTCATCAACCTGGGTGGCTACAAGCAAAATGAGTTCGAGGAGTTTCATTATAAAATGATCATTGCTGCTGAGAACAAAACTGAAGCGATCAACCGCTCCAAACAAACCGCTTTCTTCAAACACACCGGGTTCAAAGGCGCCAGTTCGCATATAGACGATAAATACGGGGTGGATGTGGACGATGTTTTTGAGATCAAAGACATACTTTCCGAGGACCTGAAACAGCAATTCAGTATCTGGGTTGAAAAAACGAATGAACAGGTCCCGGAAGATGAATTACATCTTGGGTATTTTAAGTTGGAGACAATTCTAAAAAGCTGATCCAATCCGTGACAGGGTTGGAGGTATCGTCAATAATAAGGGAGCTGATATAAAAGTAAAAGGGTTATACTTTGATAGTACGACCCTTTTTTGATTGGTATACATTCATAAATTTCTCATTTAAGATCATACACAGACCGGAGCTTTTGCATCAGTAATTGACTATGGGAAATATACTCCTGATATTGCTTACTGGAACTACCACGCAAGACCAACTGGTAAGTCCCTGTCATGTTAATAGCGTAAGCTTTATCAAAAGATTCGGTTTTAGCCAAATGAAACGGAAACACGTCCCCACTGCTTTCATATCTGTCCAATACATCCAGGTAGTATTTCTTTGGATCCATAGATAGCCGGTCATGAAATTCCATATCGTTGTGCTGGTTAAGAAATGGGTGTAAGTTTTCATGATAAAATGTCCATTCGTATTCATTCCTTTTTCGCAGGTTCGCGATAGTAACAGAAAGATTACCAGTTAAAGTTTGCAGATCCTTGTTCTTAAAATACCGTAGCGATCCGGAACTTTTCAATTGCTCCAGAATGGCATCCCGGGGTTCGAATAAAGAGGGGCTAAACATAACATAAGCATAACTAAAATTCAAGGCAAAGGTTTTGGAGAAATTACTTAGGCTGCTATCCCGAAAATAGTTTCGCAGATAAGAAAAAGCCTGATCTTTTCTTGCTCGCCGGTACATTACTTTCTGTATTGCGGCAGAATCGGCCTTCAATTCATTATAAAAACTTACGGCGAGTTCCTTAGCCCTATCACTTTCTATTTTATGTTCGAGTTGGTACTCAGCCAGGAAACCGCAGAACACAGCAAGGAATAGCATCAAAAACTCCCAAACGTAATGAGTCCATTTCCTGTGACCTCGATGACTCCCGGAATTGGGTGTATGTGAGTGGTGGTGAACTTCCATAAAGCAGTTTTCGAATCTTGTTTGATTTAAAAATAAAAATGGGAAATTTTTTTTGTCATGTTCATACTAATAATCCATAAATGAGTGCTTAATAATTAGTTTTCCCTGCTTTGCTTTATAAGGATAATAAGGATATGCAATTGAATCGCTAAAAAATTCTGATTTATATAGCGTTCCTGTAATCTTCGGAGGCACCTTCATAATTCCGATAAGACAGGTGTCGTCCAAAGTGTTTTCCAGCACTACCATTTTCTGGGAACCCCACACTTTTTTCAATTTTAATTTATGAAATGATTCTTTAGTCGCGTCCTCAATCTTAATTATAAAACTTTCTCCTTCCTGTGTACAATTCACTTGAAGCATTAATAGTAATATCAATATTATATTCATAACTACTGATTTGTCCATTTTATTACTGTTGGAGAGGCATTAAAATCTAACGGTGAAAGATACTTTAATTCTACTTTTAAATTTACTCATTATTCCTCAGCATTGTGCCACACCATAATTATCACACGATTTATTGGAATTGTAGAGTCGATTATTAAGATGTATTTGTAAATTACCTACCCATGGGATGGTATCAATATGTAACAGATAGAAAGGGCTCTGATCAAATGACTGGATGTTTGGTAATCTTTGTTGCCTTAGGTATAATTACCTCATTTCTACTAACAAAATGTGATGATAAAAGAGATAAAGAAAAAGTAGTTCCCGGTGTTGAAAGTAAAATTGATTCTTTAGAGAGAAAGAAAGCTGAGAGGATCTTTATGGAACAGGGATATACGAGTGTGCGTATTTTACCAGAACTTCCACCAGGGCTTCTTATTCTGTTGTCTGACCAATGCTATTTGCTCATCTAGATTTTTCAATTCACCTAAAGATTCTTCCGTGTAAAATTCGCCGTCGTCACCCTGCACTTTTGCATTCAAAGCCGAAGCAATTTGTAACATTTTGCGGATTATTGGTACATCTGGATTTTTAGTGTTGATGCTGCCTTTCCGATAAGCAAACCAGGGGCGATCATTAGGATCATTTTTAGTTGGATGAGCATTCCATTCGCAATAGCCGGGGCTATTATGGAACTGCGTTTCTGCACCAATCTCGATTTCCTTTGTCAACTCTAATTCTTTGTCGTTAACGACATAAGCCATCCACTCATCAAGAGTTATGTCAGGAGTTGCTGTGTCAGCCCAATCCTCTCGCCTTGTGATATGAAGATCGTAACCCATTATTAAATATACTTAGTGAAAGTCAAAGTTGCGCGCCCTATTACTCTTTTGCGATGTCGCACCTGGCCAGCCAACCCTTATTTAACTACCTGAGTCAGAAAACCAGCACGCCTTGATCTTTAAGTTCTCTTTCATCATCTCCAGAATATTCAACTCCCCGGAATTTAAGTTTGCTAATTGGAAGTTTATCACAAATTATCACTCCCTTGGCAGTTGCTTTATATAAATCAAACATGAGTGGAGGCTCAGCCCATTCAAGGGTATACTGGAAGGCGTCAATAATTTTTTGGCCCTTGTCAACTTTTACTATAAGTATATCGTGGAATTCCTTTTCGATATTAGCAAATGAAATCCCTTTAAAAGTCGCCATGAAAGTATAAACAGTATAACTACCCTTTACTGGATTAAAGATCTTTCGCCTGGTTTCCCTGGTGCTTGTTGTGTCGATGAAATTTAGAGCCTGATAGTTGAAATCGCTTCTTTCTGCCTTGGAGAGTAACTTATATTCTTTTACCTGACCGTATAAATTTGCGTCAAAAAAAAGAAGAAGAACTAAAATGATATGGTAATACTTAAGCATTGAAGTATAATGTAGCGGGCTAATAGGTACTAGGAAAAAGAGAGTCTAAGTGTCAACAATTCTAAGCCTCTCTTTCAACAGTAATCGTACATTCTC
>DASUTO010000044.1:0-11526 GCA_036374555.1 Chitinophagaceae bacterium
TTTTGTCTTCCAATCAACAGCAATGTCACCAATTGTAATTATATCAACTGAATCAAAAATTGGCTTAAACGAGAGACCATTATTTTTTGTATACCACAAACCACCGGATGCATAAGCAACATAAAATTCGGTGGGATCCTCGGGATTTGCTTCAATATCACAAACTCTTCCACTCATTGTTACCGGTCCAATATTGCGAAAGGTAATATCATTCAATACGGACCTTTTCTCCAGTTCTTTTCGCTGTTGCACCGCCTTCATTCTCTCTTCTGCAGAGGTTGGAGCGATTTGTGCTATTGTGATGATGTGAAAATTAGCTAGCAGGCTAATGAAAAGCAGCGGTTTAGAATAATGTGTAATGTGCTCAAAATTTAACAGGTGAAACATAAAATCAGTCGTTTTTCGTTATTAATTTTGGTAGCGAAATATCCATTAAGGACTTTCCAAACTTACTAAACTATGCGTTATATCCTATTTATTATTCTTTTGATTTCCATCAACAGCTATTCCCAGTGTAAAACTTATAAGATCGGAGTAAAAGGTGATACCCTGAATTGTGTAGATATGAAAGGAATGAAACAAGGCCGCTGGGTAAATGAATTGCCGCCACTTCGTGGTGAAAAAGGTTATGAAGAGCAGGGCGTTTATATCAATGATAAAAAAGAAGGGCAGTGGCAACAATTCACTTTAGATGGCGATCTGCTGGCAATAGAAAATTATCGTTGGGGAAATAAGAACGGACGGTGCATGTATTATAATCCATTTGGGCAACCGGTACGAGAAGAAAGCTGGAAAGCCGTGAACCCTGATAATCCTTATGACACGGTTGATGTTTACGGGTTGAATGATCCTACTAAAGTTGTTCGGAAAGATGTTATAAAATTAGATGGTCATACACTTCGTCATGGCACCTGGAAATTTTTTGACCAGGATCTTGGAACGGTTATAAAAACAGAACAATATAAACTTGATAAATTAGTTGTTGCCGGCTCTGTGGAGGATGAGCTTGCACCAATTGATATAAGTACCGGTTCAACTACAAAAGCGAAGTCTGATACTACTGGTAAAAAAACTGCAAAACCTCAAGCAGTTCTTGATTACGAAAAAAAGAATGCAGGTAAAAAGAAAGTGAAGACAAGAGATGGGCAAACGGGGTATTAAAATCGAAAATCTCAATTAAATATTTACGAAAAAGCCATTTCAGCGAAATGGCTTTTTCTTTTGCAATATAAGTAGGATAAAATCAATCTAAGTTCCTCCGCCGTGGCGGAGACAGGGGGTTTAAAATGCCTTCCTCTTTTCTTCCGCTTTCTGCATCGGGTTATTGGGTTGCGGTTGATTTCTGCCACCTTGCTGCGCTGCCTTAAACACCTGGAATTTTGTTTGCACGATTTCTTTAGGCCATGTATTATTGCTTTCATCAATGTCTGCTGTTTCTCTCATCGGGTCAAGTTTTACTTCGGCTACTTCTTTATTCTTCACAAAAACTTTTGTAACTCTCTTTTCATTTTTTCTCCAGATCTGTGCAGGGATCTTTTCATACTCTTTTGTTCCATCTTTATAGGTCCATTCAAGAATGATCGGCATTACTAAACCTCCTTTATTAGTAAAACTAATTTCATAAAAATTCTTGCCAGCGATCTTTGCTTTTGTTTCATCATCCATTGGCGGCGTTCCTGTTTTTGTTTGAAGAGGATAAGCCGTTGAATCATATTTTTCAATTCCTCTCGCATAACGCCAGTAAAAATCACGCAGCGATGTATCTACATCTGTTTGAAAAGATATGTTTTGATCTTCACGGTTCGTGACTTTTGATATATCATCAAACCTCGGCGTTCTTGGTTGTTCGAGTTTCCTGTAAACGACGGTATCTTTCTGATTTCCCCCCATTGCAAATTCCGGTTTAAAATGTTTTACCGTATCAATGGACATATCCGCTGCATCAATGCCAAAGAACCATCCGCGCCAGAACCAATCAAGATCTTCACCACTTGCATCTTCCATGCTGCGGAAAAAATCTGCAGGTGTTGGATGTTTAAATGCCCAGCGCCTTGAATATTCTTTAAATGCGTAATCAAAAAGTTCACGACCCATGACCGTCTCTCTTAACACATGAAGAGCGGTAGCGGTTTTTATATACTGATTGGTAAAAAACTGGTTGATGTTCTCTGAGTTCGTCATGATCGGCTCGAGTTGATCTTTCGGCAGCTTCATATAATCGGCCGTGATATAAGCTTTACCCCATGCCGGATATTTATTGTCCCAAAGTTCTTCAGCCACCGTTTGTACAAAAGTGTTCAATCCCTCATCAAGCCATGTCCATTGGCGTTCATCGCTGTTGATGATCATCGGGAAAAAGTTGTGTCCCACTTCATGAATGATAACGGTGATCGCTGAATTTTTTTGATTCTCATCGTATGTCCCATCTTTTTCAGCACGACCCGGATTAAAACAGATCATTGGATATTCCATTCCATTGGCAGCTTCTACACTTTGTGCCACAGGATAGGGATATGGAATTGAAAATTTTGAATAGGTTTTTATTGCATGTGCAGTTGCTTTTGTAGAATATCTTCTGTAGATCGGGTAAGCTTCTTTTGCATAAAAACTCATGCACATTA
Source organism: Chitinophagaceae bacterium (assembly GCA_036374555.1). GTDB lineage: Bacteria > Bacteroidota > Bacteroidia > Chitinophagales > Chitinophagaceae > VBAS01. Next base: position 2,622 of record DASUTO010000044.1, read on the forward strand.
CTTTCTTTCCTTCAATGGTGATCGGCAATGCATCCCAAACAAATTTTGGACTGCTGCCCCATGCAAAATCACGAACATTGTCCGCTTTGAATATATATGTTTTCTTGCGGGGAGAAGCCGAAGCAATCTGTTTGGGATTTCTTAATTCACCGGCTTTTGCTTCAGCAAGCGTTACTATCTCAATAATATCTTTTGTTGTTTGTGCTTTTTGCCAGCGAGCCAGTTGCGCTGCAGACAACACCTGCGCATAGTTTTGACATTCACCTGTAGAACTAACAACATGATCGGCTGGTACCGTCATTTGCACTTTAAAATTTCCAAATGTCAGCGCAAATTCACCCGTGCCGGTGAATTGATGATTTTGCCAGCCCTGGAAATCGCTATAAACACAAAGGCGCGGATACCACTGCGTCATTGTAAAAATATAATTGCCATCATCCGGAAAAAATTCATAACCGCCGCGACCACCCTGAACAAAACGATCAGGAATATTATAGTTCCAGTCGATCTTCATAACCATTTTCTGACCGGGCTTTAATGGAGTTGCGAGGTCAACTCTCATCATTGTTTTATTAATTAAATATTTGATGGGAGAGCCGGTTGCATCTGTAAGTTTTACAATGTTTACTCCAAATTCTTTGTCAGATGGGGAAGGTAGCCTGTCAACCATTGCTGAACTTACTCTCGGCTGCAAACTGCTGGCATTTTGATATCCCGCATTGTTTTTTGAACTATGCTCGTTTTCATCCAACTGAATCCATAAGTAGGGAAGCACATCAGGAGAGTTATTATAATAAGTAATGGTCTCGCTTCCGGTGAGCTTCAGATTTTTTTCATCAAGTTCACATTTTATATCATAGTCGCAACGTTGCTGCCAATACTTTGGGCCGGGTGCGCCACTTGCCGTTCTATACTCATTGCCTGTTGGTAGGATATTCCCTAACTGCTCAAATTTATTTCCATGATTGGAAGCCGCATTGTTTTTAATATCCTGGGCTGAAAGAAAGCCTATAGCAATTAATTGTGAGAGACAAAAGAAGAATGATTTTTTCATGTAAATAGTTTTAGCCGAACTAAAATTAAATGATTAACTCTTTCAAATAATTACCGCCAATAAAAAAAACCATCCTGATATTATCAGGATGGTTTTTAATTTAGTTGAGCCCTTCCGGCGTTTGGGGTCTTTAGAAAGCTTTTTTCTTTTCTATCGAATTTTGCATTGGGTTCTTTGTGCCCGCTGGTGCAAATGGATTGCCTTGTTGTTTGAAAACAGTGAATTTAGAAGGCTGGGTTATATTGTTTGGCCATTTGTTATTTGATTCGTCAATATCTGCTGTCTCTCTCATTGGATCAAGCTTGATTCCTGTTACTTGTTTATCTTTTATAAACACTTTGGTAAATGTTTTCTCGTTCTTTCTCCATATCTGCGCAGGTATCTTTTCAACTTCTTTTGTTCCGTCAGCATAGGTCCATTCTATAATAACCGGCATAATGAGACCGCCTTTGTTTGAGAACTTCAATTCATAAAAATGTTTATTCTGCAATTTTTCTTTTGTTGCTTCATCAACAGGAGGGTTACCGGCCGTGCTCTTGATCGTGTAGCTGGCAGAATCATATGGCTCCATTCCTCTTGCATATCTCCAGTAAAAATCCCGAAGCGATGTATCTGCATCAGTTTGGAAAGTAACATTCTTATCTTCCCTGTTGCGGATCTTTGAAACATCTTCAAATGTATTTACCAAAGGCTTTTGAATTTTTCTTGATAACACTGTGTCTTTAACAGGATTCGTTACCGTAAAATCAGGCCTGAAATATTTTACTGTATCTAAAGCTATGTCACATGCATCAATGCCATAGAACCAGCCTCTCCAGAACCAGTCAAGATCTTCACCGCTTGCATCTTCCATGGTACGGAAAAGATCAGCAGGTTCAGGATGTTTGAATGCCCAGCGTCTTGCATATTCTTTGAAGGCATAATCAAACAACTCACGACCCATAATAGTTTCACGAAGAATGTTCAGACCTGTTGCAGGTTTTGAATAAGCATTCGGGCCAAAGCCAATGATGTTTTCTGAATTACTCATGATCGGCTCGAGCTGATCTTTTGGCAATTTCATATAATCAATGATCGTATGGGCAGGTCCGCGGGTTACAGGAAATTTATTATCCCACAATTCTTCGGTCAGGTATTCAACGAATGTATTAAGGCCTTCATCCATCCAGCTCCATTGACGTTCATCACTGTTGATGATCATCGGGAAAAAGTTATGACCTACTTCATGAATTACAACACCCAGCATTCCATTCTTTGTTCCTTCACTGTAAGTGCCATCTTTTTCTGTACGACCAAAATTGAAACAGATCATTGGGTATTCCATACCATTGCTTGCTTCCACACTTTGTGCAACAGGGTAGGGGTAAGGAATAGTGAATTTGGAATAAGTTTTAATTGTATGTGCGACTGCCTTTGTTGAATACTTGCGATACAGGCCATAAGCCTCTTTGCCATACAAACTCATTGCCATTACTTTCTTTCCTTCCACATAAGCTGGCATTGCATCCCAAACAAATTTCGGGCTGCTTCCCCAGGCAAAGTCACGGACATTTTCTGCTTTGAAGATCCACGTCTTCTTGCGAGGCGAAGCCGAAGCAATCTGTTTCGGATTTCTTAATTCAGCTGCTTTTGCTTCATCAAGTGTAACAACTTCTACAACATCTTTGGCTGTTTGTGCTTTTTGCCAGCGAGCCATTTGCGCAGGTGTTAATACCTGTGCATAATTCTGACATTCGCCGGTTGCACCGATGATATGATCAGCAGGCACTGTCATTTGCACTTTAAAGTTTCCAAATGTCAACGCAAACTCTCCGCGACCTGTGAACTGGTGATTTTGCCAACCCTGGAAATCACTGTATACACAAAGGCGGGGATACCATTGTGCCATTGTAAAAAGATAGTTACCATCTTCAGGAAAAAATTCATACCCACCACGACCACCTTTGGTCTGACGATTTGCCAGGTTATAATTCCAATCGATGGTGAAAACAAATTTTTGTCCAGCTTTCAATACAGTGGGAAGTTCCACTCTCATCATTGTTTTATTGATGGTATATTTTAATGGCTTACCTGCAGCATCAACGATCTTGATAATATTAAAACCATAATCGTTTGGAAGAGCATTATCAATTGCTCTTTCAATAGCGGCTGCATTCATTCTACCCGGCATATTGCTACCATCCTGGTAATTGGCATTATTCTTTGAGCTGTGCTGGTTCTCATCCATCTGAAGCCACAAATAAGTAAGCTGGTTTGGCGAGTTATTAAAATAAGTGATCACTTCACTACCTGTCAGCTTAAGATTCTTCTCATCAAGCTCACATTTGATGTCGTAGTCACAACGCTGTTGCCAGTATTTTGGACCCGGCGCACCACTGGCAGTGCGATATTCGTTTGGCGTTGGCAGGATCGTACCCAACTGCTCAAACTTATTCCCATGATTGCTATTGGGATTGTTTTGTGTGTTTTGTGCCATGATACAGCTGAAGGCTAATAGCTGCACTGCACAACCAATAAGAAACTTTTTCATGTGATGTTGTTTGTTTATTTTTTATTATACCTGTACTCCAAAACAATAGCATAGGAGTATTTTACAGAGTTTACTAATTCTATCTGGTCCCGCTTAGGGCCGGATTGTGGCACTCACTTGTACGTTCGGTAATTCTATTCAACTTTTTCCAACCCCCTCTTGAATATTTCCTTTGTTTGAACATTCGTCCCCGCCCGCGGGGGATAATAAGCTTTCTACAATTTGGAGTGGTGGACTCTGAACTCCGAACTAAAAAACTCAGAACTCACCAAGGTAATCTCTCCAAGGCCATCTTCAATGACAATCCAAGAGCTCCGGCGGACGCAAATATCACCCAATCCCTTCTATTTACTTTAAACAATGTGATGAGTATTGTTGAAAATAAAAGTATACCCAGCACAACTACAATTTGTCCAACTTCCAATCCAACATTGAATCCGAATAATCCCCAGCCGATCGATTGATCTGAAGCCAGCATAAAACGAATACTGTTCGCAAAACCCATTCCATGTATCAATCCAAAGAACAAAGCCAGGAAATAATTTATCCGTACAGATCTTGGTGTAAAACTTTTTTGAAAAAGATTGATAGTGGCTGTAAAAACAATGGTGCAGGGGATCAAAAATTCCACCCACTTTGCCGAGAATCTTATAATGTCAAAAACACTTAATGCTAAGGTGATGCTATGGCCGATGGTGAAAGCCGTTACTAAGATCAATACCTGCTTCCAGTCTTTTAATAAATAAATAGCTGCCAACGCCAAAATAAACAGCTGGTGATCCAAAGCTCCTTTACTGATAATATGTTCCCAGCCTAGTTTGAAATAAAAACCGAAATCACTCATAAATATTTGAAAGCTTTCTTCGAACCCTTGTCCTATTTTTAACGTCTCAAATGAATCGGGCATGAAAATAAGCCGGACTTTTGTAAACAAAAAAACTATTGTTTTAATGGCTTCATCATTCTATAAATGGTTGCTCATTCCGGTTTTGGGAATTATACTGTCATCTGCGGGCGTTCCGGCTTCTCATCCATTCCATGTAAGTGTGGTGGAAATCAACCACAACGCAACTGATAAGACACTTGAGATCAGCTGCAAGATTTTTACTGATGATTTTGAAAAAGTGCTGACCCAGAATTACAAAACAAGGGTCGATCTTATCAATCCGCCTGACAGGAAAGCGATGGATTCGGTGGTAAAAAAATATATTTTCTCTCATCTTGGCGTTTCAGTTGATGGCAAAGCCGGGACATTTTCATATCTCGGTTTTGAAAAAGATGCGGAAGCTGTTTACAGTTATGTGCAGGTAGATAATATTGCTTCTGTAAAAAAAGTTGAATTAATGATCAATCTTATGCATGATCTTTTTACCGACCAGGTGAATATTATACATGTGATCGTTAAAGGTGAAAGAAAAAGTACAAAGCTGGATTATCCTGCCACTGCGGCCACGATCGAATTTTGAATTGAGAATTTTACCCGAATTTCTACTGCGGTATAGATTCTAAGTTTTCTTTTTAGTTTTACGATAATGACCAGGATCTCATTACTTCTTGTCTGTTTGCTCTTTATAGAAAACTCTTTTTCACAACAATTTTATATCAGGGGCCGGGTAACTGATGCCGAAACCCAACTTCCTTTGAAAGGAGCCAGCGTGTATATTAACAACACTACTATTGGATCTATTACAGATGATAACGGCAATTTTGAATTGGGCCCTTTCGCGTCTGGTCGTTATGAAGTTGTCACATCTTATGTTGGGTATGATCCTGTACTTTATTCGGGTGAAATAAAAACAACAGGCATACGCATCCTTTTCAAGCTCGATAAAAAGGAACAAGTATTGCGTGAAGTGCTTGTTCTTACCAGTGAATTAAGAAAACATTACCTGGAAATATTTAAAAAATATGTGCTCGGAGTCAGTGTTGCTGCAGAGCATTGCCAAATAAAAAACACCGGGGAAGTTCAATTTGCTACAGGAGAAACTAAAGATGAAATAGTGGCCTATACAGAAAAAGCATTGGTGATCGAAAACCCTGAACTTGGTTATACAATTCATTTCGACCTGCTTGAATTTTATTATAACAAAGCCAGCACCGCCGCTTATTTTTATGGCTATACACGTTTTGTTGACTGGGGCAAAGATGAACAAACAAAAAAGAAATGGCTGCGCAAACGACAGCAATCTTATGAAGGCAGCACCATTCATTTTTTCCGCAGCCTTGTAAATAAACAATTGGCAAAAGCAGGATTTACAGTTTACCAGCTGACTAACATGCAAAAAGAAAAAAAGGATACGATCAAATTGAAAAAGCCTTCGCCAAAAAGTAATTCAGGAATGCAACTGTCAACCAGGGCTATTGAAGACAGTATGATCCGTTTGTATTCAGATTCTGTTTATCGTATTTATGAATTAAAGGTTCATGATGGCTGGCGCATCTTTTACGAAAACAACACGGACCTGAAGTTAGAAATAATGCGAAAAGCTTTTTTAAGTGGTCAGCCTCCTAAGGGTACCATTACGGGTTTGCGACTGCGTGAAGAACCAGTTTTAATAACTGAAAGAGGAATACTACTTACACCGCTACGGGTTTTTTATGATGGTATCTGGGGATATGAACGATTGGCTAATATGCTGCCGGAAGATTATGAGGTGGAGTGATCTTGAAAATACCCTTGTCACAAAGAGAAATATTTTCTGGATGATCTGGCAACGGGGTGATCTGATTTTAATTAGTCTAAGGGTACGGCCAGGCGATGTGGCGTAATTCATATTTTAAAAAGCCAACTTAATGTCAATTAGCTGACTGATATCTTTGAGTGGCTTTTGATTTTTAACTTCAATTCTGATTCCCCGACCTTCGGCATAAACTTTTGCAGATTTCAGGCTATGTTTTATTTCTTCGGAGATATTGCTGGCCATAATTTTTTTAAAAGCCTCCTGACCAAAATTGAATGCGACCATAAATCGTTTATCTCTTGGTAGTAAATAAATGATTGCCCTTTTCTTGTCCTTAATTTTAAAGCTCCAACCATATTTTTGTCCTGGAAAATTCCAGTCACTTATTGCATTTGGGTACTTGAGGTAGACTAAATTAACAATGTCTTGCCACAAATTATAAGTCTTTCCAAGAGCTGAGACCAGGTCTTTTTGTTCTGGCTTATATGTTTTGTCTATAAAAATGCTGATATCCATTTGTGAATTTTTAGCCTTGTACACAAAGTTTGGGGATTTGTGCCGATTGCATGTAATACATAAATTTTATGACCTTATAAATAAAGTTTATCAAGAACAAGCATTGAAAATTAATCACTCAATCCGACGATTTATTATATTGTAACGGCGTCAAGCCTGCATGACAAAAAATTAACTCAATCCATCTCTTGTCTCAACTCCTTACTGATATCCACCAACACTTTATCAATGCGGTGCCCGTCCATGTCCATTATTTCAAATTTAAAACCCTTCCAGTCGAACTTATCACCAACATGGGGAATGCGTTCGAGTTCATGTAGTATAAAACCGGCGAGTGTATCAAATTCATGTTCGCCTTCATGCATCCATTGTTCTTTATCGAAGCGGGAAAGAAAATCATAAAAAGGAATTTGTGCATCAACCAGAAAACTTCCATCCTCCCTTTCTGTTACTTCATAGTCAGTCATATCAGGCTGTGGAATATCACCAACTATGGCTTCCAGTATGTCATTTAAAGTGATCAGGCCCTGCATCGTTCCGTATTCATCAACAATAAAACAGGAGTGCTGTTTTGTTTGTTTGAATTTTTCTAGTAGCTGGTAGGCGGAGTTATTTTCCGGAACAAACATAGCCGGCTTCATCACATCCTTGAACTTGACCCTGTCATCAGTTACATACATGTCTTTAATGGAAACGATGCCCTTGATATTATCTATTTCTCCATCACAAATCGGATAAACAGAGTGCGGCTCAGAAACAATCTTTTCTTTTATCTTGTCTTCAGTGTCTTCAAGATCGAACCAGATAATATCACTGCGATGGGTCATCAGTGAAGTGATATTCCTGTCGCCCAAATGAAACACTCTTTCAATGATCTCTCTTTCTTCTTCTTCAATAGTTCCCGCTTCCGTTCCTTCGGAGATCATCGTCTTAATTTCTTCTTCAGTTACCGCATCATCCTGTGATTTTTTTATATTGAAAATGAAAAAGAAAAAAGTACTTAATTTATTGAGCAGCCAAACAAACGGGTGGGTAATTTTTGCAAAAACCAAAACAGGACCCGCCATAAGCTTGGCTATTTTCTCTGCTCTTAATAAGGCAAATCTTTTGGGGATCAATTCTCCAAAAAGTATGGAAAGAAATGTAACAATGATCACAACAATTGTGAGAGAAATGCCTTCTGCATAATCACTTAAGAAACCTATCCGTTTGAACAGCGGAACAAGGTAAACACTAAATCTTTCGCCAGAGTAAACCCCGGTCAAAATTGCGATCAACGTAATACCTATTTGCGCAGCCGATAAAAATACTTCGGGTTTGTTAGAAAGGTCGAGAGCTCTGCGGGCAAACGTGTCTCCTTTTGCCGCCATATTTTCCAATCTTGCTTTGCGGGCCGACACCAGGGCAATTTCAGTCATCACAAATAATCCATTGATCAATATAAGTCCCAGCAATATGAATATTTCCATCTAAAGTGAAGTTGGTTCTTATTCGAAGTTAACGAATCTGAATCGCTTGTTAAAGAATGTACCCAGCAGCCATCCGAAAGCGAAACCGATAGCAGCGCCGCCTAAAATATCGAAAGGATAATGCACGCCAACATATACCTGGGCATAGCCAATCGCTGCGGCCCATAGAAAAGCGATCCATACCCATCTTCCAATAACCGGTCGCAACGTGATAAAAATAAATGTTGCCATTCCAAAATGATTGGCGGCATGTGATGAAGTAAAACTATAAGTGCCAGAACAACGATCTACAAGTAGTCGTACGTATTGAAAGAAATTTGGATCAGCGCAGGGCCGCCAGCGCTCAAATGCCTCTTTTACAAGTTTGCTGCTGGTCATGTCGCAAAGAGAAACCGTGCAAAGAAAAATGACACACCACCACCATCCGCGGCCCTTGAAATTTGTTGGTATAAAAACAAGCAGAAACAAATAAAGCGGTACCCAGAAGTAGGCAATGCGCAGGTAAGGCATTACACCATCAAAAAAGGAATTGCTTTGATTGTTATTTATTTGAATGAAAAGCCATTGATCCCATTGTTCTAACTGGTGGAGGAGGCTGCTTTGAATCAAAAACATTTGACAAAAATAGAGGAACGGTCAAAATATAACAGGAACT